>NZ_JAWDKB010000001.1 GCF_032714495.1 Methanorbis rubei | reverse complement strand
CAAACTACCGCACACGTTTTTTCGTGTCGGTTCGCGTTTCGTTCTCCACTTAAACAGCCTTAATACATACGCATGAAGCGTATTTATACTCTTCGAGACTGCACGAGGTTCGAGAGTTTTGAAGCTCATTTACCTCAGCGCAGGTCGCGCTGTTTGCGAGGTAACATCATACGTTCTTGAGAGATATAAACCCTCCGAACTGCTGGATGCCACCAATCAGACGAAAAAGCTCGCTTGATTTCTCACAAAACACACGAGTGACTGTGAGCTAACAACATAGGATGAGGCAGGATATAAAGACAGCGAAACGGATTTTTTTGTCCCGAACAGTCACCCTCATAACACTCAGAAGCCAACCTAATAAAAACTCATGGACATTGAGGGAGAAAACAGACAAAATCAACAGGAAATCAGATACCTGATGATCAGAAGCTGGCAGGCAAAAGAGATCATCGACCTCTACCGGGCAGGCGGATGGTGGGACATGGGCTGGAACTCAGAAAGCCTCGCGCCCCTCATTCGCGGCAGCTTCCTCTTTATCGTCGCACTCGATACCAGAACCGGCAACGCCATAGGCATGGGAAGAATCATCGCCGACAGCTCATCCGACGGATACATACAAGACCTCGTCGTCCTGCCCGGCTACCGAAACCTGGGCATCGGATCACAAATTGCAAAAATTCTGCGCAGCCTCGGACAAGCCCTCGGCCTCTCATGGCTCGGCCTCATCGCAGCACCCGAAGCCGAAAGCATCTACAAACGCGCAGGATTTACTCCCATGGAACGCTACACTCCCATGAACCTTGAACAGGGAAATCATGACACTCAGTGAAACAGACTACCAACCGATCACCCTCAAAGATAAACCAACCTTCGACAAGATCTTTGCACAATACCCGCAGCTCCACTCAGAGTACTCGTTCATGAACATGGTCTGCTGGGAACACTATGCCCCGTACTCATTCACTGTTCAAGACGGAAGACTTCTCACTGCCTGCACGGTCGAAGGCGAAACCACCTACCGCGCACCTGTGGGGGCGCCATCCCCCGAACTCTTCGAAGAAGTCCTCGCACTCGCAAAAGAGTGCGGCGGAAAGATGGCCATGGACTTCTATAATGAAGCAGACGTCCGCTATCTCAAAGAAGTCCACCCTGAAACACCGGTCTACACCAACAGAGGATTTTCCGAATACTACTACCGGACCAGTGAACTCGCTGAACTCAAAGGAAGAAAATATCTCAACATCCGCGGCCAAATCAACAGATTCAACGCAGAGTACACCCACACAACCAAACGAATCACCACTGAGGACCTGCCTGAAGTCAGAGACATGATTGAAGCATGGAGCATCTCAAAACACTGCGAAGCAAACCTGATCATGAAAGAGGAACTGACCGCAGTGTTGTTTGCGCTCGAACACTGGGAAGAGCTTGGCTGTCAGGGACTTATGATCAGAATCCCGCCCGAAGGAGACATCGCAGCTATTTCTGTCTGGGAAAACTTCAACCCGACAACAGCGCTCGTACATTTTGAAAAAGGGTTCGTGAAGTACAAAGGCATCTATAAGATCATCAATCAGGAGACCGCGAAATGTTTGCAAGGCAAATACGAATGGATCAACAGAGAGTCTGACATGGATGTTCCGGGACTTCGCGAGGCAAAGATGCGCTACCATCCCGACCACTGCGCAAAAGCATGGTATATCAAAAAGAAGGAAATTGTGCTGTAAAAATTTCTGAGACTTCCCACAGTTATTAGTAACCCGACGGCATATCTATAGGACGGATGAACCTGCTGTTTGAACTCTCCGGAGAGAACACCTCTCTGGCTATCGCGGAAATTGCCTGCGTCGGAACTGTGACGCGAACGGCGACCGGTACTGCGATTGCCGAGGTCGAGCATCCGGAGACGACAACACGACTCGCACAGACCCATGTAGTCATGGAGCTGATTGGCGAATGCGACGGGACAAGCAGTGCTTTACAGGAGCTGTTAACACAGCTGAATATTACTGCCGACCGACCCTTTGCCTGCAGAGTCAGAAAGATTCATCCTTCCACCGTAGATGCGTCCCAGCTTGAGCTGGAACGCATGATGGGAAAGAGCATACACGGAACCGTGTGCCTCAGCAATCCTGAGGTCGAATATCGTGCGCTCTTTACCGATAACCGGTGTTTCCTCGGCAAGGTTCTCTACACCATTGACCGGGGATCTTATGCCTACCGTAATCCGCAGAGACGGGCCTTCTTCCATCCGGGAGTTATGATGCCCCTGATGGCAAGAACAATGGTGAACCTGACGCATGTTATGCCGGGAGAACTGTTGTGCGATCCGTTCTGCGGCACGGGAGGCATGCTGCTTGAGACTGAACTGATGGGTGTTGTATCCATCGGCAGTGATTATGATCCCGAGATGCTTGACGGATGCAGGAGTAATCTGCCCAACGGCGCGTATGTTCGTGCGGATGCAACGAGGATGCCATATCCTGACGGCTGCTTTGATGCGGTCGCTACCGATTTACCTTACGGCCAGTCAACTACGATTGGAGCGGATTCGCTGGACACGCTGTATGTGGAGTCCCTGCGGGAAATCCGCCGCATCTTAAAGAAGGGCGGACGAGCGGTTATTGTAACCCACCGTGATATACGCGGTCTGACGAATGGTCTGTTTGAGGTTTCGGGATATTATGAGCAGAGAGTGCACAAGAGTCTGACACGCAGGATTCTGGTGCTCTGCTAAGTTTGTTTGATGTGATAGATACGAAGTTAGTGAAGGAGGGGCAGCTGTGCTCCAGTGGATAGGCGAACAGTTTGATCGGTATCGTCCAGATCGGGCGGTTGCAGTGCGGGCTATGCGGCATATGCGGGCAGCGGAACGGAAGAATCTGTTTTCCGAAGATATTATGCTGATGCGAACAGCTGAGGGCTACTGGTTTGAGTCGCTGATTTATGAGCAGCTGATTCGGATCGCGTCCCAGACGAATACGATTAAGAAAATTGTCCGCAAAGGCGCTGATGTTCCGAAACACAAGTCAAAGATTATGCTTGGGACGAACGGTCTCTACTCTGCGGAGAAAGGCGATATCCGCGTGCGAGGGAACGGGCAGGATCTGGCTGAAGTTGATCTGCTGTTGTTTGATAATGAGAATCAGGCGACGTTCTGCGAGATTGTGACGTCTCCTGCGGATCTGAAGGATCTTGAGGCTGAGATTATTTACAAGAAGCATCTGTTCGGCTATATATTCAAGCAGGAGCATGTGGGGTTCATCCTGTTTTCTTCGGTGGATATCTCAAATACGCAGGTGGTGCGGCGGTTAGTCGCTGACCCCGACAATTTGTATGTGGGTACGAAGCCGTGCGAGGTGATGAAGTCAGTGCTTCGTCCGCTGCGGCTGACGACGCTTCCAACACAGCCGGTGAAGAATCCGAAGCTGGTGTCCTGCGAGTCGCTGAGGACGCAAGGGTTTGATTATAAGAAACTGCATGATGATGCGCTGACGCGTTTGTATTTTGCGATGGATCATAAGTTTTCGAGCGAGCAGTATTTTGCGGATCCGTGTGTGTCGCCGCTGGTGAAGAAGGTGATCTGCGGAGGGCTGTATCCGTCTGCGCTGAAAGGGCTGGTGTCTGAGTATGGTCTGCGGGTGAAGTCTGATGTTCTGGATTTTACGAAGCTTTCAGAGAACTATTCAAAGGTGATTCTTGCGGTGGATTATCCTGAGATGTCGCCGGTGATTTATCTGAAGCCGCGTAAGCAGCGGACATATTTTAAGATGATTCCGGTGAAAACAGGCGGGTTTAAGTATGAACGGCCGACGCCGTCGCGGGTCGGGTTCTATTTGTGGCTTGAGGTGACGAAGCCGACGCTGGGGATTGAGCGAACGAGGGATATTCTGAAGTACTGCGAGAGCATGAAGTGAAGGGGTTTTCCCTCATCTTTTTTTGGAGAGGAGTTACGTGGTGTGATTTTTTTAAACACGAACCACACGAAAAATCACGAATAATTTACCTCACGAAATATTTCGAAAAACACGAAATCTGCTCTTGGATGCAGATGCAATTACTGGATGCCTCGTAAAATCTGAAAATAAAAACGATGATCAGAAAGTGTTTCTGCTGGAATCAATCAACAATCTCCGCGTTAAAATTCCTATTTCGTGTTTTTCGTATTATTTTGTGAGTTTATATTTTGCGTTTTTTCGTGTGGTTCGTGTTTAAAAAAATCACACCGAAAAACCTCTGCTGAAAAAAGTTTGTCGTTTGTCGTTTGTCGACTCTAAAAAAAATGATATCAGTCATCAGCCTTGATCAGACTGATATACTGTATCCTGCAGTCATGTTGTATATATATGGAACTCATCAGATAAATACTACTCAACGCGGGCGAAAAACAACAGAAAAAAAATATTGCGGGTAACCTCACCACCAAAATTATTTCCGACAAACGACAAACGACAAAAAAATCAGGGAAGGATAATTGTTCCCATAATCCGCAGCTTTCCGCCGTCCAGATAATGCAGAACTGCCTTATCTCCCGGCTTATACACAACCGGAGTCTCCAGTTCAATGGTAAGTTTCGGGTTATGCCAGTCTGAACCGTTCTCAACGGCAACCACACGGGCAGAAAGGAACTGCATCCAGTGACCGACTGAAACAACCATCTGATCCTTCACTGCCGCAGGCCAGTACTTCACGAGATGTGCCTGGCCGGTGATGCTTGTTGAGCTCTTCACCGCAGGATCAGTCGTCAGAACAAAACCCCGGTCAAGGTCATCAGACTCAATATCCTTCAACGCACAGCCCACACGGTCGCCCGCACATCCCCAGGTAAAGTCATCATCATGCTTCTGCACGGAACGGATTTGTGCGGTTTTTCCGGTTGGTTCGACCCGCATTTTGTCATGCTTCTTGATCCAGCCGTCCACAACACAGCCGAGAATAACTGTTCCGATCCCACGCACATTGAAGTGGTGATCGATGGGGACCGAACCCACAGCGCCGTCTTTTGGCTCTGACTCGGGCTGGGCAGCTGCCTTTGCAAGAAGATTTGCAGAAAGCGTGATAAAATCCTCCTCGCAGACCTCGTAGCCTTCAAGAACGGTTCCCTTGATCAGCGGGGCAATATCAGACGGCTGGATGTAATTTTTGAGGATAATCGTTCCCTTTGCAACGCTGGCACAGTCCAGAATCAAAACCCACTCGGCAAACATCGGGGTGATGGCATCCACCACTACAATAGCCTCGTGAGCCATCGAGACCACATAAAACAGCGGAGCAAGCCGGTCAGGATACCGAGTCGGCTCAAGCAGCGTGACTGTGTCATGTCCCTTCTTCAGATTGTAAAAAGTAATATCTGTACTTGTTCCCTTTTTCCCGATATCGCGGGCATATCCGTTGGGAGCAAGAACTGCAACCGTGAGATTTGGCATATCCCTAACTATTCGCAGTAGGAGAGGTTAATGCTTCCGAGATTTTGAAACGCGAATATCGCGAATAAAAAAATCGCCAATGGCGATTTTTCAAAAAAAATAATCTACATATCTCTGAATGGAGAAAGTAGTCTAAAAATAAGTAACTTAGTACTTTTCTTAAAATCGCCATTGGCGATTTTTCATTCGCACTATTCGTGCTATTCGCGTTTCAAAATCTCATCCTGCCCATTCACCACTAACCTGCAACGTATATATTCCAACAACACAAAGGGACATACATGCGTCCTTACGTCATCATCAACGCTGCAATGAGTGCTGATGGAAAAATATCCACCAAAGAACACCGGCAGACAAAAATCTCCGGAGACCAGGACTTTGCCCGCGTCGACAGACTGCGGGCGGACTGCGATGCCGTCATGGTAGGAATTGGCACCATACTTGCCGACGACTCCTCGCTTCGTCTCAAAAATCCTGACCTCATCGCAGAACGGGCATCGCAGGGACGCGAAGAACAGCCGATGAGAATTGTCATCGACAGCCAGGCAAAAATGCCGACCGATGGAGACATGTTCAAAAAAGGAACCGGAAGGCGGGTCATCTTTGTCTCAGACAAGGCACTAGAGGAAAAAGTTGTGGCCCTTGCAAAACAGGCAACCGTTATTCGGGCAGGGCGGGAACAGGTTGACCTCGAAGTCGTCCTCGACAAACTCGGCGAGATGGGCGTACAAAAACTCATGGTCGAGGGAGGTGCAACACTTCTCTGGTCATTCACCAGCCAGAGACTTTTTGATGAAATACGCATCTATGTCGGGGCACTCATCATCGGCGGAATGGACGCACCCACCCTCGTTGACGGAACAGGCTTCACCCGAGCCGAAGGATTTCCCCGCCTCACTCTCAAAAACGTCGAGAGGATTGATGACGGCCTGCTCATAACCTGGGCAAAAAAAGAATAAAATATTTTTTTTACTTACCCTCTCGGCTTGAACGTGTAAAGTTTATCGCTCACTACGACAACCTCACCTGAGTAGTAGTATGCCACAATCTTCACACGATCGCTGATGGACGGCGTTGACGAACCCACGAACACCAGTTCAGTACCTACTCTTGGCTCCTTACCAAACTGCTGCGTGATAACTGCATTGTCATCAGCACGATAGAGGGTCACCTCAATTTTGCTGACCTGATTCGTTCCCTTGCCGCCGGAGTACGTCGCCGTAATCTCCGGTTTGATCGAGTCACGGCCAACCTGCACAACTACCTCTTTGCCGTCAGGGAAAGTACCAGCTGGTCCCGGAGTAAGACTGAAGTCAGGATTGGTGGTTGAAGTCGGCGTTGTGGTCGGAGTGCCGGTAGCCGGAGGATTGTCGGTACCGACACATCCTGCAGCAAGAACCAGAGCAGCAAGCAACAGAACACACATAGTCACAAGTTTGTAGTTCATACTCTAAAATCGCTTCAGGAACAATTATAGTTTTTGCCCTGAGTAAAAGAAAAAAAAATATTTTTGGATTTAGTATTCTTACGCAGACTCGTAGAGCTGAGCGAAGTACTTTGCCTGCCAGATCATCATGAACGGCATGAAGACCAGCATCAGAATCAGACCGATGATAATAAGGGACAGCAGGATGAAGATGAAGAAAATCACTGCAAAGATGATCATCAGAACAATCCATGACAGGATGTAATGGAGCCATCCGATCTTGCCGACGATCTTAAAGATCTCGCCAAACTCGAATGCTGCACCGAACTTCTCCTCCTTTGCGAACCGAACAATTGCCATGGTTGCAAGAATACCAAAGATGATAGCGACAATGAAAGTTACAATAATGCCGACAATTCCAATACCCGCGGTGAGTCCGCTGATGGTATCCATTGCATTTGCCGGATTAAAGGACGTCATGCTGGTCATGAATGCTGCAGCTCCGAAAATAACTGCGAGAATGATCGGGACGATCATGTAGATGATTCCAATGATAGTTGCGAGGATACCATCGATAAACATCTTGACATAATTGTCGAGCTTGGGCTCGCCACCGCGGTAAACACGAATAATAAATCCGGTAAGCAGCACTCCTGCAAGAAGTGAGATTACCCATCCGACGATAGGAATAGCTCCTCCGACCATAATGATAAGGGTCAGAACGATAAGAATGATCCAGTCAACCCATTTGCCGACCAGACGGTTTTTGGCAAACTCAAAAGATTTGCCGAGATTATCTCCAATACCAATAGACATAGATATCCACCTCTTTTGTGGTTATAGAGAGATTCACTTATGTCTATTTATAATTACCTCTCCACTCGTAAGAAGGCCGGAGTTTTTCAAGTATTTTGCGAATCTCACGGATATTCTTCGAGATTAAATATATTCGAAACATAGTTCGCGTTTTGACGAACAATTCACAGGAATTGCAAAATGCCCGACAGATTACAGACATTTTACCAAACAGAAGAAAACTCGTCCTGAGTCACGTGGAGAAGAGAGCGCGGATTATCAACAAAAACTTCAGAAAAAAAAATTGGAGAAGTTGTCCTGCATCAGGGGGACGCAGGTTCAACTTCCTGGGATGTCGTTGCCGACTCGTACAGCTGGGAGAAGAACTTTGCTTCCCAGATCATCAGGAACGGCATGATGGCAACCAGTAAACCCCATCCGACCAGGGGGATCAGGATAAGGATGAAGTAAATTACCATAATCACAATGCCGACAACGATGATGTTTGCCAGATATGTCAGCCAGCCGATCGTGCCGATGATGTTCAGTATTTCCTTTATCTGGAATGCTGCGCCGAACTTCTGTGCCTTGGCAAATCTGACGACTGCCATGAGATAGAACAGCATGGTTATAATCATGACAACGATTTCAATGATCATAGCTGCAATGACATATGCAAGGTTCATCATGGGGCCGAAATTCAGCAGGACCGAGATGATGATGTAGGGGATGAAGTAGACGAGACAGATGATCGATGCAAGCAGTCCGTCAAGGAACATGCCTCCATAGGAGCCGAGCGTAAGTTCGCCGCCGCGGTAAACGCGAATCTGAACTCCGGTCATGAGAATGCCAAATACCAGAGCAAGAATCAGGCCGAGGCCAATGAATCCGACGGAGAAAATACCTGTCATGGCAAACGCAGATGTCATCGAGGAGGAGATCGGGTCTGCCATCATCATCGGGTCTGCCATCATCATCGAGTCTGCCGACATCATCGGAAGACCATAATACGAGCTCATTGCTGACATAATCAGACCGAATATGCCGGACGCAACAAGAAGGCCGCCTGTCAGGACCATCAGACTGATGAAGATCAAAATCAGCCAGTCAACAAAGGACGTGAGCGCCTTGTTGGTAAAATCATAAGAACTGCGAAGGTTCTCTACAATGCCAATAACCATTTTTTTTCATTCACCTCTTTCGTAGGTACTGAATTATTCGCATCTATGTTATATACAAATTATGGATAAGGCGTTTTTCTCGCAGAATCTCGAAGGGTTTTCGATTTTATGGGCAGAAGTCTTTCGAGTAAAAAATTATTTTTTGGAGATTTTTGTGGATGAACTCGCTTGAAGTGACCACCTACAAAAAATCCCGCAAACAATGAAATAAATGAAAAAAAATTAGTGCCGGAAGTGGCGGGTTCCGGTAAACACCACCGCAACACCAAGTTCGTCTGCCTTGGCAATAACCTCGGCATCACGGATCGATCCACCCGGCTGAATGAGTGCGGTCGCGCCCGCAGCCGCCGCAACCTCAAGGGTATCGGCAAACGGCAGGAAGGCATCGGATGCGATGACGGTGCCTTTCATCGTTCTGCCAAACTCGGCAGCCTTGATCACCGCAAGCTTTGCCGAGTCCACGCGGCTCATCTGGCCGACGCCGAGGCCGACGGTTTCGGTCGCGTTCGCGTAAATGATGGCGTTGCTCTTCGCATGCTTGACAACCTTCCATGCAAGTTTCAGTGCGGCAACCTCTTCAGCGGTTGGCGCACGCTTTGACACAACGTCCCATCCTTCCTCATGGGCCGGAGTTCGCTGCACAAGAATGCCGCCGTCAATCGTTCGAACTTCATCAGCCGGAACTTCGGACGGGAGAAGCAGGAGACGCATGTTCTCCTTTCTCTTCATGATCTCGCGTGCCTCGTCTGTAAAGGAGGGGGCAATCAACACCTCAACAAAGGTGGAACAGATCTCTTCGGCAACATCTTTGCCGACCTGGCTGTTCATCGCAACGACCGAGCCGTAGGCGGAAACCGGATCCACATCGCGTGCCTTCAGGTAGGATGCAAGCTGGGTTGTGCCGAGAGCTACCCCGCACGGGTTGTTGTGTTTTACAATAACGGTTGCCGGCGACGGAAGTTCGCGGCAGAGACTGACCGCCGCATGCACGTCGAGATAGTTGTTGTAGGACATCTCCTTGCCCTGCAAAGCAATCTGTCCTGCGATGCCTGATGTTCCGTAGACTGCTGCCTTCTGGTGCGGGTTTTCTCCGTAGCGCAGCGGGCGGCCGTTGGCAAACTGAAGGGTGAGGGTGGTCGGGAAGTCGCGGTTAAGGCTGTTCAGATAGTTGGAGATGGCTCCGTCATAGGCAGCGGTCCGCGTAAGCGCCTTTGCGGCAAGCCCGAGTCTCTGCTCATGAGTGAACCCTTTGCCGCTCACGGCCTCGATGACCATCGGGTAATCACTCGGGTCCACCACAACGGCAACGTCCTTGAAGTTTTTGGAGGCCGCACGAATCATTGCAGGTCCGCCGATGTCGACGAACTCAATCAGTTCATCGAGCGGCAGATTCTTTTGAGACATCTCCTCAAACGGATATAAGTTGACGCAGAGAATGTCGATGCCTTCGATGCCGTGGGCCTTCATGATGTCGTCGTCTGTTCCGCGCCTGCCCAGAAGGCCGCCGTGAACCTTTGGGTGCAGTGTCTTGACGCGGCCGTCCATCATCTCGGGAAAACCGGTGTACTCGGACACGTCTGTGACCGGAATGCCTGCGTCACGAAGCGTCTTTGCGGTTCCGCCGGAACTGAGAATGCCGATATTTTTTGCTGCCAGGGCTTTGGCAAGATCAAGAATGCCGGTCTTGTCCCAGACCGACAGGAGTGCACGAGTCATATCAAAAGTATATGGTCGGGAGAAGGTATTAATGAGATTGGGTCGGGGGTTTTCTCGTGAGGGTTGAAAAATGATTTCCGTTTTTTGGGTTCTCTGTAGGTGGTCTCGTTTGGAGTAACCACGGAGCACACGGAAATTTTACGGAGCTTCACGGAATGCACGGAGAATGCCTGCGGCGCCGGATTCGCATACCTTCGGCCTGCTCACCGCTTCGCGGGAATGCACGGAATAATTTCCGAAATAATTTATTCTCTCAAAATATGAAAAAATAGATTCCGTGCATTCCCGCGAAGCGGTGAGCAGGCCGAAGGCATGCGATACGTGGTTGCCCCAAGCGGGACCAAGGACAAAGATTCTCACAAAGTCAGAAAGTATCACAACCCGTTCCGCAGCTCCTTGACCCTGTCGCGAAGTGCAATTGCTTTCTCAAAGTCAAGACCTGCGGCGGCTGCCTTCATCTCAGCCTCAAGCTCGATGATGAGATTTGGAATCTCCGACTTCGGCAGATGTTTGACATCCGTAATGTCAACCTCCTTCTCGCGGACCGGTTTTTTGATCGTTTTTGGCACAATGTCATGCTCGGCATTGAACGCAATCTGCATCTCGCGTCTGCGGGCGGTTTCTGACATCGCAACACGCATGGAATCGGTCATGCGGTCAGCATACAAAACCACCCGCGACTCGGCATTGCGTGCCGCACGGCCGATGATCTGAATCAGACTCCGCGAATCACGCAGGAACCCTTCCTTATCAGCGTCAAGAATTCCGATAAATCCAACCTCGGGAATATCAAGACCCTCACGAAGCAGATTGATACCCACCAGCACATCAAACAGACCAAGCCGCAGCTGACGGATAAGCTCGGTCCGCTCAAGCGACTGAATCTCAGAGTGAAGATACCGAGTCTTAATCCCCTGCTGCGCAAGATACTCGGTCAGCTCCTCGGCAAGCTTCTTCGTCAGCGTCGTAACAAGCGCACGGTCGCCTCTCGCGATCACCGCCTGAATTTCTCTGATGATGTCATCAGTCTGACCTTTAATGGGCCGCACCTCGACAACTGGATCCACAAGGCCGGTCGGCCTGATGATCTGCTCGACCACATCGCCCGAGTGGGACAACTCGTACTCGCCCGGCGTTGCCGAGACAAAGATCACCTGACGCATATACTTCTCAAACTCATCAAACTTCAGAGGACGGTTGTCAAATGCGCTCGGCAACCGGAACCCGTACTCAACCAGCGACATTTTTCTTGAGTGATCGCCGTTGTACATTCCCCGGACCTGCGGCAGCGACTGATGGCTCTCATCAATCACCAGCAGAAAATCATCAGGGAAGTAATCAAGCAGACAGAACGGTTTCTCGCCTGCGGCTCGTCCATCGAAGTGACGGGAGTAGTTCTCGATGCCTTTGCAGGAGCCGGTCTCTTCAATCATCTCAATATCGTACTGCGTCCGCTGACGCAGACGGTGAGCAGAGAGATCGTCGAGCTTTCCTTCTGCGAGAACTTCGTCAAGTTCAGATCGAATGGATGCAAGGCTTCGCTGCCGCTCAGACTCGGGCGTGACGAAGTGGCGCGCCGGATAGACGTAGAAGTACTCAAGCCGCTCTTTTTCCTTGCCGGTATTTTTATCCACCTCAGAGATCCGTTCGATCTCATCACCGAACAGTTCGATTCTGATGATGTCGTTGAAGTAACCGGGAATGACATCGATCGTATCCCCTTTCACGCGGAATCGGCCGGGCATCAGTTCAAGATCATTTCTCTCGAACAAAATACTGATGAGTTTTTCGAGAATTTCGGTCCTGCCGATCTTCTGACCGGTGCGGAGTTCAAACCCGAGATTTTTGAAGTTTTCAGGGTTACCCAGACCATAGATGCAGGAGACCGAAGCCACTATTATAGTATCTCTGTGGGAGAGCAAAGACGCGGTCGCCGCAAGCCGCATCATCTCGATTTTCGGGTTGATTTGTGCATCCTTTTCGATGTACTGATCTTTTTTGGCGATGTAGGACTCGGGCTGGTAGTAGTCATAGTAGGAGATGAAGTACTCGACATGATTGTTCGGGAAAAATTCCTTGAACTCATTGTAAAGTTGGGCAGCGAGGGTTTTGTTGTGGGCAAGCACCAAGGTCGGCCTCTGCACGTTGGCGACAACATTTGCGATGGTGAAGGTTTTTCCAGAACCCGTCACGCCAAGCAGTGTCTGATACTGTTCGCCGTCCAGAATTCCATCGGTGAGTTCGGCGATTGCTTCCGGCTGCGAGCCACGGGGAGCAAAGGGGGAGGAGATCTCAAACATGCCAGCCATTTGTAGTAGTAATCTTGGTGTGAGGTGCTATTAGTGTGTGGGAATGCGGCATCAGGGGGTCGGTATCTCCACATCTATATACTATTCAGACGAACACCACTTCTATGACACAGGAACTTGACAGCGACGCAATTTCTCATGAACTCAAACGGCTGGAAGGGATGATCCTTATTCTGGAGAAGGAGAATCTGGAGCTTCGTGAACGGGTATCTGATCTTGAACTCCAGACCGGGCAGCTGACCGAGCGCCTGCTTCGAAGCGGCGGCTGTTCATCCTGCGGTATATGAGCTTTGTGAAACGCGAATAGCGCGAATCGCATGCCTTCGGCCTGCTCACCGCTTCGCGGAATAGCGCGAATAAAAAATCGCCAATGGCGATTTTTGAAAAAAATTACCAATATTTTTCTGAGAGCATAGATTAATCTGAAAATAAGTTATTTAATAACTTCTTAAAAATCGCCTTTGGCGATTTTTTATTCGCGTTCTTCGCGTTTCATCGCGTGCCAGCGTCGGTGGTGAACGCCTTGATCCTCACGTTCACATCGCCGTGCGCACCAATATCGGTCCACGCTCTTTCATCCTCATCAAACAAATAACTCTGGTTTTCTTCGGACACCGAGGTTGAGATAAATATCTGATGACGCTGGGTGAGATCCAGCGGCAGGGAAAGCCCTGGATTTTCAAAAAAGTCCGAAGTGCCGGAGGGCGCATGAAGCGTGACGGTGACGGCAAAGGATTCGTTCGGGTGCAGGAAAAGCGGACGGGGAAGCGTAATCGTATGATACCCGGGAATTTTCGCAGTTCCGCTCACCACTCTTTTGAGAGCGCTGCCTTGTTTGATTCCATTGGTTGAGACAAAAATCTCATACGAGACATTTTTGTTGAAGGTGAAAAACGAGACCGCACGAAGGGACTCATATCCTTTCGCAGTAAAGCGGTTCGCGGCAGAGATTGTTATCTCGTAGCTGTCGTTTGAAACAACCGGCATTGATGTCGGCAGAATGCCGCCGTCATACTGATAGTTGTGATCGAACGTTTCGGCAGGGACGACATCATAAAACACAGCGTTGTCAAGCGAGGTGTCATAGTACGAGACCCAGAAAAATCCGTTGTCCCCAAACTCCTGCCCCCAGCTGTTCTTCATCAGCCATGCTCCGTCTCCCGGAGGAAGTTCGGTAAAATTATTTTTGGAAAAGTTGTCATCCCATCCGACCAGCCCGACGGTGTGGGAACTTTCCGTGCGATCAAAGCAGTAGTAAGCGAAGGTGTCGTTGCGGTAGTAGGAGTCGTTTGAGTAGAGGCCAACAGATGCTGCTCCGGTTTTCATCAGCATGCGTTTGATCGCGTCCGGTTCGCTGAACTTGAGCCATGAGGAGTTCACGAGATAGTATGAGTCCTCGGCATGCGCAAGCGAGGGGTCAAGGGCCGAAAGATTTTGAGAAACAGATTCGTTCACAAACCCGAACCATGATGCGAGAGCAAACGTTGCGAACAGTTCGTTGCCTCCTGCTTCCAGATAGGATTTGTCATCAGAGAGACTGATGAAGTCGCCGCGAAGTCCTTCGAGCCCCTTTTGGGCACTGACATCGTCGCGGCTGTAGGCAAAGTAGGCGAGGTGCAGCTCCGAGAGGTCAAGAGAGTCCGCATCTGCAAGACCTTTTGAGATGATGTTTGACTCGGCGGCGTTCACCACACCAAACGCCCAGCAGGTGTTGGTATCTCCCTGCGACTTTGCAGGAGTCACGGCATCTGCATCACGCAGGTCAAAGGACGCGGGGAGTGCCCCGGCAGCCGAAGACATGATGATGCAAACGAGAAGAACGAGATATATGAGACGACGGATCATTTTTTCACCGGTTCCGGCTCATCATCTGCTGAGAAGATGAACACCTCTTCGATCGGGAGATCAAAGATGCATGCAATTTTGTGGGCAAGCAGGACTGAAGGATTATACTGCCCTTTTTCCAGAGAGATAATTGTCCGGGAGGATACCAAGACCGCATCGGCCAGCTCCTGCTGGGTCATGCTGCGTGTGGCACGCAGCTCCCGGATTCTGTTATCCATGATATATCCTAATTATTTTGGCAGTGAGGAACATAGCCTTGCCGTCCTTCCAACTTTTGGAAACGTACCTGACAGGTTTTCGCAGTTTTCAATCTTCACCGAGATTACACCTTTCGTTCAAAGTATGCATGAGCAATCAGGTAAACCGCCATCAGAACAACAAACAAACCCAACAGAAGTACCCGCACCGCAGAAACTACCGCGTAAGAAACATCTCCTGCGAGGATATCAAGAATCGGTCCGGCATTGAGCGCGGCAAACAGCAGTATTATTGCTGCAATCTCCTGCGCAGCCCAGGATGATTTCATGACAATAAGCAGCTCGCGATCGTCGAGTTTGGGGAACACCAGATTTCCGGAAGAGTCAGTTCTGTTTCTGTGGTTTTTCAGAACATATGCTACCGCAGCAACTCCCATCCCGAGAAACAGAATGGATGTGTAGGGAAACTGGGCAGTATCGTCTGCAAGCGAGAGAAGCAGACTCAAGGCCCCGCAGGCAAGAAAACCTGCGGCAAGAACGGTGTAGCGTTCAAGATAGTAAAGAGATGTCATAATATCTCACACCTTTGCATAGTAGTAATGAATGACAAACACGATCAGAGCGCCAACAGAAAGAACCATCAGAAACAAAAACATTCTGGACACATTTTCAACAATCACCATGTCGCTGACTCCGAGAAATATCTCACAGATGTACTGCACATAGACGATACAGAGGAAAAGGAGTCCAAGAACTACATAAAATGCAGATGACGCTCCCTTTTCCTGCACGCGAAGCCAGCGTTCATCCTGATACGGCTTATCATCAACCTTCATCTCAGCAGGATCACGCCGGTATCGAAAGAGGCATCCGAGAATAAAACATCCTCCGACAACAACACCAATAATTCCATAGGTTACGCCGCTCAACGCGGGGCCGGGCGGAACATTCGGAGAGAGAGACTCCAACAACAGCCCTAAAATTCCGCAGAACAAAAAAAATATGAAAATCATACACAGGGAAAACAGTCGCTTAGTAATCTTCATGATCCTCTGAAAGAATATATGAAGTTTATTTCATATGAAGTTTTCTTCACCAAAAAATATTGAAAAATCATTCGGCCAAAAATCATCAGAAACAAAAGCAATTTTTTTCAAGGCATCTCTGTCTACAGAGAGTTTTTTACTGATTACTTGCATAAAAAGTTCCACCAAAACATCATCTCCGGGAAGCATCCTTGGTAATGACAGAATACTCAACACAGAACATACCAAAGGCATGCCTGTTTTGTGCATTCTCTCATTAAAAAGTGAAAAAATGTCCCTGAAAATAGTGGAGGATTAACAGGTGGACGCACAATCAGAACTAATTATGTCGGTGGTGGTAGTACTCGCGTGCGCCATTGCCGTTCTTTTCGTAGGCAGACGCCTGCGTATGCCGTTTATTATCGGCTATTTCATTACCGGTATCATCGTAGGTCCTGCGGGCCTTGGTCTGGTCACCGAAGAACAGGTATCACTCTTAGCTGAACTTGGTGTTATCCTCCTGATGTTCACCATCGGTCTTGAGATGTCATTGAAGAGCCTTCTCTCAATGAAAAAGATCGTGCTGGTAGGAGGTACCCTCCAGCTGGTGCTCACCACGGCAGCCGTCTGGGCCGTCATGGTCTCGGTCGGATTTGACTCGAACGTCGCAATATTTATAGGATTCTTAGTTGCGCACTCATCAACCGCCGTTATCATGAACCTGTACCAGAACAGCGGCGAGGTTGACACAAAACATGGAAGAATTGCGCTTGGCCTGCTTATCTTCCAGGATTTAAACGTCATCCCCATGATGCTGATGGTTCCACTCCTTGCCGGAACTTCAGACACAGATTTGGTTGGTTCCCTCCTGAACTTCGGTATGGGTATGGTTATCCTCGCAATCGTTCTCGTTGGAGCCATCTTCCTTGTGCCAAAATTCCTGACAAGAGTTGCCTTAACCCGGAGCAAGGAACTCTTCATCATTTCAATCGTTGCCATCTGTTTCGGTATCGCCTGGCTGATGTCCTTAAACGGTGTCTCTCTTGCGCTTGGTGCATTCCTCGCAGGAATTGCAATCTCTGAATCCGATTACAGCCACGAAGTTATCGGACAGATTCTGCCGTTCCGTGACCTCCTGACAAGTTTCTTCTTTGTCTCGATCGGTATGATGCTGAACCTGCAGTACGTCATGGAACACCTTGTGCTGATCATTGTGCTTGCGGTTGTTCTGATGTTTGGAAAGACACTCATCAACATCGTGAGTGTGAGAGCAATTGGTATAACTGGAGCTGCAGCGATTCTCTCGGCAATCGGCCTTTCGCAAATTGGTGAGTTCTCATTCATTTTGGGATCCACCGGTCTGTCGTCAGGCATTTTAACGCAGGATGTCTATCAGGTATTCCTTGCGATCACCATTGTGACCATGGCGATTACGCCGTTCGCGGTGAATGCAGGTCCTGCGATTGCAAAAAGGCTGGTCAGGCCAAAGGTACCGGGAGGAAACATTTTCGAGGAGGAAGAGGAGGCAGAAAATTGCGAGATCAAACCCAAGGAGCATGTGATTGTGGTGGGATATGGTCTTGCAGGGCAGTATGTGTCGAAAGCTCTGAAACGGGTGGAGATTCCCTACCTTATTCTTGAGCTGAACGCCGAGACGGTAAACCGCGAGAAGAAACGCGGCGAAAGAATTGTCTACGGCGACGCAACACGTGACTCAATCCTTGAATATGCAGGCGTGATGAAGGCGCGTTCGATTGTTATCACGATTCCTGACATGGAAGCAATCAAGGCAATTGTTACAACTGTTCGCAGAATGAATCCGCACATCAACATCATCACAAGGTCCAGGTTTATTTCCGAGACTCAGGAACTTTACCGTCTGGGTGCTGACGAAGTGATTGTGGATGAGCGTGAGGCGGCTCTGCAGATCTTCCGCAGAATTCTTGCGAACGAACAGGTTCCGCAGCAGGACCAGGATCAGTACGTGAAGCAGATCAGAAATGATCTCTATGATCAGTACATCGATGTGGGAAGTGCGCATGATGAGAAAACAGAAAAGTCGGGCAGCTGGTTTGATGCGATTCATCTGCGTGCGATACGGACTGAGGAAAAGGACTCAACAAACCGCAACTCAATTGAGCAGATCAGAGTTGGAGACAACTGTGAAATTGCCGGAATGAGGCTGTCTGATGTTCATCTGCGGGCAAACCACGGCATATCAGTTATCGCGGTGCGGCGCAGCGAGGACACGGATGCGGTTGTGGCACCTGACGGAAACACGGTGCTTGAAGCAGGCGATACGGCAGTTGTTATCGGTGACCGGAAAGCAATCACAGATATTCTTCCGATGTTTACGGAAAAGACAGAAAAGGAGGAATAACTTTTTTTTGCGGATGGGTGTGGCCATCCGCAGGTTTGTATTTTATTGATTCAGACTGTTTTGGGTGTGTGTGGTGTGGTTGTGCTGTCTGAATTATTGAAGAGAGTATGAGTGTTTGGATTGGCCGGTTTTATGGTGGTAACGTTGTCAGGCCGGCATCTGGATTGTAACTGGCTGGGTTTTTTTAATTGAGACTTTTTGCATCACCATCCTTTTGATTTT
The DNA here is from genome assembly GCF_032714495.1 of Methanorbis rubei. Classification (NCBI taxonomy): domain Archaea; kingdom Methanobacteriati; phylum Methanobacteriota; class Methanomicrobia; order Methanomicrobiales; family Methanocorpusculaceae; genus Methanorbis; species Methanorbis rubei. The sequence continues at coordinate 353,019 of NZ_JAWDKB010000001.1, read as the reverse complement.
TAGGGGACAACTCCTTCAGAGTTGATTACTAATAGTAAGTCATAATAATATATAATGTTTTTGAATACCCGTTGTGATGAGTTTCAGGACTCTGAGATGATTTGAATTATGGAAAAAGTGAGATGTAAGATAAATCGAGAAAATCGGAGAGAATTATACGTTGGTTTGTGCGAGTCTGACGTTAAGTGAATTCAGTCATGAAAAGAGGCATCCTTTACCGATGGTGATTGTGAATAACCCATGCATTCGCGAATTAGAATAATTTTTTTCAGAATGCCTCACTCGTGATTATTTGAAACACGAACCACACGAAACAACGCGAAAAAAAAATCATAATGAAAAATATTCACAGCATCAAATTTTTTTTCAGCTACGAAATATTTCCTACTGCATCGCAAAGAAGCTCATCACTACCCCAATCACCGTGAAATATTTTGATCACATCACAGCACGAACACAAAAATACCAACAAAAATGAGTGCCAACCAAAAATAAATACAAACAATCACATCACAATAAACCTCATATTGATATACGTAAAAGTTACCGCGGACACAAACAAAGCCATCACGACACCCCTCAGAACCGCAGAAAAACGTGTAAAACATATTATTGAAAAAGACCAATACTACTCAAACAATGACTCCGTCAAACGAGACTCAGGGAAAAAAATCACCCTACATTGACGAAACGTTTCAGCAGCGGATTCGCCCCTACATATCCATACTGAATGACAGAGAGGCAGAAGCCTACTTCAAAGAAACAGAAGCAGCGGTCGAACAACTGGTGGAACTTGGAAAAGATCCAAAAGAAGCCATGCAGATCATGGAAAACATCGGTCTCTACCTCTCGGCAAATACCGGAGAAAACTTCACCGCCGATTATCAGAAAATTTCACTCGGGAGAGATCGCGAGCTTTGGTCCATACAACTCCCAGGAGGGGGAAACGTCAACCTCTTCAGAACACCGGATGGAGACATGGTTCTTGACACCGGATACGGCTGTAGTTATCATGACGTTGAAACAATGCTGAAAACTCTCGGCATCGAAGGTTTTGCAGGCGTCAAAAAAGTTGTCTGCACGCACGCAGACGCTGATCACTGCGGAGCCGCAGGATTTTTGCCGGTAAAACCAATCATGCATCCGGTAACAAAACAGATCCTTGATGCAGGAACGCGGGGATTTGGATCCGAGACCCAGCACAAAGAACTGGAGCGCTCCTACACCACCACCATCAACACCTTCTCCCAAATGAATGTCCCGGACTCAGTTGAACTCTGCAGCACAGAGCCAAAGAAAATGCACGGACTCTTTCCCGTGATCGATGAACTTGAGTTCGGCGGGATGCATTTTGAAATCTGGGAAAGCCTTGGCGGCCACATCGCAGGACAAATATTTCTCTACGAAAAGGACGTTGGTCTTCTCTTCACCAGCGATGCACTGATCAACCTTGCCACCATGACCAAAGCCCGCAGAGACTACTGCTCCATCGCAGACTATCTCGTCACCAGCGTCAACGTCAACAGCACCATTGCCAGAACCGAACGCCACGAACTCATGCGCATCGCAAAAGAACTCGACGACGAACTCAAGACGAAAGGAAAAAAACTCCTGATCTGCTGCGGTCACGGCGCAGTCTCCATGCTTGATGACGCAGGAAACATGGTTGCCGCATGCGAAATAGAACACTATGCCGCAAACGCGAAGTAAACTGACCGGCAGTTTATTTCCCGGCACCATTTTTTTCCTGACCGGAACTGCCGGGACCGGCATGCCTAAGTAGGTCCGTGAAAAACATCTAATCAGCAAAATGCAAAAGACCCTCCTTGAACCTGCCTACTCAGCCGTCCTTTTCGACATGGACAACACACTCTTCGACTTCGTTGCCGCAATGAAGCGCGGAGCAGCAGCAGCAGCAGGCGCGGTAGGGTTTGGCACAGGAGATCAGCTGTTCTCCTATTACCTTCGCTGGAAGTACCATATCGAAGATCATGCAAACCTGCAGGACTTCATGATGGACAACCAGAGATTCAGCGTCGACGGATACCTTACCGCAGTCAAAGCATTTGAAGATGCAAAGTTCACCGGACTTGCACCTTACCCAGGAATCCCCGACCTTCTCTCAGCACTCAAAAACAAAGGATACCGGCTCGGCATCGTAACCGACGCCTATGAGTATGCCGCGGTCGAGCGGCTCAAACATACCGGCCTTGACTCCTTCTTCGACGTCATCGTCGCCTATGATCTCACCGGCTACAAAAAACCGCATCACGCACCGTTTGAGTACGCCATGAGTCTGCTCGACATCATGCCGCATGAGACCATGTATGTCGGAGACTCAATCCGCCGCGACATCGAACCGGCAAAAGCACTCGGGCTTGCCGCAGTTTATGCAGCCTACGGTGACCGAAACTTCTACGAACAAAACCATACCTGTCCTCCGCGGGTAATTGTAGCGCGAAGTCCTGACGAGATAGGAAAAGTACTTCTTTAATAGAACTTACGCGGTGTAATTTCTGAAACGCGAATAGCGCGAATAAAAAAATCGCCAATGATGATTTTAGGGATTATCAAAATTATTTTTTGAACATATCTATCCATTTAGAAATGCATAGAAATTATTTATTCGCGCTATTCGCCACTGCGTAACTCTTCTCTAAAAAAGATTAGTCATCCTGCGGTATATCGCCGCGGGAGATAACCTGGGCAAACATCTGGCCCAGACAGGTCAGACGAATGGCAATATTTCTGCCGTACTTGGTTTTCACGATGAACCCGCCGGACTCAAGCTTGGAGAGATGGTGGGAAAGTCTGCTTCTTTCGCTGCGGAACCGTTTCGAGTTCTTATCAATATCAGGGAACATCAGGTAAATCAGCGAATCAAGCGACTCCACACCATCGCCGATACGAGAGATTAACAGCTGTTGTTCTGCGCCCGGGTATCCGATCGGCAGAACCGGGATCTCAACAATCTCCAGTGCCCCAACGAGTGTGCCATCATCGCTGTAGTTTGGCAGAGCTGAAACAACCCGTGCCCTGCTCATGCTTGCGGCAATGTATGCACTCATCGAAAGCGGCTGAAGAGCAGAGGCGACGTTGAGTAAAACATCGTTGCCGAGCGTGCGCTCACTGTTGATGATGGAAAGAATCTGGTTTGCAGCCTCCATGACCGACGACTTGTTCACTTCCACCACGGACACCGGCCAGAAGATTCCAAGATCACGGGACAAAGATTTTGCAGTTTTTTGCACCAGAGCCTCACCGGAGAATTTTGGGTCACTTCCGGTTACCAGAACGATGCGGGAAAAACCCACTTCGCGTAGGAGAGCGATCGACCCCATAAGGAAGTCGCGCTCTGGCCCGACAAATACTACATGTGTTGTTGGCATTTTTTGTTCCTGTTCATATTTGAATTGATTATTATATTATGTTGTTGGGTGTAGCGAATAACCTCAACATTCGTCAGAAATTTAATTAATTGGAAAAAAAAAGAAGTGAGTTATGCTGTTTTAATTTTCGCAACTTCTTCGAGGCCGAGTTCCGGAATAGAGATCTTCTGCATCTCGCCTTTCTGAATTTTGCCGGTGACGGTCATCGGGAACGAGTCAACGAACTTGTAGTATCTGGGGATTTTCTGGCGGGCGATGCGGCCGTTACAGTAGTCACGAATCTCGTTTTCGGTAAGGGTCTGTCCTGGTTCAACCTTGACCCATGCCATCAGCTCTTCGCCGTACTTTTCGTCAGGAACACCGATGACATAGACGTCGGAGATCTTTTTGTGCAGGTGCAGGAACTCTTCGATCTCTCGGGGATAGAGATTTTCTCCGCCGCGGATCACCATCTCCTTTAACCTCCCCACCATTTTGACATAGCCTTCTGCGTCCATCGTTCCAAGGTCGCCTGAGTGCAGCCATCCGTTGCGGTCGATCACCTGAGCGGTCGCCGACGGATTGTTGTAGTAGCACTTCATCTTCATGTAGCCACGGGCACAGATCTCTCCGGTCTCTCCGAGCGGTACGATGCGTCCGGTCTTCGGGTCCTTGATGATGAGTTCGGTGTGGGGGAAGACGCGGCCAACGGTTGTAACACGGCGCTCAAGACTGTCGTCGGTGGTGGACATGGTGATGCCGGGGGACGTCTCGGTAAGGCCGTAGACGATGACGATCTCTTTCATGTTCATCTTGTTGCTGACCTCCCGCATCCGCTCGATCGGGCAGGGAGAACCTGCCATGATGCCGGTGCGGAGACTGGAGAAGTCATAGCGTGAGAAGTTCGGGTGCTCAAGCTCAGCAATGAACATGGTGGGAACGCCGTGCAGGGCAGTGCACTGTTCGTCCTGCACCGCTTTCATGACGGCTTCGGGATCAAAGGAGGGCGACGGAATCACCATGGTGGTGCCGTGCGTCACACATGCCATGTTGGAGAGGACCATGCCGAAGCAGTGGTAGAAGGGCACCGGAATGCAGAGCTTGTCCTTTTCGGTGAACTTCATGCCGTCACCAATGATCATGCCGTTGTTGAGCACAGAGTGATGGGATAAGACAACACCTTTCGGATAGCCGGTGGTGCCGCTGGTGTACTGGATGTTTAAAGGATCATCGAACTCGACCGAGTCCTCGCGGTCGGAGAGTTCCTGATCCGAGATCTGTCTGCCTGCTTCGAGCATTTCGCTCCAGCGGTACATGCCGTTGTAGGGAATCTCTCCCATGAAGACGATGTTTCTGAGGTACGGGAACTTTTCAGATCTCAGTCTCCCTGGCTTTGACTCAAATGCCTCGGGGCATGCTTCATAGAACATGCCGACATAGTCTGAGGTCTTGAACCGTCCCTGTAAGATCAGGGTGTCGACCTCGGACTGTTTTAAGGAGTACTCCAGTTCAAACGTCCGGTATGCAGGGTTGATGTTGACCATGACGGCACCGATTTTTGCGGTGGCGTACTGCACGAGAATCCACTCTGCATAGTTCATGGCCCAGATGGCGACACGCATGCCGTGTTCGATGCCAAGCATCATGAGGCCTTTGGCTACGTCATCAACAGCGCTTAGAAACTCCGCCCATGTGTAGCGAAGGTTCTGTTCAACGGAGACGAGAGCGTCAGTGCTCGGGTACTTCGCTGCAATGCTGTTCAGGATTTGTCCAACGGTTTGTCCAAGAAGCGGCTTCATGGACACGCCGCATGCGTAGCTTTCGGGCATATTCCATAAATGTTGGGGTTTGAAATATAAAAAGAGTGGGCGGTGGGTGTATGATTCTGCTTCGCAGAAAACACTGAACACACGGAGCACCACGGAAAAACATCACGGAGCAGACGTGAACATCACGGAATCAAAAAAATAATTTTTTTCTGTTGGCATGCCATGAAAATATTTCTGCGATAATTTTTTCAGAAAAATTTCCGTATGTTCTGATTTTTCGTGGGCGGAGCGACGAAACAAAAAAGTGAAAACGATCAGGCCTTTCTGATCGTAATGATCGCGTCATCAACCATGATCACATCAACCGCCATGCCGGAGACCGAGTAGACATACGAAGTGGTCCATGCATTCTCCGGCACCGCAGTCTCCTCACCGTCAACGATGACGACCGCGGGCGGAGTAATCTTCTCGGTATCAGAAAGTGCATTTACCGCTGCCATGAATGCACCTGCTTTGCCGCGGAGAGTTTTTCCGACAACTCCCTTGTTGAACACCACGTCGCCGACGGTCTTCTCAAGCTTTGGCTCTTCCGCCTTCCATGCCACCTGGGCATTTACCGTGCGGCCGAGATCGCCTGCGTCGTCAACATTGTGCGACGGCGTGTAGATGGTGATGTCACCAAGCGGTGCATTGAGGGCGAGTCCCTCGTCATGCTTGTACTTGCGCAGCACACCAACGATTTTCACTACAAGGTCGCCGTCACGCATGGCGTCTGCGTCGACGTATGAGAAATCGCTCCATGGGTGATCAACGATTCTCGCACCGCCGGAGAGATGGTGGTAACACTCCTGTGCGAAGAACGGAATGTAGGGGGAGAGCATCGTGCACAGGGCGTCCACCGTGGTCCTGAGCGTGTAAACCGCACCGGCACGGTCAGGGTCCTCGCTGTAGAGTCTGCCTTTCACAAACTCCAGATACTCATCGGCAAGCACGTTCCATGCAAAGTCGCGGATCAGCTTCAGGCCTTTGTCGAAGAGATAATTCTCCATAGCGTCTGTAACTTCAGCGATCGTGTGCGAAAGGTTTGCAAGCATCCAGCGGTCGATGAGAGTTGCCGGACCGTTTGTCTCCGGAACAGCGGTCTCCTTGTTGATCTGCATCAAGGAGAACCTGACAATGTTCCACATTTTTGTCTGGAATCTGGATGCTGCGACCACATCATTCCAGTTGAACTGAATGTCCTGACCGGTTGAGGAGCCCGCAGCTGCCCACTGACGAAGCGCGTCAACACCGTACGGACCCATGACGTCTTCAGGACCGATCACATTGCCGCGCGACTTCGACATCTTGAAGCCGTCCTCGCCAAGCACCATGCCGTTGATCAGAATGCCGTCCCACGGCTTTTCGCCGGTGAGCGCGATGCTGCGGAGGATGGTGTAGAATGCCCATGTCCGAATGATGTCATGACCCTGCGGGCGAATCTGTGACGGGAAGAACGGCGGTTTTCCGGATCCGTCCCAGCCGGTGATATGCAGGTCGGTGATGGATGAGTCCATCCAGGTGTCGAGCACATCGGTCTCGCCGGTGAACGAGGTGCCGCCGCATTTCGGGCAGGCATGCTTTGGTTTGTCAACGGTCGGGTCAATGGGGAGGTCTGCTTCATCAGGGAGAATGGTCTCGCCGCAGTGATCACAGAACCAGACCGGAATCGGGGTGGCGAACAGCCGCTGTCGGGAAATGCACCAGTCCCACTCCATCTGTTCAGCCCAGTTCTCCAGCCGCTGCAGCATGTGTTCGGGATACCATTTGATCTCGCGGGCGGTTTTGACGATCTCATCACCCTTGACTCTGACAAACCACTGGCGTTCAGAAAGAATTTCAATCGGAGTCTTGCATCTCCAGCAACCGCCGACACGCTGATCGATCTGTTTCTGGCTCTTGAGGATGCCAAGTGCTTTCATGTCTGCAAGGATTGCCTCGCGGCATGCCTTTGAGGTCATTCCCTGGTACTTGCCGCAGATTGCGGTCATGGTTCCATTTGTAGACAGAGCTTTCCGAAGCGGCAGGTGATGCTTCTTCCACCAGAACACGTCGGTCTTGTCACCAAACGTACAGATCATCACGGCACCTGATCCGAAGTTCATGTCAACGGCATCGTCTGCGATGATGGTTACGTCGTGGCCGAAGATGGGGACGCGGAGAGTTTTTCCAACACTGTTCGTGTAGCGCTCGTCGTCCGGGTGGACGGCAACGGCGACACAGGCGGCAAGCAGTTCAGGGCGCGTGGTTGCGATCTCAAGTCCGTCGAAGTCGAAGAAGTTGAGGAGTGTGGTTCCTTCGTAGTAGGATACTTCGGCGAATGCGATCGCAGTTTCGCAGCGGGTGCAGTAGTTTACCGGGTGCTCGTCCTGATAGATGTAGCCGTCTTTGAGCATGCGCAGGAACGAGAGCTGGGTTTTGCCGTAGTAGTACGGCTCCATGGTGATGTATTCGTTGCTCCAGTCAACCGAGAACCCCATGGTCCGAAGCGACTGGCGCATTGCTGCGATGTTTTCTACGGTGAGCTCGCGGCACATGCGGCGGAACTCTTCACGGGAGACATCATTTTTGGTGATGTTGTGGGTCTCTTCGACTTTGACCTCGGTCGGGAGGCCGTGACAGTCCCAGCCCTGCGGAAACATGACATTGTAGCCGGTCATGCGCTTGTAGCGCGCGATGATGTCCATGTAGACCCAGTTTAATGCGTGGCCGATGTGGAGTTTGCCGGTCGGGTACGGCGGCGGAGTATCAATTACGTATTGGGGTTTTTTCGATTGGGTATCGAAGTAAAAATCGCTATCATTCCATTCGCCCAGCCACCGCTTTTCCACGGCGGCAAAGTCGTATGTTTTGGGAAGCTCCTCTGGGAGTGACATCTGCAGTAGTTTTTGTTTTTCTTTCCATTTGATTGTTATGAGAGAGCAGGGTTTTGCCCATTAATTCGTTTATTGGCAACTAACGTTCATCGTAGCTCCGCCCACGGAAAAACGGAACACACTGAACTCCACGGAAAAACATCACGGAGTAGACGTGAACATCACGGAACTCAGATTTGAAACGATATTTCTGTGATGTTCACGCCTCTCAGTGATGTTTTTTTCTGTGAAATTTTCTACGTGTTTCGTTTTTCCGTGGGAGATCAGGAATTAATAGGCGACACCAGAAAACCTGACAGCGCACATGCGGCAGTGTCAGAATACACAAACTAATTACGGACTCCAAAGAAAAATAAGAGACATGACAAAGATTCTCGGTATTTGCGGTTCAGCTGCACCGAAAAGCAGTACAAAAAAACTGATCGAGACTGCCCTCAACGCGGCGAAGAGTGCGGGAGCAGAGGTTGAGTTCATCGATGCGGCAAAGATGAATATTCACGGTTGCATGGGATGCCTTGCCTGCAAAGCGGATCAGGCGAAGATGTGCACGCAGAAAGATGACATGACCCCGCTGTATGACAAGATCAATGCTGCTGATGCGATCATTATCGGCTCACCGATTTACTTTGGCGAAAACACGGGTCAGATCAAATGCTTCATCGACCGGCTGTATGCATTCCTCGGGCCTGAGGGTTCGAGAATGAAGCCCGGCAAAAAAACAGTGGCGATCATTACCCAAGGGTATGATGATGAAAAGGCGTATGCACAGTGTGCGAACACGCTTGTTGGCGGCTTTAGTTACTTGGGCGCAAGCGTCGGGGAGCCGCTGATTGTGGGCGGTCTGCACGCGGCAGACGATCTGAAACCTGAGTCGCTTGCAGCGGCAAAAACACTCGGCAAGAAACTTGCAGAGTAAAAATACTTTTTTTTTGTTTGAAATAACCACGGAATACACAGAAATATCACGGAGCTTCACTGAATGCACGGAGAACGCCTGCGGCGCCGGAATGCACGGAAAGATTTCCGAGACAATTAATTCTCTTTTACTCCCTCAAAATATGAAAAATATATTCCGTGCATTCCGGCGCCGCAGGCGTTCTCCGTGCATTTTCATTTTTCCGTGAAGTTCTGTGTGCTCTGTGCATTCCGTGGTTACTCCAAGCGCGGCCAAAGACAGAAAATCTCAAATAATGAAACTCATCACCGCGTAAGTCCGATTTTAAAAACGAACAGAAAATCAGATCAATAAAAAAAATTAATCCGAAGCCAGTGCTTCCACCGGATTCAGATTTGCCGCTTTCCATGCCGGATACAATCCAGACAGCAGACAGACGGCAATGCCAATGATGATGCCGTACGGAATGTAGACGAGAACCGCCGGAGTAAACATCAGGGCGATGTTGCCAAACAGCAGACCAATCACCACCGCCGACGCACCGGCACTCAATATTCCGCCGATCAGCGCCCCGATCAGACCGATGATTATTGCTTCATACAGAAACATCAGCAACACCTGACTGCGGAGCGTTCCGATACTGCGAAGAATACCAATCTCGCGGATACGCTCGTTCACACTCATCAGCATCACATTGAAGATTGCAATCGCGGCAACTAACAGGGAAATTCCGCCGATAGCCATAAGGAACAGAGAGATCATGCCAAGACCCTCCTGCATCGCCGCAGCAAACTGCCGGGCATCAAGGATGCTCACACGATCATCTGTCTTCCGGTCAGCACGACCGTTCAGCCGTTTCTCAATCGCCTCAACCATCGGATCAAGATTATCCAGATTGCCGGTCTTCACCATGGCAGAGGTGTAGAGTTTATGAGTACTCGCCATAGACTCAAACCATGTTGCAGTTCCGACAATCGCCCGATCCGTTGAAAACGTCAGTGACATACCGGAATTTTCCATGATACCAACAACACGCACAGCCGTTGTCGCACCATTTTTATCAGTCATCATCAGACGACTGCCGATGCGGAGATCATAATCATCAGCGAGCTTCTGGCCAATCAGAACCCCTTCTGTACTGCGGGGAGTTTTACCGCTGGAGATCGTCACAAGATCAGGGATATCACCAGGTTCAAGACCATAAACCGATGCCGAAAACCCGTCCTTGCCTGAAGTAATCGACTTACTTCCCCGATACATAGGAATCAATGAATAGTCACTCGTGACCGTTCGTATGGCAGCCTCAATATCTCGGAGATCCTTGGAGGAAAGACCATTCACAGAAACTCCGTCCACTATTTTTTCATCCGCTGAAGAAATCGTCAATGAGTTCGTCGAAGACGACAAAATCGATGTCATATCCGAAGAAAACGCAGCACCCATCATACCAAGCGACGTAATCGCAACAACGCCGATGATGATGCCAACCATCGAGAGAAGCGACCGCAGAAAATTCAGCCGAAGGTTGCGTATCGAAAGCTCAAAAATAATCGGAGAAATGAGCTTGCCCACAACAGAGGCGGAGGACGTTTTACTCATTCACAATTTCCCCGTCACGGATAACGATCGTCCGACGTGCATACTTTGCCGTGTTCGGATCATGGGTGACCATCACAATCGTTCTGCCTTTGCTGTTCAGATCCTGCAGCAGCTCCATGATCTGCTGACTCATCTTGGAATCCAGATTTCCGGTCGGCTCATCACAAAGAAGAAGAGCAGGGTCGTTGGCAAGCGCTCGCGCAATTGCCACACGCTGCTGCTGACCACCGGAGAGTTCAAACGGAGTGTGGGTCATCTTCTGCTCGTCAATGCCCACCAGTCCCAGAAGCTCTTTTGGTCTACCGGTGTCATCGCGCTTGCCGTACTTGAGAATCATCGGGTACTCCACATTCTCGTATGCGGTCAGAAGACCGATCAGATTGAACTTCTGGAAGATGAAACCGATCCGGTCACGACGGTGCTCGGTCAGCTCATCATCAGTCATCTCCTTGATGCTCCGGCCATCGATGTACATCTCTCCGGCCGTCGGCACGTCAAGACAGCCGATCATATTCATCAGTGTTGACTTGCCCGAACCTGACGGACCCATGATAGCCACGAACTCTCCTTTCATCACTGAGAAGGTAACGCCGTTTAAGGCATGTACATCGCCTGCCGGCATGTGATAGACCTTATACACATCAACAAGCTCAACTACGGGAACGTCTGACATGATTTATTTCTTCCTCAGATCCGTCAGCAGTCCGCGACGCCATGCGACGACCGCGCAGACACCGATCAGAAGAATTACCACGACCGCAACTACAGCGCCGGCGGGGAATCCCTCGTCTGCTGTTGCATTGCCGGACACAATCACGCCGCTCAGAGTCACCTGAACGGTTGACTGATAGGGGTTGCCGTCCGCATCTTTGTACGAGACCAGAAGGTCGACAGTGCCGGACTCAGGGTTCGTGAAGGTGACATCGAATTCTGCGATTCCGTCCGGTTCAAGCGAACCTACCACATAACTCTCCATAGGAGCGACCGGTGTTGCTTTCCCTGTTGTTACGATGATGGACTTTGCGTCTTCAAGTCCTGCGTTGTTGACATCGCCTGTGATCTGATAGTAGGTTCCTTTGTTGAGAACCTCGATGTTGTTGAGAACCATCTCAGCACGGACTTTGCGCTCTCCAAGAGCGACCGGAATCTCTACAGAGTTGGTGTGGAGGTTTTGACCGTTGCGGTAGCTGACATCAAAGGAGATGTCGGTCGGTTTATCAACGACTACGGTGAGATTTGCATCCACGTACTGATCAGGATCAAGTTTTCCAACAAAATAAGTAGTCTGTTTGGAAGAAACTCCGTCGCCTGAAACCGTGATCTGAATACCGTTCAGACTGTTGGCACGCGGGTTTCCAACACGCACGGTGACCTTCTCATTTCTGCTTTCGCCAAATGCATCAGGCTGGTCGATCAGTGCGACCGAAAGCTGAGTGTCGTCAACTCGGACGGCAAACGTGTACTTGAGACTGCTGAGTCCTGCATTGAGGAAGTCGAGATACAGCATCGGATAATAGGTGCCGACCTGACCACGGGAAGTAATCGGGAACGTGAACGTCATTTCATCGCCCGGACCAAGCATGCCCACACTGTTGTAGGCTTTTGCTTCAGGAGAGTAAACTTCATTCACACCCATAATCAGCGCACGACCGATGGATACCGAGGTCGTGCCGGAATTTTTGATGACTGCGGTTACCGTTGCGGTGTCGCCGGGCATGAGAACTTCAGGGTCCATGGTGAGGCTGATTACAGATACCTGTCCTGTGGTTTCAGCGGCCGCAGCAGAAGAGAGACCACCCGTCATCAACAGGAAGAGAACGAGCGCTCCGATCAGGAGAGTGTGTGAATATTTCATTGTTGGGTGTCTTATTTCTCCTGAATGTATAACATGTTTTCCATATTGTGGATGCCCGACAACCCTAATAACATTCAGAACCAACTGGTTAGTATGAATTCCTGTGCCACCTGTGCTACTGCATATCTGTTGGCAGGTCTCGTTGCGGGGGATGGTTTTGACTGCTGATGAATTTTTTCAGAACGGGATGAAGGAGTACCTGAACCGCAATTTTGCAGGAAGTGTTGAGTGGTTTTCTCAGGCGATCCAAGAAAATTCTGAGAATGTAAACTATTACTATTACCGGGGAATCGCGTATCAGGAGATGGGCGAGTTCTCCAAAGCGGTTGCTGATTATACCGAGGCGCTGACTCGGTTCTCAGGATGTGTTCCTATCCGCTACAACCGGGCAGAGATCTGCAGAAAGCTGGGGCATGCCGACCGGGCGGCAGAGGATCTGACGTACATCATTGTGCATGCAGACAGAGCAAAAGGCGAGGGACACTGGCTGGCACTCGCCTATCTGGAGCGCGGACTTGCACGCATCGACTGCGGGGACTTGACAAAAGGTCTGACTGACTTTGGAAAGGCGGAAGGGCTGGCAAAAGAGCTTGATGATAAGATTCTTCTCGCACAAATTGCAGACGAGCTGGAAAAAAGCGGGTTGTAAGATCACAGTTGCAGATTTTGTATTTTTGCAGAGACCGATCTCCGGTCGAGTCTGTTATGCTGAATAAATCCGGCGACTGCGGCGAGTCTGTTATATTCGTCAACTACCGCATTATATCGCTCAATTTGCTTCGCGAGGTTAGCGACCCCCGCATTATGCGAGGCTACGGCTTCCTTGTATGAGGCATATTTTGTTGCGAACTGCCCCGCGTCGCTGGAAAGTTTTGCGGTTTCTGCTTCAAGAGTTGTAAGTGCGTCTCGCGAGGAGGCGAGCGCTTCTTTTTCGCGGGTGATTTTTTCCTCCTGGGTTTTGATCATCACCACGAGATCGCCGGCCTCGGAGAGTTTCTCTTTGAGTACAGACCTGACAGCGAGAATCCGGGAGATTTCGGCAATGCTTCCGTACCTCTTTGAGCCGTGACCGACAAAGAACACTTTTGGGCGTGAGGCAAGAGTCCGCATGCTGCCGTCACCTGCGGGAAACTCTCCCTCGGCATCCCCCACATAGCTGATTGCCGTTGACTCAATCACCGCACAGCCGCATCCCCGGAAGTCGTAACCGTTCGGAACCGGAATTCCTACAGCAACATGATTTTCTGCGGTGAACTGTAAGACCGCGACCGCATATCCCTCATGTGAGAGGAGACCTGCAAGAAGCAGGGATTTGTCACTACAAATGCCGTGGGCGTCAACAACGGTCTCTACAGGAAATCTGGGTGCACGATCGATTGAGGCAACTTTTTCGGTGTCATAGGGAATCGACTGCACGAATGCTGCGAGCATCTCAAGATAGTCGTCGTCATCATAGTTCTGGGCCGATCGGATTTTTCGCATGCCGGACAGCAGCGTCCGGTAAAAGGAGACAAGGGAAGGGTCTTCGACGAACGCTGCATAATAGCCTGCAAGCCAGGCGTCCCCGATGCCTGTCGGGACTCGTGCGGATTTTCCTGATGATTTTGCTCCTTCGTAAAGTGAACTGGGAACTGAGATAGTAAAACTGTGGTTTAAGTGGCGGAACGGAAAGGTGATCCTGACAGATTTGTCTCCGGATGTTTCTATCGGAGTTATGGATGGATAGATCACGTTTTTTGCAGGCCGCATGCTTTTCCTACATTGGGAGTTGAGGAATGTTGAATGTTGTCAAAGGGGGAGTGGAGGTTCATTTGGTTTGTCCTCGGGTGTTTCGGAAAATTTCATGAGGAATTATTATGAAAAAACGATTCTCGTACTACCCTGCCAGTCGATGATCAAGAGTCAATGATCAAGAGTTGATCACACCATTCCAAAAAAATCAGATCGAGAAATCCCCGCGTCTCTCCTCTCGCACGAGAAGTGACGCTCTCCCGCTGTCTTGTTGTTTATGTATAGAACTAATTTATAATAAACCCGCACAATTTCCTGATTAAAAAAATGAAAAAAATGAGAAAACAAAAAATGATGGTATCACTCATCTCCCCAACAGTGATCAACTCTTGATCGTTGACTCTTGATCATTGACTCATGACCACCAATAATCCCTAATCCGAAAAAAAGTTAGAGCAGACCGGAAAGGTCCATCTCAAACGCTGCGACTGGATGCTCAAGACCAAACGCCACCAAAACATCTGGACTTACCTCGCCGAACATACCGATTTTTTTCCCGTCCACATACACATCGCCGCGTCGGCCGTCAAGGAACGCCGGGTCACTTGACTCGCGCACCACATACGTCAGCGACATCATTCGGCAGAACGAGTCAACCACCGCATAAATCTCTGAAAAGTCCGCCGCATTGTGAATCGAGGCAGCTGCCATCTTCGGATACGTCACAAGGTTCTCCACCACATCACCACAGGCGAAAATCTTCTGCGGCAACTCGCGGGACCGGTTCAGGGAGAGCGAGTCCATTAACATCGGCAGAATATCGGTTCTGATGATCGTCTGATCCTCACTGATCGGATGCAGCACATGAAGCGCCGCAGGATTTTCCGGCCGCTTCATCATCTCATACGACACCTTTCCGCTCGTCAACGTAAACGGCGTGTTTTCCGTGTAGGACATGCCGATCATGACACTCCTCACAAGGCTGTAGATCTCCTGAACCGGATGAGGCTTGCCCACCGTAAATGTCGGCGGCAGGCTTGCCGGAATCTTATCATACCCGTACGCGATTGCCGCGTCCTCGTAGATGTCATGGTCATGCATGATGTCTGCACGATAGCAGGGAATCGTGACGCGAACGTGATCGGCGTCCACAACCTCAGCACCGAACCGCATCCGTTCAAGAAGAGCTTTCATTTCTTTGGCATCAATGCTGATGCCGACAAGAGCATTGCACTCAGAGACCGAGACCGTGCGCTCCGCAGGAGCAAGAGTTGGCACTGCTGTTCCTTCCACATCCACCGATTCAATGGTTGCGCCCATCTCCACCATTGCGGCGCAGATGATATTCACCGCAACCATCACCGCACGCGGCTCAATACCGGTCACGTCCAGCAGAATATTTTTCGTTGCTTCGGTCACACGAGTGAGTTCTCCGTTGATGATCGGCGGGAACGAACAGACATTGCCCTTGGCATCAAGAATCAGCGGGAAGAGCGGCAAGTCTTCGACAATTTTTGCGTACGCCTTTCCCTTCGGATGCTCGGCAAGAATTCTGTCCATCGACATTGGCTCGCTGTAGTCAAGCGGGACAAAGCTCGTCGACCGCTCGGCTGCAATGTACGAGAACGGAGCCGTGATGGTATCAAGATCATGCACACCGATGGCGACTTTTTTGCGGCCGCGGCCTACTGCCCAGTGCAGGGACTCCTGTAGGCCCATCAGCGACTCAATCATCGCATTGTCCATTTTGACGTTTCGAATAACCGCTGAGCCGAGATAGGGACGGATACTTTTCAGTTTCGGGTCGACTGAGAACTTCATCCCTGATGGTTTCACCGAGTAGGTTGGAAGACCGGTCTCGATACCGAGATATCCCCGCATTGCTCGTGCGGTTCCTTCTGCACTGTAAAGGTCGGGGCGGTTTGGGAAAAACTGAACATCAGTCTGATCCGCTTCCTCGCGTTCCACTTCAGAACCCATCATCGGCAGATTGTCGCGAATGGTTTTGATGTCGGTCTTCGTCAGCCGTTCAAGATAGGTATTGTTGAGTTTTACGACCGGCATGGTTACACCCTCCGAACCGGACTCGCACGAATCCAGTCAATGTCGCTGCGGTAGAGCTGGCGGAGATCTTTGAGACCCATCCGCAGCATCGAAACACGCGATACGCCAAGTCCCCATGCGAGGACCGGGCAGTCGATGCCCCAGGGTGCAGTGACTTCCTTTCTGAAGACGCCTGCACCGCCAAGCTCAACCCAGCCGAGGCCGTCGACCCAGACTTCCGGTTCAACGGACGGCTCGGTGTACGGGAAGTAGCCGGGTCGGAACCGGACCGACTCAAAGCCCATTCTGCCGAAGAACTCTTTGAAGAATCCAAGCAGATGACCAAACGTCAGGTCTTTGTCCATGACAATTCCTTCCAGCTGCTCAAACTCCGGCAAATGCGTCGGGTCGATGGTCTCGCGCCGGTAGACGCGGGAGATGGAGAATGCCTTGACTGGCGGGTTCGGGTTTCTCGCAAGATGCTGAATCGAGAGCGAGGTGCTGTGCGTCCGAAGAACACATTTTCTGGCAATGTCAGGACTCCAGTCGCCGCCCCATCCGGTTGAACCGGTTTGGCCTCCGGTCATGTGGATGTTTTTGATCTTCTCCCAGTCGGTTGGGAGGTCCATTTCTTCAGCGAGGTGGAAGGTGTCCTGCATCTCACGCGCAGGGTGGTCCTGCGGCTGGTAGAGGGAGTCAAAATTCCAGAATGCGTTCTGCACGATCGAGCCATGGAACTCGGTGAATCCCATTTCAAAGAGGAGAGTCCGGATTTCATCGAGAATCTGCTGGTTCGGGTGCACGCGTCCGCCGTAGATCTTCTTCGGCAGTTTGTCCACACTGTAGCGGCGAAGGGGAAGAGACTTCCACTCGCCTGAGAGAATTTGTTCGCTGGAGAGTGTTCCAATCTCCTCGCGGAGATCAAGACCCGCGGCAACGATTTCAGCGCCAGCAGGCGTGATGGAAACAGTCCACGAGACGCTCTCGAGAACTTCGGCAAGGCCGCGTTTGACCAGCTCGTTGCATCCTTCGGTTCCTGCGATTGGATTTTTCAGCGCGACTTCGTCAACGCCTTCGGATACGTCCGGAGTCGGGACGACCATACCTTTATCGATAACAATCCAGTTTTTCTTGCGTAGCCAGCCAACAGCAATCTTTGACAGCGGGTGCTTGGTGAGTTCTGCCATCGGAGTTGGTCCCTCGATGCTTGCAAGCACCTGTCGCTCGGGCAGCCCTTCGGCCGCATACTTTTTTCCTTCCTCGGTCAGGACGGCGGTCTCGACGACCGTTTTGTCAAGAGTGACCAGACCGCGGTCTGCACAGAGATGCGCCCACTGAATGACTGCTCCCTCAGGGGCATCAAGTTTTTCTGCGAGAGTGACCGCGTCCGCAGACTTGAGTTCTGCAAGCACACCAAGCACACGCTTTTCATTGATTGTGAGATCCATTTTCACCACTCCACCATGTGCGCCACTTCATCGCGCTTTTCCTTGAACTCGGCAAGGAACGTGCGGACACGTTCAAGCGTCTCCTTCTTACAGGTTCCGCACATCAGTTCACCGGCCTTGCAGGCGCGGCACATCTCAGCAAGCTCAGCGTCGCTCTCCTGCATATGGAATTTGTTCATCTGATAGATGGAACACTTCTCAGGCTCGCCTCCAAGCTGTTTCTGTTCTTCGAGCGTCTGGCGTCCTCCGGTGAGTGCACCCATGATCTTCTTTTTGACATCCTTATCAGGATCATCAAACCAGACCAGACTGTCAGGAACACTGGACGACATTTTGCCGCCCTGCAAACCCTGCAAAAAGCTGTGGTAGGTTGCAGACGGCAGTAAAAATCCAAACCCGCCGAACTCCTGCTCAATTCCGCGGACAATTGCGTCGGTCTCTGCAAGAGTGTGGCCTGCCGGGAGATCAACATGGGCTTCGTATTTTTTCGAACCAACAAACCGCTTCGCCACCGCATCAATCGCACCTTCGGGAGCGTTCTTTGATCTGATGCTGATATGGGTTCCGCGGTCTTCGACGAGAAACATTCTTAGAGAGTTCGTCACATCGCGGGTCAGCCGGATGTGCGGGTCCTGATCGATGCCAACCGGAACAACGGTTGGCGCAACTCCTGCAACCAGCTGCGGATAGAGAATGTCTGCAACCTGCATCGACACGCTGACGGCGTGCGCGAGCTCGGTCTCCGGCCCAAAGCCATAGATCGCCGAAAGTTCTGAGAAGTTGATCTTTGTTGCAGCTTCAAACGCGAGATCCTTGAGTTGATTATTGCGGCGCTGAGAGTATATTTCGCCTTCAAACCCGAGCGCATACAGGCATTCCATGTACTCGCGGGCGTATTTGTCACAGACATCCCATGAGAGACCGCGAACAGCGTGTGCCTCGCGGTCTGCCATGGAGATAAATCCCCTGCCGCCCTGCTGAATGTGCCAGACGACCTCCTTCATCACCATCAGGTGGCCGAAGTGCGGATGGCCGCTCGGCATAAAACCGGTCAGCACATGAAACGGTTTTTTCTCTGCCATTGCGTCAGCAACTGCGTCGTAACCACGGTGGCCTGCAACGATGTCGCGGCGGATAAAGACCGGTTGGTTATTGATTTTTTCTTTTACCGGTGCAAACGGTTCAATACCGAAGTCGGCAATCAGTCGGTTGATATCCATTTTGGGTGTACTTGACCAGGGGTTAATCTGTTCTGCCATAAATCTCACAATTGTTTTATGTTATAATTTCATACGGGCGAATTCGATGAAGACCATATCAGCGTCGTCAATGACTGCGAAGAGCATCTTCTTTTTCACACTGTGGGCGAGGCGGACCGAGCGAGAGATGAGGCTCATCGGCATGGTAAGGTCGTGCGGGCATGCATGCACCAGCATTTCTGAGTGTTTGCCTTCCTCAGTGTAGACGCGGAAGTGATGACCGTACTTGTAGCCGGTCCTTGGTGAGTAGCCGATGCTTCGAAGATGTCGGTAGACGATCATTTTGTCGGTGAACTCAGGATCATATGCCGCGGCATGGTTTGCGTATTCGCTTGCGGTCATCTCAGGAGACAGGGAAAGTTTTCCGATCTCCAGCAGCCAGCAGACTTCGACCGGTGCGAGGAACAGGCGCGATGCATCAAGCATTGTTCCGCACCAGAATTTTTTCAGCGTCTCGGTAATTCCTGAGCCGTCCTCAACAACATAGGCGGGCGCACCTGCAAAAATTGCGTGCGAGATTGGAAGATCTTCCACGCGACAGAATGACTCCTCTTTTGTTGTTGGTTTGCTGATTCTGATCTCATAGTAGGTTAGTTCATGCTCGTCGTCAACGACTGCGAGAAGGAACTGTTTTCGCATGTTTGATGCGGTCTGCGCCTCGCGCAGCACGATCGAGAGATCGATCATGTCGCGTTCGGAAAGTACCCGCAGCAGATATTTTGACTGGCCGTGCCCGGGGCGCTGTCCGCGGGGAAAGATGCGGTAGTCCTGCGGCCCGGTAGTGACCACGTAGCCGCGCTCGCGGATGTCGCGGTAGACGATGAAACTTCGGAGAAATCCGGGGGTGGCAGCGTTTACTGAGAGGAGATGATCAAATGACCAGCCGTCGATCTCAATTTTTCCGCGCGCAATAAGGTAGAGGGCTTCCTCTACGGCAAGCCTGAGTTTTCCGGTCTTTTCTATGCGGCCGTAGCCGCTCTGCTCATAAAAGACTGCGGCCTCCTGAGGTGCCTCAACCTTGGTGCCATCGAATTCTGCCTTCACGCGGGTATAAGTTTGTTCTCTGAAATCATTAAAGAGGTCGTCTCAACGTTTTTACATCTTTCATTTTGAGCAGCCCACGGAAAAGCGGAACACGCGGAAAAAAACATCACGGAGCAGACGTGAACATCACAAAAATGAATTATTATCGAATTCCATGATGTTCACGTCTACTCCGTGATGTTTTTTTCTGTGGCATTCAGTGTGTTCCGTTTTTCCGTGGGCGACTCACGATTAAACATGCGACGCCCGACACTCCACAAAGATACTAATACCCTAACGTAAAAGATACTATACATGATCAAATACGTAAAGGCATTTTTTGTTCTGATGCTGATGGCGGTCGTATGCTGCGGGGGAGCCTCCGCAAGCATCGTTGAGGATCTCAACGTGACCTATCAGCTGGACGGAACCTACATCAATGCAGATGCTGTTGCTCCGATAAGTGGAGGAGGATTTTTCCTCGGGATGACCAACAGCTCAGGAGCAGTGCTTCTGAAGACCGATAATGCAGGTAAGGAGATCTGGCGGAGCTATCTCACGGGAGAGAGTGTCAGGTCAGTTGTTGCTCTGGATGACGGAGGATGCGTTCTTACTACCATAACCAGAACGGTTGACGGCTCTCCTGAGGAAGGCTACACCTTCGGCGGCAACACAACAATTGTCAGAGTTGACAGTAAAGGAAATGTTGTCTGGGAGTCGCCGCTTGCAGATACCGGCGCAGGCGACATTGCGGTTTCAGGCGGAAAAATCTACTTTGCCGGATGGTTCTGGGAAACCAACACCGGATTCACTCAGAGCTTCCTGCTCTCAAACGGTGCGCCGGGCAATGATCAGATCCGTCTTGGCAACGAGACCTCACCCATGATTCCGCTCGCGATGCTTCTTGAGGATGACGGAACGCTGGTTCTCACCGGAGGAACGACAGCATATCTCACTGAAGAGAGTATGTATGCCTGGATTGCAAAGGTGAAGGGCGGCATCATCCAGAGCGAGGGAGTTGTTCGAACCGGTAGTGCTGATCTCCTGTACGGCGAAGGCGCATGCGGATATGATATTACGAGAGCACATGACGGCGGCTACCTTGTTGTCGGATCCAATCCTCCGTTCGGTGTCACATGGGCATCAGGGCTTGGCTGGGCAGCGCATGTGAAAGCAGATCTCTCTGTTGCCTGGATCAATGAACTTCCCGGCTGTTATGTTCCCTACGCGGTCGTGCAGCTTGGTGACGGATACCTTGCCGCAGGAATGGACGGATATGATGATCCGGTCTGGCTAACGCTGTCGCTTGGCGGCGCAATCACAGAGCTTCAGAAAATATCCCAGAATGGAAAGACCTCGACATTCAATGATGCAGCATCCGTTTCGACCGGAAAGGCTGCACTGGTCGGATGGATTATGCCGGATAGCTCCTCCAAAGGTATTCTGATAACGCTCGTTGATACAGAGGTTCCTGTCGAGTCTGACAACACCGGACTTCTCATTGCCGGAGGAGTTATCTGTGTTATCATCATCGCAGGAGTTGTCTACTTCCTTGTGATCAGAAAACCTGCGGCAAAACCTGAGAAGAAATCTGCGAAGAAAAGCGGAAAGAAAAATTAATTTTTTTTGATAAGAGTTACGCGGTGATGAGTTTTATTTGTCCTTGGTCTCGCTTGAGGTAACCACGGAATGCACGGAAATTTCACGGAGCTTCACGGAAAATAAAAATGCACGGAGAACGCCTGCGGCGCCGGAATGCACGGAAAACATAAGGAGGTTGGCATCTCCAAATGATAACAGACACATATACTCATACCCTTAGTTTTTCTGTGCATTCCGGCGCCGCAGGCGTTCTCCGTGCATTTTTATTTTTCCGTGAAGCTCCGTGAA
Source organism: Methanorbis rubei (assembly GCF_032714495.1). Taxonomy (NCBI): domain Archaea; kingdom Methanobacteriati; phylum Methanobacteriota; class Methanomicrobia; order Methanomicrobiales; family Methanocorpusculaceae; genus Methanorbis; species Methanorbis rubei. The sequence continues at coordinate 331,224 of NZ_JAWDKB010000001.1, read as the reverse complement.
ATTTCCGTGCATTCCGTGGTTGCTCCAAACAAAATCGCATGTCGCAGACTCACAACCGCGTAACACCTATTTTTCAAGAAATCACAACAGAATCCGGCAGCGTTACTTCAAAACAGCAGGCAGGGTATCCCTGAGCCATGCACTCGATCTCTTCCACCGTTACCGGCTGCTTGCCGAAATGGGCTGACAGCACTGCGGTGAGAATACCGCGCGAAATAACACAGCAAGCGCGCTCAACTTTCGGAAGCACCATGCACTCGTAGCATTTGTAGATCTCAAGCCGAAGCGGGGACATGGAACGAATCCGCATCTCGCCAAGGCCATACCTTGCCCAGAATTTGACGATGTTGTCAAGGGTTTTTTCAAGCGTGTTGCCAACAAGATACATCGACACCGACTCGCCCAGCATCTCGCCGCCGCGGATCATGATCGGATCGATTCTGATGCCTGCTTCGATGAGAGCCACCTGAATGATATGCGGAATTATCTGGCGGTAGTCCACATTATCGTATTTGATGTAACACTGGCGGATCAGTTCCCGGAACTCATTGTTGCCGGTCTGCCGGCATGGTTCGATGTCAGCGAGGTGCGATGACGTGAGATAGTAGGTCTTTTTTCGTGCATCGCCCGGAACTGCGTGAGAGGCGATGAGGCCAGCATCAATCAGAGAGTTCACGTGAACAGAGACCGTGGACTTGGAAAGAGAGGTATACTCCATAATCCGGGAGAAAGATACTTCTCCTTCATCCCTGATGAGAAAGAGAATATTATTTCGTACCGTACTCCTGATCGCAGTGACGGTTCCATCACTGGAAAATAATTTGAGAGGTTGGGAAATGTCGGATTCTGGCATAACACATCGGTGGTTTTGGAAAACCCAAAAAACCTAATTGGGAATATAATATGCCGCAGAGAGATAAGAAGTTTCGGAACTCTGCAAAGGATGAAAAAAAGAAAAAATTAATTAAATGGATGAACTGCCGAGTTTTTCTTGGCAAGAATTTCATCGATTTTCGGTTCTCCGGTGACCGCACGTTTGATGGCAAGTTTAGTTGCCTCATAGTTCCAGTCATGAACTTTCTTTTTGTCAACAGCGTCCCACTCGATGAAGACGGAGACGATGAGCAGCAGATCTTCTGCCTTGTCTTTGGGGATCACGCCTTCTTCAACCGAGTCCATGACAGCCATCGCAACCGCGTGCTGGGCGGGACCGAACATCATGACTGCCTGGCTTGCATTTTTGATGGTGACTTTGTTCACCATCAAAGTTGATGGTTTTGGCGGAAGGTTCGGAGTAACAACCGCAAGGAGCGGGGTGTGGCCTTTCTGCGGGGATGCAAGCGCACTGACAAATGCGTGCTCTACAGAACTTCCTTTCGGCCCCATCACCAGATCAATGTGTGCCACTTCAGCACCCTCACCGACCAGTGCTTCGCCAAACATTACACGAGTAAACGGAGAAATAACTCCGCCTACGGCATTATCAACACTTTGTAAAAATCCCATTTTTTTCTATCCTCGTTTCTGTGGTACTCTGTTACTATGAGACCGGAAGTTGAAATATTTGTTCATCGGGGACAGTCTTATATTGGGGCAGAACGGGCAACGAAGTTTCATCACGACATTGGATAAATTCAATTGATAAATTTTAAAAACCGAGAAATATACTGACGAAAATCAGAATTTCACTCGCAAAATACACCTCAATAAAAATGCCGCAATCTCACCCCTATTAAATACCAAAAACGAATATGTAGCAAATCACCGGAGATTCTGACAGGATTGTTTTGTCGGACTCCGGAAAATTGGAACTATTACCATGTTGCAAGCAGTAAAAATCAAAGACGGCGTCTACTGGGTAGGGGCTATTGACTGGAACCTTCGTGATTACCACGGCTACACTCTTCCGGGAACAACCTACAACGCATACCTCGTTATCGGAGAAAAAGTCGCACTGATTGACGGAACCTATCCCGGCCATGAGTGGCAGCTCATCGAACGAATTGAATCTGTCCTGCCGCTGGAAAAAATCGATTACATCGTGGCAAACCATATCGAAGTCGATCACTCAGGTTCCCTCCCGCTCTTTACCAAAAAACTCCCGAACGTTCCGATCTACATGACCGAGATCGCGAAAAAAGGATTCGCGCGCCACTACGACACCAGTGCATGGAACATTCACACCATTAAAAATCTGGAAAACCTTTCTCTCGGCAACGGCAAAACCCTGACCTTCCTTGAAGCTCCGTTCCTCCACTGGCCTGACTCGATGTTCACCTACCTTGGCGAGGACAAAATTCTCTTCCCGAACGATGCGTTCGGCCAGCATGTTGCATCCAGCGAACGCTTCGATGATGAGCTCGGCATTGACATTGCGATGGAGCATGCGGCAAAGTTTGTCGCAAACCTGATCGTTCCACTCTCTCCAAAAGTTCTCAAGAAACTTGGTGAGGTTACCGAGCTTGGTGTGCCGATCGAGATGATTGCGCCGTCTCACGGAATTATCTGGAGAAGCCATGCAGCAGACATCATCAACGCCTACGTCAACTGGGCGAACGGTGTTGCCAAAAATAAGATCACCATCGTGTATGACACAATGCACTACTCGACCGGCACTGCGGCCCAGTACATCGCCGAAGGAGCAATCACCGAAGGCGTTGAAGTCAAATTCGATCTCTTAAAGGACGGACGGTATGAGGGAGTTCACCGATCTGATGTGGTCCGCGACATTCTTGATTCAAAGGCAGTCATTGTCGGCTCCCCGACTCTTGAGGATTATCCGCTGCCCACGGTTGCCGGATTCCTCTACTATCTGATGGGGATCAGACCAGGCAAACAGACTCAGAAAAAAATCGGGTTTGCGTTTGGATCAAACGGCGGCAAAGGCGGCGCGCCAAAAGTCATCACCGAGCTTTTGGAAAAAGCAGGCATTCAAATCTGGCATGAGCCGGTAGAGTTCACCTATCGACCAGATTCGGCAGATAAAGAGAAATTTTTCAAGCTCGGTCAGGAGATTGCAAAAGAGATCAAGAAGATGCCGTGAGGCATTTTGCCCAATCAAATATTTTTATTCAGGCGCAATTTTCACATGCGGCATGAGTGATCATTTGCACAAAATGAATGCATAAGGCGCAATTCAACAAAAAAGCATAATCAAAACTTTGTAGGCATGAGATAGAACTCCCCTTCTTCCCCGCCTAACATAAGTATTCTCAACGTATTACCTTATCAACTTATTGGATCAGCGGCAGTAGGGTATACAAATCCTGCACAACACAACTCATTTGCTTCAAAGGCCGCGTAAATCAGATGAAACAGTAGTGAGCCCCCCATATTTTCAATTGGATCATGTTTATGGTATTCTGCCGTCCAACTAAATCATCAATGTCTGCCTTGACTCGCTACGGTTTGCCAAAAACCATACCTGATGATTTTTTCGCGAAATATTTTCGTGAACAAAAGGCAGACCCGACAAATGCATGGATGATTTTACCGGTAAACAGGCTTGCCGAGACGATACGAAGACGAAGCCGTGAAGAAAACGGATTTTGCATACCATCCCGCATCACAACAATTGCAGATTTTGCAAAAACAGTGGTAACCACAGCCTTCCCGAACATCAGAATTCTCTCACCCATTGAACAGAATATGATCTTTTCAGAAATTGTCGGGAGAAACCAATCGATGCTCAGCATTTTTCCTGAGAAAAATCCCGGAGCAGCAGCGATTGAAAATCTCGTCACCCTCTACAACACCCTTCGCTATCGGCGCGCGCAACTGCCAACAGGGAATGAAAAGCTTGCAGCAATCGCCTCGATCTTTGAGGAGTACGATGCATTCTCGGAAAGAGAACAGACCGCGGACGCAGTCCGGACCCTGCATCTCGCAGCAGACGCAGTACGCGACGGCAGATTTTTGATAAAGTTCGCAGTGCTGTGCGGGCATTACGCACCAAAAGAGCTGGAGGCAGATCTTCTGGACGCAGTACGCATGCGCGCGGACGAAGTAATCGAGTTTGTTCCCTACGCAGAGAACAACAAAATATTTTCTCCGCTACAAGACTCTGAAGAGATTGAGCACGACAGTCTCGCAGAAACAATTTTTCAGAAGCTTTCCCTCTCTCCAAACATCCCGATACAAAAGATCGGTGTGTTTGCCGACAGAACTGCGGAACTATCCGCAATCGCAGAAGAAATATGCCGCCTGATTGAAGCGGGAACAAGCCCGGGAGACATTGCAGTCCTCACGCCTGAAGTTCCGTTGTATGCCGAGCTTGCCGGAGAACTGTTCCCGGATTTTTTTGCGAAGGACAGTACGCTGAAGTTTGAGAGCTCGATCGGTAATCCACTGTTTCGTTCGCCCGCAGTAGCCGCAGTGTTTTCCCTGCTAAAGACGGTGGTAGGAAATTATGCAACAGAAGACATGACGATCCTGTTCTCTTATCCGCATTTTTCCTGGAAGGAAAACGCAGTCTCCTCCCGCGATCTGTTGTGGCTCTCTCAGGCCGCAGAGATCACCGGAGGAAAACAGCAGTGGCAGAAGTATCCGAAGAGATTGAAGGAGCGGCTGTGCAGTAAAATAGAGGATGCAGACACTCCTGCGCCGGAAAAGTCAGAACTTGCGGCAAAGGCTGCCAGAGTTGATGCGGTCGAAAAAAAACTTGAGAGAATTTTTGCTCTTCTCTCTCCTTTGAGCGATGGAAAAAAAACTGCAGAAGAGTTCATCACTGAACTGAGAAAACTGCTCGACCGCCTTGAGTTCCCGGGAAGAAATGGATCAGCTGCGGACGCGTCCGCGGTAAAAAGTTTTGAAGAAGTTCTTCAGGCGATCGATGCGGCAGAAACACTGCTTGCGAATGAAAAAATTTCTGCAGGAAAATTTTACTCGATGCTCTTCTCCTTTGTCAAGTCAGCACAGAGCAGCCCAATATCACCGTACGAAACCGCGGACACCGTGAAAATCTTCGGATTTCGTGAGATCGTTCACCAGAAAATTCCGCATGTGTTTCTTGCAGGACTCACCGCAGACGTTCTTCCCCGCGTTCATCCAAGGCTGCCGTTTCTAACAACAGCCGAGACTCTCGAGGCAAAGACGCAGACCTATGAAGAAACACTGAAGGAAGAACGGTACGCATTTTTGTCAGTACTGCTTGCGGCAGAGAAGTCGCTCTACTTGTCAGCCCCGATAACAGATGAGGGCAAGGCAAAAATCCCGTCCGCATGGCTGAAGATGTTTGATCTGCCAGACACCGCATGGGAAGCAGGCGAGACTCGGCACTCGAGCGCATGGCTTGCAGCGCACGCAGGAGAGCTGATGGCGAAAAACTCCTGGGAGAATGATCTAAACACAAGTCGGCTGCCGGATCTTCTGGACGCTGCACGAAGGACCGAGATCGAAGTTATCAAACGCGCGGGAGCTCCGGCAACAGAGTACGATGCAGTGTTTGCTGATGAAAGCTTCAGGGATCAGTATGGAAACTCGGCCTGCTTTTCGGTAACCGAACTTGAGCGGTATGCTGCATGTCCGTTTCGCTGGTACACCGAGCTGCATCTGCGGCTTCTCGCTCATCCCAACCCTGAGAGTGATGAACTGCCTGAGCTTGGCGTTGTCATCCACAAAACCATGTACCGAATGATAGCAGAGTCAGAGTTTTTTCCACCAAGCGAGATAAACCGCGACTCAGCGGTCGCGGATTTGTTGAGGATTGCCGCAGAAGAGTTTGACCGAGTTGGCCTTGCAACCCCGAGATGGCAGAGTCTCAGGGATAGGTATATTGGAACTCCCGATTACCCGGGGAGGCTCGTTGAAGTTATCGACAGAGAAATTGCAGCCGCGAAGGCTGGATCGATTACACCAAAAGAGATGCTTGAGTTTTCCTTCTCGATGGCTGATACGTCCGGTATCCCGCTTTCGGACGGAGATGAACTCAGGCTGGAAGGACGAATCGACCGAATAAGACTGAGGGAAAATGAATTTTCGGTGACCGACTACAAGACCGGCAGCGTGAAAACTGCTGCCGAGATCAAAGCAGGAAAATCCCTTCAGCTTCCACTCTACCTTGCGGCAATCAACCATCTCAGACCTGATCTGAAGCAGTCAGGCGGCAGCTACTACCAGATATCCACGAAAACTGTTGCGGAAACATATCCCACGCAGGACTCGGACGACTGCTTTGTCTCTCTCGCGCTTGAGTTCGCCGCGGCATACCGGAAAGGCATGCGGGAAGGAGTCTGTGCCCCTGTTTACAACAAGACAGGCTGTTCTTCCTGCAAGGAGAGATTCATCTGCAGATTCGGTCAACTCAGATCACTTGCCGGAGGCGATGAGTAAATGGTGGAGTTAACAGAGCGGCAGAGAGAAGCCCTCTCTATGGGAAAAAGTCTCTGCGTGACTGCGGGAGCAGGAACCGGCAAGACATTTCTTTTGAGCAGACGCTATCAGATGCTGCTCTCCTATCTTCGGGAGAAAACAGGCTCGGCAAGTGTCTCGGATATTCTGGCGCTGACATTTACCGAGAAAGCCGCAGCAGAGATGCGGGAGAGGATTGAGGCCGACATCCGCGGACTTGCAGAGGCCGCGGAGACTGCGGACGAGTATTTGTTCTGGACAGAAATTCTTGACGAATTTTTCCGCGCAGCAATTACCACCTTCCATGGATTTTGTGCCGCGATTCTGAGAGAGTTCGCTCTTGACGCAGGCATCGACCCCGGGTTTGAGATTCTTGATGAGATGGAAAAGCAGGTGCTGACAACAATTTCCATCAGAAATGTTCTGATGCGGCCGCCTGAATTTTTGTATGAGGATGCATCATTCTTGTTTGCGGATGTTTCGTCTCTGGAAAAAATTGTCGCAGAACTTCTGCCGCAGTACACAGAATTTGAAAAATTCTTCCCGACAAATGCGGAAGAAAAAAAATTCTGCATCACACGCTGGCGGCAGTTGATGACAGACGCAGTCCGCGAGCATCAGAAAATTTTCTTCGCTGATCCTTCCACAAAAAAATCTATCAGTGAACTGAAAGTGTTTGCGGAACTCTACAGCAGAGTTGATGACACCGGCGGAAAATATCTGAGAGCGGTCCGGCAGTCTCTTGAAATTTTGTGCGAGGCAGACGAAGAAGAGTTTTGTGCTGCGGTCGCGGCACTCAAAGCAGCGAACGGAACAAAGACCGGAAAAACTCTCGGCAGCAAAGGAGTGTTCGGCGAGGATCTCATCAGGTTCCGCGAGTCATTTGCGACTCTGAAAAAATCCTGCGACAGTTTTCCAAGCGGCTGGTCATATCTTCCAAGCGAGGAAGATCCGTTCACCGAAGAAAGCGTGAACGTCATCGCTGCCCTCGGCCGCATCACACGCGAGGTACATGCAAGGTATCAGCGAGAAAAGCAACAGAGAAATGCTCTTGACTTTGAGGATCTTATCCGGCTTGCAGGCAACCTCACCGAAAAAGATCAGGTGCAAAAAGTACTGAGAAAGAGATTTTCGTACATTCTGGTGGACGAGGTGCAGGATACTGATCCTGCGCAGTCTGCAATTATCTGGCGGATTGTCGGAGCACTTGACCCGTCCAATGACGCGATATTTCTGGTCGGGGATCCGAAGCAGTCGATCTATGCATTCCGCAACGCAGACATCTGCGAGGTGAACGCGATGCAGGAGAGAGTTGCCGTCTCCTGCAAAACCGATCCGGTCGCACTCGACGTGAGCTTCCGCAGCACAAAGGAAATTCTCGGTGTCGTGAACTATCTGTTTGCAAAACTGTTTGCAAACTCAGCCGAGGCATGGGATGTCGGGTATGATCCGATTTCTGTATCTCCTCCGCGCGTCTGCGACACAGGAACGGTACAGATTCTTGAAACCATTCCTGACGACTCAGCACCCTCTGCACTTCTTGAAGCACGAATGATCGCGGCAAAAATCCAAGAGATAGTTGCGTCAGGCGTCATGGTCCGCGACGGGTGCGGCCTTCGGCCTGCACAGTTTGGGGATATGGCGATTCTTCTTGAGACGCGAAACACCCAGGCACTGATCGAGCATGCCCTGCGGGAGACGGGAGTTCCTTACAGCATCTACAAGAGTCAGGGATTTTACGGGTCACAGGAGGTAGTCGACATGATGCTGCTTTTGTCGGTGATTACCGGAATGGGTGATGACATTGCACTCTACGGAGTGCTGCGCTCGCCGTACTTCGGCATCTCGGATGCAGATCTCTGTATTACCGGCGGCGGCAGCTACTACGGCAGGGTAATCAGGCATGCAAAGGAGCATCCTGAATCAAGAATTGCCAGGGCAATGACACAGATTCGCAGATGGCAGAACTTTTCGATGCGGGAGGCGGTACCGGAATTTCTGCGGCGGGTTCTTCGTGAAGCAGGAATGTATGCGGTGTATGGAGGAATGCCCGGAGGAAAGTTCATCCTTGCAAATCTTGAGAAGCTGACAGGACTTGCCAGGGCACAGACTCGGAAGCGGTCACTGCCGCTTCCTGAGTTTGTACGAATGCTTGCAACCGGAGCTGAAGAAGAGATCAGTGAAAGCGAGGCGCAAATCGACTTGCCGGATGGAAATGCGGTGCGCATTATGACGGTCCATGCTTCAAAGGGTCTTGAGTTTCCGGTTGTGATCCTCGCAAACCTTGACAAAAACACATCCTCTCCCGGAACCGGACTGGTGCTTGACAAAACGCTTGGCATCGGACTTTCGATGCGGATGCATGGTGCCGGAGAAAAATCTGCGGACACATTCGTGCGAATGTTTACGAAGGAGACGAGGGGAGCAAAAGAGATTGCCGAACGAAAACGACTCTTCTATGTTGCGATGACGCGGGCGAAGGATCATCTGATCCTTTCATACGTGAAAGGAAAAAGTTTCCCGCAAAAAAACAGCAGGGCACAATGGTTGTCTGAATATTTGCTGCCAGCTGAGCATGCGCAGTCATTCTCAATATTTTCTGACGAAACAATCATCGAAATTTCGGTGACTTCAGGAACAGCATCGGCAGCTGATGAGATCAACACGCTCTGCTGTCCTGCCGCTCCTTTGGGATACTCATATGCGGTGCGGGAAGAGACCGAGTCGCCGCAGCCGCGGCTGCGACTGCGATCTGCCTCAGCAACTGCAATGAATCACGCTCGCATGAGTGAGCAGGCAACGCCAGACACCATCTATGGAATCGTTCTGCATGCAGTGTTTCAGGGACAGGACGCATCAATGCTGTGCAGAAAGCACCGGCTTGATGCAGCTGCCGAACAGCAGATCAGGGAGGCGTACGCAGAATTCCTGAACTCAGAGATCATGCAGAACGCAGCCGAGGAGTTCTGCGAGCTGCCGTTTTCCGTAGAAATTATGGGAAAGCAGCTTACCGGCGTGATTGATCGGCTCGTCAGATATCAGGACGGCAGTCTGCGTGTGATCGACTACAAATCAGGAAAGATGAGTTCGGCGGAGAAAGAGACTCTCGCACAGTACCAAAGACAGGTTTTTCTCTATGCGGCTGCCGTGGAGAAATTATTTTCTGTGACGCCTTCCGCATGCGTGTACTTCGCGCACAGCGGGGAAGTATGGGAGATTGCAGTCTCTGATGAAGAGATTACGAGAGTGTTTGGGGACGAGTAAGCAAAGCATCAATATCCGGCAAAGCGAATGAATATTCCATGGTTAATGTTGGTATTCTTGGAGCAACAGGCGCGGTCGGTCAGCGCTTTGTACAGCTTCTGGCAGACCATCCGTGGTTTTCCCTGACAACGCTGACGGCATCGGAACGGTCAGCCGGAAAAATCTACGGCTCAGTGGTCAACTGGCGGCTTGACTCTCCGTTCCCTGACTCAGTAAACGATCTCGTCGTGTCACCGACAACAGTCGACGCAGTAAAGGACTGTGACATTGTCTTTTCCGCACTTCCGGCAGACATTGCAACAACACTTGAGTCTGAGATTGCAGACGCGGGTGTTGGTGTTTTCAGCAACGCAAGCTCTCACCGGATGGCGTCTGACGTCCCGCTCATGATCGCAGAAGTCAACCCTGAGCATGCAACTCTGATTGATCTGCAGAGGAAAAATCACAACCGCGAGGGTTTCATTGTCACCAACCCGAATTGTTCAACAATTATGCTTGCAACCGCACTTGCCCCGCTCATGAAGTTCCCGTTCAAGAGCATTCAGGTGGCAACCCTTCAGGCAATTTCCGGAGCAGGCTTTGACGGAGTTCCGGCATTCAGCATTTACGACAACGTCATCCCGTACATCGGATCTGAAGAAGAAAAAATTGCACGCGAAGCAAACAAAATTCTCGGAACATTTGACGGCGCAAAAGTTACCGGCGCTCCGTTTAGCGTGTCTGCATCCTGTAACCGCGTCGCAGTAATCGACGGCCACACGCTCAACGTCTGGATTGATCTTGCGGCAACTCCCGCGGAAGTTATCGAGGCATTCAAGTCATGGCAGCCGCCGTTCTCCGGACTTCCGACCCAGCCGGCAAAAACCGTGCAGTACCTTGAGCAGGCAGACCGCCCGCAGCCACGTCTCGACAGAAACCGTGGCAACGGCATGACGGTCTCTGTCGGACGTGTTCGTGACGGTATCAGATTCGTGGCAATGGGACACAACACCATCCGCGGAGCCGCGGGTGCATCGGTCCTGAATGCAGAACTTCTCCATACCAAGAAGTATTTCTGAAAAAGATGCGGGAAGAAACAAAATAATTCCCATAATTTTTTCGATATACCAAAACGGAAAAATGGGAAGCGATGAAATATATCTGATTAACTTATACATTATACATAGAAGATGGATAATATAGTCCTGATTGGAAACAAGCCGGTGATGAACTACGTGCTTGCTGTGGTGACGCAGTTCAACGCCGACAATGCCGAGGTGATTGTAAAAGCACGCGGCAAGGCCATTGTTCGTGCAGTGGATACGGCGGAGATTGTGGTCCGCCAGTTTCTTCCGAATGTGGTCAAGCAGAGTGTAACCACCTCTACTGATCGGATTGAAACTGATAATGGTCCGTCAAATGTCTCGTGCATCGAGATAATTCTCATAAAATCCTGATTTGGTACTATGTCAAGGAAGAATACAATTGCCGGTGTAGTTCTTGTGGTCGCCTGTGTGCTCTGCGTGTGGTATGTGAGCATGCCAAAGACTGAGGAGTTTTCTGTTACGGGAACTGTGGAGGTTCTCGGAGGCGGAATGGCAATTTCTGGAGATGACGGTACACTCTATATCCCGATGTCCGGTGTTCCTGCGGAGTATGGTGAAGGGATGCGTGTTTCATTTATCGGAGTTCTGAATACATCGGACGGTTCTTTGTACCGGGGGCATTACAAACCAATTGATCTGGTGAGTATTTCCCGCGAGTAAGAGAGAATGTTTCCGGTTGCAGTTGCAATCCTTGCAGTTGTCTTTGTGCTGATTGTGGTTCGGCGGGTGGGAAGAGTCCGGCTCCCCATCTGGGTAGTGATGACAGGTGGTGCTGTTGCAGCACTTTTGACCGGATCTATCAGTATTCCTGATGCAGTTGCGTCAGTGAATGTGCAGCTGATTGTGTTTTTGTTCGGCGTGTTTGTGTTGGGGGTTGCTATGGAGCGATCCGGACTTTTGCACACGACGTCGGTTTCGGTGTTCTCAAAGGCAAAAACCCGTCGTCAGGTGATGTTGTGGTTTATTTTTCTGATGGCTGGAACATCAGCGTTTCTGATGAATGATACGGTGGCAATTATCGGAACGCCGGTGGCGTTGTACTGTGCCAGACATTTTGATATTCCGGTGACAAGAATGCTGGTGGCTCTTGCGGCAGCGGTGACGTTCGGCAGTGTGATGACGCCGATCGGAAACCCGCAGGTACTGCTGATAGCAATGTCAGGCGGAATCCCTGATTCGTTTGTGAATTTCTTCATCTATCTGTTTGTTCCGGCGATGGTGAGCCTGTATGTTCTCTACCGGCTGATGATCTGGCGGCTCCCAAACGGGGAGGCTCTGCTGAAGGTTGGTCCTGATACGAAGGAGCCTGAGGATCTGAAACTGGAGTGGCTGGTGAAGCTGTCACTTGTGCTGATGTTTGTTGTGATCGGTCTGCGGGTGGTTACGTCGATGCTTGGATACGAGCTTCCGATGGTGGCAATTGCCGCTGCTGCTGCTCTGCCGCTGCTTATCTTTTCAAAGAGAAGGGCCGAGTTGGTGCGGGGTATTGACTGGAGCACGCTGGTGTTCTTTGTGTCGATGTTTGTTCTGATGGCTGCAGTCTGGAACACGGGAGTGATTCAGTCGTTTTTGCCTGAGTCGTTTACAACATCAATGCCGATGCTGTTTGTGGTGAGCCTTTTGGTGCCGCAGCTCGTATCAAATGTTCCGTATGTGGCGCTGGTCCTTCCGGTGCTGGAGGCGGCTGGAGCCCCCATGTCAATGTATCTGACGCTTGCTGCGGGAAGTACGGTCTCAGGAGGACTGACGATTCTTGGTGCGGCAAGTTCGGTGATTATCATTCAGAATGCAGAGAAGCGCGGTCAGACGATGACCTTCTGGCAGTATTTCAGAATCGGAGTCCCGCTGACGATAGTGTCTGCGACGGTGTTTATTCTGTGGATATGGATGATGTCTTCTTTGTGAGATGACTGTTTGATACCATGAAATAATTTTATTTTTCTGAAAATGTAAATCGATGAGTGGTGAGAAAAGGGGATTGGTGATTTTTTATTTGCACTATTCGCGTTTCAGATATTTATCCAGCTCATCTGCCACTCAATCGGTTCCTTTCTTCCGAAAAATCAACTAATTTTTTGTGGTACCACATATTTTTCGTGAGCGAAACAGAACAAATACAAATCATATCAAACCAAAAAAAAATTAAAAATTCTGCCCTAAAAGCATCTCGCGCAACTCGCCGCACGCAGAGAACGCCGTGTTATCCAGCGTAAGCGGCGTAATTGACACGCGATTGTTTCGCAGAGCCGTCACATCCGAGTGCGGCTCAGGCATATACACAACATCCCCGTTGATCCAGTAGTACGGCTTGCCGCGGGGATCAATCCGTTTCTCCACATACGTATCAAACAGTCTCGTTCCAAGCGTCGTCACCTCATACCCTTCAATCGCACAGGACGGAATATTCACATTGATCAGATGACTCCCCGCAGGCAGACCGGTCGAAAGAAACATCTGCACAATTTTTCCCACAACCTCTTTCGCCTGAGAAAAATCTGTTTGATGACACCTTGGGTCCGTGAACTTATTTCCCTGATCACTCATCTGCAGAGAAAATGCAATCGAAGGAACCCCCTGATTAGCCGCCTCCATCGCAGCACCAACCGTCCCTGATGTTGTGATCGACTCATACGAAATATTTTCTCCCAGATTTATACCGCTCACCACAAGATCAGGTTTCAGATCAAGACCATACAGACCAAGCAGCAGGGCATCCGTCGGCCTTCCTTCAACCGAATACGCATGCCTGCCGTTGATCATCATCTCATTCATCCGCAGCGGTTCAAAAATCGAAATAGATCTCCCGACAGCACTCTGCTGAACCGCAGGAGCAACCACCGTCACCTCCGCAAACGCTGACATCGCCTCATATGCAGCCCACAGACCGCCCGAGTTCACGCCGTCGTCGTTGGTGAGAAGAATCTTCGGTCGCATCCCTACTTCCGGCTGCCTTCCAGAAACTCAGCAGGAACCGGATGATTAAACGTCGCACGGACATCCTGCGCACGGAGATAGCGGACCACCACATTCATCGTGCAGTCCTTCCACTCCTCATTCCACCACTGGCAGTCTCCCGCCGAACACTGTTTTCCATTCTGCATCGGGCAGCCGCGTAACTTATCCATACTACTATAGTATCCTCTTGTGAGCTATAACTGCTTTCGCGTCTTCATGTACTCAGCAACAGCGCCAGCCCCTGCCTCGCGAAACGCTCTTGCAACACCCGCAGGACCAAGCTTGATTCCGCCAAAAATTCTTGATACCATTAAAACATGCGAACCAAGATTATTGCGTTCCATCACCTCGGCAAGCGCCCGGCCCGGAGACCCCACCTCACCATCCGCACGGCTGTCGCTCGCACTCCCGCAGACCATCGCATAACAGTGGTGAGCAGCCTTCTTGTAGAGCCGGTCATGCATCTCACGGATTTCGGCAACATCCTCAACCGAGTCTATCTCATACAGATGCGCATAAAACTTCGACTTCTTCTCATCGAGCCTGACAACAGCAACCTCGCGAACCGCCATCTTCACGCATCCCTCATCGCCGCAAGCGCGGAAGAAAACTCATCAAGATACTCCTGCATCGACAGACTTCCCTCAGGGAACGGGCAGTCCGCATCATAGAGCTTGTCAATCACCGGACGCGTCGGATAAATCTCAACAGCAATTCCGGTCTCGGCAACCGCAGCCTCCATTGCAGCGCGGAATATTCCAATACAGTAAGCGATGCGTTTGGTGTAGATGTCCCGCGTTTTTTCCAGATACCCGACAATACGCCGCGTCTCGATGCGCAGAAAATCATCCTTGATGCGCTGATCCTTTACATTGCCAAGCATGTAGTGATAATGCGCAAACGGGTACATCAGCTCAAGCTCTGAGGGAACGGTTCCGCAGGTGCCAAATATCACCACATGATACTCTGAGGGATCAGAAAATACTTCACGAAACATTTTGTGAAACAGTTTGTGGCTTGGACTTGTGCTGTAGGGTTTTCTAACAGCGCAGGGAATAAAGATCGCCATATCGCGGGGCGCAATCACATACTCGTCGATGATGTAGCGGTATGCTGCTTCAAACTGCGGCAGATAAAACGGCGGCTCGGTCAGATCATTCTGGTCCTTTGGGGGATGCGTCAAACTCTCACTCCTTTATCTCAAACTCTGCGTCAATCACGTTTGGATCCTGAACAGCCCGGCCCGGGCTGCTTGGAAGAAGAAATATTGCTGCGATATAGAGCAGAATACCAATCAGTAGAGAGATCGGCAGTGCAATGATACTCAGTCCGATCCACAGCAGCCGGATGAGCAGTGCCGGCACTCCGGTAAACTCTGCGATGCCTCCGCAGACACCTGCAATCCAGCGGTTGGATGCAGAGCGGTAGAGGTGTTTATCCATACTAACATATTACCTTTCCACAAAAATATACTTACATGAAGCGTGAGCTCGCTCCCTATGCGGTTCTGCCGCCCTGTCCGGTGACGGTGGTCTGCACGTACGACTCTTTGGATAAGCCAAACGGCCTCGCGGTGTCGTGGACAGGCATTGCGGTGTCTGACCCGCCGCACATAATGATTGCAGTCCGGCCCGGACGCTACAGCCATGCAGCGCTGTGCGAGCGAAAAGAGTTTACGATGAACATTCCGTCAGAGAGTCAGATGCGTGAAGCGGATTACTTCGGAATCACGAGCGGCAGAAAGACCGACAAGTTTGCTGACCTCGGCCTCACACCTGTGCCGGCAAAGCATGTGCATGCGCCGACAATTGCTGAGTTCCCGCTGTCCCTTGAGTGCAGGGTAGTGTCACAGCAGGAGATTGGCACGCACTCAATCTTCATCGCAGAAATTCTTGCGGTGCATGCTGATGAGAGTATTCTTGATGAGAAAAATAACATCGATGTGGCGGCGATGCGGCCAATTTCGTACGATCATGCGAAATTTTTGTATGTGGGGCAGGGACCTGTCCTCGGAAAGGCATTTTCGGTTGGAAAGGAATTGAAAAAATAATTTTTTTACTCTGCTAACTCACTCGGCAAAGCAACCTCAAACTCTTTTGCGACATCCTTCAAAAGATCAATGATCTTCAGATGCTGGGGGCAGTGTTCCTCGCATGCGCCGCACTCCACACAGTCAGATGCTTTGCCATGGGTTTTGGTGTAATTATCATAGTACTGCTGCTGCGGATAATATGCCATCTCAATCGTCTGCATCTTGTTGTTGTAGAGATCAAAGTACTTGGGAATCGGAATATTTTCAGGACAGGTGCCCACACAGTACATGCAGGCTGTGCAGGGAATAGCAATGTTTGCGGAAATTATCTCTGCGGCCTGTGCAATAATTTTGTGCTCCTCCTCGTTTAAGGGAGTGAAATTTTGCATGTATGCGGTGTTGTCCAACATCTGATCCATAGTTGACATGCCGGAGAGGACCATGACCACACCGTCAAGTCCTGCCGCATACCGGATTGCCCATGAGGCAGGAGACGCGTCAGGGTTGTACTGTTTGAAAAGTTTCTCGGCATCTTTTGGAACATTGGCAAGGGTCCCGCCCTTGAGCGGTTCCATGATAATTATTGGGAGCTGGTGTTTGCGGGCAACGTCATAACATTTTCCTGACTGGATGGTATCGTTGTCCCAGTCAAGGTAATTAATCTGCAAAAGAATTATCTCAATCTCAGGGTGAGCGGTGAGGACTTCGTCCAACAGCTCGGCATTGTCATGATATGAAATGCCGAGCGTTTTGATCTTTCCCTGTTCTTTTAGCTGTTTTAAAAACTCGAAGGTGTGAAATTTTTGTGCGGACTGATAGGTCTCGATCGTGACATTGTGGAGGAGGTAAACGTCGAAGTAGTCGACTCCGGCACGCTGCAACTGATCATTGAAAATTTTTTCCTGATCACTCTCTGCAGAGACGGCAAAGATTGGCAGTTTGCTTGCAAGGGCGAAGCTGTCACGGGGATAGCGCTTTGTGAGTGTCTCGCGGATTGCCTCTTCGCTCCCGGTGTAGACATAGGCGGTGTCGAAGTAGGAGAAGCCCTGCTTCATGAAGGAGTCGACCATGTTCTGCAGAGTTTTGATGTCGATGTCTGCCATGTCGTCAGGGTTGTTGAGCGGCAGGCGCATTAAGCCGAAGCCGAATTTTTTTGCAAACATATTTTTCATAGATATTCCGTACGAAAATATCTTTGACCAACAGTATAACATCTTTCTCTTCTGTGCAAGATATGAAAAAAGAAAAGTGATGATATTTAGTCGACGACGACTTCAACAAGCGTTACGGTAAAGATCAGATCCTGTCCTGCGAGATGAGGATTGGCGTCAAGCGTCACGGTGTTCTCATCGATCTGGCAGATTGTTACCGGAATCTGGTTGCCGTCGCCGAGCTGAATCATGAGTTGTTCGCCAACGTTTGCGGTGAAGTCAGGCCCAAACTCCTCGCGGGGAATTGCCACCATCATATCTTCAGATTTTTCGCCGTAGGCATCTTTTGCCGGAATCTCAAGAACACGGGTCTCCCCGATCTCCATGCCGATCACGCCGTTGTCAAAACCAGGGATCACCATGCCGCTGCCGACATGGAACTCGAGCGGGTCGCGACCCTCGGAAGAATCGAACTGAGTGCCGTCGGTGAGTTTTCCCGTATAGTGGACACGGATCGTGTCGCCGCATTGTACAGACATACCGGTTTTGTGGGTCGCGCGGGTTTAAGTAATTTCGGAAGAGGGGGGACTTTGGTCATAAGTTCGTTTATTGACAACTAACGTTCGTTATAGCTCCGCCCATGGAAAACCGGTACACACGAAAATTAATTTTTTCGGGTTCTGTGGATGGCAGGAATTAATAGGCAAACCCAGATGAGAGATAAAAAAAATTATGTGGTTTTTGTGCCGATCGAGTCGAGAGTGATCTCAAAGATCAGCGTCTTTCCGGCATATGGGGCATTTATGACGACACGGGTCATGTTGCTTTCATTGTCAATGATCACGACCTCACCCAGTACCACCTGAATTGCACCGGTCGAGTAATCGTACATCAGGAATGTGGATCCAATCTCAATAGGTCCGTTGTTGTAGGTTTCCGCCATTGAGATCGGAACGTCAGCATACGTGTTGTAGCTGTACTCGCCGTATGCCAGATCAGGCGTCAGAGTAACCGTCTTCGTCTCACCAGGTTTCATTCCGAGAATCGCGTCGTCAAACCCTTTCACCACTCTGCCCGAACCGACAACAAACGTCAGCGGAGTTTTCCCAACATTTGACTCAGCCACCATGCCGTCCTCAAGCGTCAGGGTGTAAAAAACATTCACCGTATCATTGACCTTTGCCGTCTGATCCGCAGTGCCGATGCATCCTGCGGCAAAAACCACCAGACACAGGGCCACAGCTGCGAACAGAACACCGAGTATTTTTTTATTCATGTAAAATATATTTTACACTCAAACCGATAAAAAGGTTTAGCTGAGAGAAACAGGATTTGAAAGATCCAGCAGTACTTCCTGCTCCTGCGTTCGAAGCGACACCGCTGCCACCGCACCGATAATTCCATTGCCGCCAAAAGTCAGAACATTGCACTCTTTTGCAATTCCAAGGACCTCATCAAGAGTCAGCCGCTCGGACCTGGCACGAGCGCCAAGAGAGAGCAACTCAGCCTGAACGCCGATACCGGTCGCGACAGCGACGCCCCAGTTTGCAGAAACACTCTCCTCTTCAACAAATCTGCATATCTTCGCAGAGAGCCCTGCGACCGCGTCGGGAAGGACCGCGAGTTCGAGAAAACTGCATGAGTTTCCGGCAGTTTTCTCCTCAATATCCTGACAGAGCACCGCCACCTGATGCCGGATGCCGATAACCTCAGTGCCGTCCGAGAGATACTTCATCAACGCCTGCGACAGCGCAAACGTCGCACCGCCGCATCCTTTCCGGTCGGTATCATCAATGCCGACCGTTACCGGAACCAGCGCCCTGGTCTTCACCTCGCCGCTCACCACTCCATCTGCTGAGGCGATCGACACACCGCACACCCCTTTCGCCTGCCCCATCATCGAGGACAGCGAGTAGGCAGGGCCGCCGTAAACTGATCGGATCGTCTGCACGACCATATCATCCTCGCGGCGGACGCCGGCAAGGCCGACCGCAGCGGAACTTAAGTCAGGCTCAACAGCAGGCCCCACTTTTGCAAGCTCGCGAAACAGCATCCCATCTCGCCGCACCGAAAGCGCAGCGCCACCGGCACGCCGGTGATGAAACTCACAGAACCCTGCACACCCGCTGCTCAGACACTCATGAAAAATCTCCACCATGTCGCCGTCAGCGGTCGTAAAAATGCGGTTGCATGTCGTTGACGGCATTGCACTTCGGGAAGCATACCGTGCCGGATGCCTGCCATGCTTCTCTTCCTTCGTAAAAATGCAGCCCTCGCGGATCAGGCGGTTGATCCAGTCCTGAGCAGTGGAGCGTGGAACTGTTGCAGCGTCCGCAAGCTCGGCTGTCGTAAAATGGCCGGACTCAAATGTCATCTGGCGCATGGCGGCCAAAAACTGGCCGCGTCTGCCTAAAACTCCTCCGGATTTTTTCTCACTTGCCGTCATATCGTTCCTTTAACGCAAGCAGATCCGCGAGAACAGCGCTTGCCGTCTCAACCGAACCGGCCCCTCTGCCGATAAACGTGATGGGTCCGGCAAGCTCGGTGTCCACCGTCACCGCATTGAGTGTTCCGTCAACAACAAGCGGATGCTCTTTGTGAATCAGACGCGGCGACACTTCCAGCAGCCGCTTCTCCGGATGAATGGACGCAATAAGCCGGATCGTGTGACCGGTCTTTGCCGCCATCATCAAAGCATCGGCGGTCATGCCGTCGATACCGACGCGGATCACATCATCCAGCTTCACATTCATACCAAGCATCGTGTTTGCAAGAATCACGAGCTTGATCGCCGCATCAGTTCCGTTCACATCCGCACTCGGGTCGGCTTCTGCGTATCCCAGGTCGCTTGCTTCCGCAAGAGCCTGCTGATAGGTGAGACCCTCCTCCTCCATTCTTGTCAGAATGTAGTTGCAGGTTCCATTCAAAACACCAAACAGTGCGTTCACGCGGTTGCCGGCAAGACCGCAGCGCAGACCGTTCATAATCGGGACTGCTCCTGCAACTGTTCCTTCAAACATCAGCCCTGCGTTGTGTTCCTTTGCAGTTGCCGAAAGTTCAGGGTATGCGATTGAGATCGGACCCTTGTTGGAGGTCACCACATGTTTGCCCCGCATCAGTGCAGCGCGGATGTTGGAGAGCGCAGGCTCACCGGTCTGGGCATTTGTCGGCGACACCTCAACTAAAATATCATACTCAGCCTCGCGGACAATTCTCTCCGCAGACCATGCAGAGTCTCCGCATCTGCCAGTCGCATTTTTGCGGGCAAAAACCTCGCACATGTCAAGGGTCGTGCCTGCCGGAGCAACAACGCCGCTTTTGGAGTCAGCGGCAGCAGTTATTACAAACCCGTACTCAGGGTTTGCAAGAACTTTTGCCACGCCTTTCCCTACAGAGCCGAGGCCGAGAAGAGCAATCCGCATCGGTGTCATGCGAGGCCTCCCTCTTCGTCGATAATCAGGAGTTCTTTCTCCTCGGCAATCTCCATCAGAAGCTTGCATGCCTGATCCATCTCTGCAGAACCCGCGGCTTTAATCGTCAGCTTCGCGGTGGACGGCTGCGTAATTCCCGGCATCACTATGTGAAGCTCGGTTACTTCGGCAACGTTTGCTTTATCGATTCTATTGATAGTATCCGTTAAATCGGTGTGCAGAATGTGGCCGATTAAAATAAATGTCTTGGTACAGGTCAGATGATCGGTTCCGATGCGGATGATCTCAATGCCGTTTGACCGCAGTGCAGCTTCCAGCTGGCCGAGGCGGCCCTGTGGAAGAGAGACCACTATGTCCACAATCAGTGTGCCGTCGCTTGCGGCGGCATCGCGCTGATGCATAATCGATATAATATTTGCCCCGCTGTCGGAAACCGGTTTAATTGCAGCAAGAAGCTGTCCCGGCTTGTCGCTCAGTTCAAGTTTGAGTGATATCTGCACCGTATCCCTTCCACATACTTATCAGTCACACATCCATTTTAATGTGGGGTTTTCCTGCACTTTGCATAGTATTTCTGAGTCGACCATGGATGCAGAAAATATTAGAATGGGAGTTGCGCGGTGGCAAATATTTCAAAACGCGAATAAAAAAATCTATGCATCTCTAAATGGATAGATGTGTCCAAAAAATAATTTTGGTAATCCCTTAAAAATCGCCATTGGCGATTTTTTTATTCCGTAAAGCGGTGAGCAGGCCGAAGGCATGCGATTCGCGCTATTCGCGTTTCATCAAAAAAAGCTGGCCGACACAGTCACAGCCACCCAGTACGCCGCCATCGCAAACAGGCCGCCGGAAAGGGTTGCAAGCAAATTTGTGCCGGAATTTCCGATGACGCCCTTGTTCTCGATGAGTGCACCAATCAGACTGTCAACATTCGTGCCGACAAATCCGGCAATGATGCCGATCACGCAGATATACCATGGCGCAACATCCAGCAGAAACGCAAGTCCGCAGATGATTGTGGCGCCAAGCAGACACGCAAGCTCGCCAAGCACCGTAACACCGCCGTTCGTTCCGGCAGGCACCGGCCTCAGCGTGGTGATCATATAAGGAGTTCCGCCGGTAACACCGATCTCGCTCGCAAGAGTGTCTGCGGTAGCGGTTGCAATGCAACCGAGGAACAGCGCGATAAATATTTCATTGCCGGTGATACCGAAGAGGATTGCGCCGGCAACTCCTACAAGGGCATTGGCAAATGCGTTCAGGTAGCCGCGGCGTCCGCTCTTTCCCTGCTCAACACCAAGGAACACTTTTTCCGCATATCTGTATTTGGTGAAAAAGGATCCGAGAATAAAGAAGCTGATAACGATAAGGAACCAGGGCACGCCTGCAAAGGTGATCAAAATTATGCCGAATAAAACTGCTGCAAACACGCCGCTCGCATCAACGGTCTTTGCCCGATAGGCAAAGTAGGCAAAGCCGGCACAGACCGCGACTGCCAGGGCAAGCATGGTTGCATCGTATGTGAAGTCCAGGTCAAAGAACAGCGTAATCGTCATTGCAACGCCTAAAAGACCTATCATCGACGCATCATCGCGGTTCGTGAGGATACTTCGAAGCATCAGTAGCACCACAACCGCAATGATGCCGACAAGCCAGTCAAGCTGTTGGCAGTAGATCATGGTGGCTGCAATACCAAGCACTGAACCCGCGGTAAAGGCAAGGGTGTCAGGTAGATGATTATTAAGAATCCTGGCAATGAACTCGCCCCAGACCATCATCATCATGGGGGCCACAAATGCGGTCACCGGAATAAATCCGATACCATACAGCAGTGCAAGGACCGCGATCGAGATCGCAAGATAATGAGTTTTATGAATCGTATAGAGAATGATGGACAGCAGAATTACTACTGCCCCGACAATATAAGGATGGATCAGCGGCGCTACAAGCATCAGCAGGGTTACCACAAGCGGCATGGCAACAAGGCGCGATCTGGATTCCATTGGATGTACTTGTTAGTAGGACTCTGCAATAAGGCTGTTCGTCGAAAAAACTTTACATCTATTTAAACAGGAAGGGAAAAAAACGAATGTTACCTTATTGCATCTAATTCGTCCACGGAACACACTGAAAAAATCTAACATCTTTGATGCCACAAAATGTTCTTTCTCATTTTTGAACGAAACTTTTCCCCGAGAGATACATTTTGCCCTCATCCGCACTTTAATACCATTTCATGAAATATATTCTACTATCCGAACACCGGAATTCCTGATTCCGGCAGGAGCTCTGAAAAACTATGGCAGTAAAAAAATCCGGCGTATATGATGCAATTCTCAAACAGGTTAATGCAGAGATGTACTCTGCATACCTGTACCTGCAGCTCTCCGCTGATGCAAGTGCGATGAAATGGAATGGTGCGGCAGCTTGGCTCCGTGCCCATGCAGGCGAAGAGATGACCCATGCATCGAAGTTCTACGACTACCTGATCCGCAAAGGCATTGACGTGAAGTTTGACGCAATCGAAAAACCTGCAACAACCGCAAAGGATCTGCATGAGATCTTCAAGGCGGTCTACGGTCATGAGATCAAAGTCACCGCCATGATCAACAAGATCATGGAGACCGCCATTGCCGAGAAGGATTACGCGGCAGCTGCAGAACTTCAGTGGTTCGTCACCGAACAGGTGGAAGAGGAGGAGACCGCAAGAGATATTGTTGACATGCTTGAGAAGGCGGGCAAGTCTCCCGAAGCCCTGATCTTTATCGACCACCACCTCGGATGCAAGAAAGAATAACTCCTTTTTCTTTTCTTTTTTCAGACACGTTTCACTATATTTCCGCACTCTGTATTGCCAATACAAAATCTTTATAGGCAAAGTTTGCAATATAGCAAAAAAATCTATTTTTTGAAAATAACTATTTTATACTTAAACATCAGATGATTGAGAAGTGATTAAAAAGTGAAGAGAAATATCAGCGTCAAGCATCTCTCGCAGACCCCTATTGAGAAACAGAAAGTCGAGCTCGTCGAACGCAAGTGTATCGGTCACCCGGACAGCCTTGCAGACGGTGTCGCAGAGGCAATTTCCCGCGCACTCTGCAAGGAATATATGGCTGAATGCGACGGCGGCGTCCTGCACCACAACACCGATCAGGGAGAAGTTGTTGCAGGCGAATCAGCCCCTGCATTCGGCGGCGGAAAGATTGTAAAACCGATCTACTTCCTCCTCACTGGAAGAGCAACCCGCACCTTCGGCAACAAGGTCTTTGCAACCGATGCAATTGCCGTTGAAGCAGCACGCGACTATCTCAGCACCACGATTCCGACCTTTGACATGAACCGTGATGTCATCGTCGACTGCCGCATGGGCTCAGGCTCAACCGATCTCTGCGATGTGTTCAACACCAAGAAGGGCCACACCGCAGTTCCGCGTGCAAATGATACCTCCTTTGGTGTCGGTCACGCACCGTTCTCGCAGGTTGAGCAGATCATCCTCGGCCTTGACGAGTACATCGCAAACGAATTCCGCCCCAAGAACCCGATGCTCGGCTACGACATCAAACTGATGGGTCTTCGTGAGATCAACACGATCACGATCACGGTTGCCGCAGCAATGGTTGACCGTTACTGCTCTGGCATCGCCGATTATGTTGATATGAAGGCAAAGATGGAAGAGTCCTTCGGTAAAGTTGCAAGAAAGTACACCGACCGGAAAGTAAAGGTCGAGATCAACACGGCAGACATCATCAGAAAGAAGAGCACGTCTGTCTTTCTGACCGTGAACGGTACTTCTGCAGAAATGGGCGACGACGGATCCGTCGGCCGCGGCAACCGCTGCAATGGTCTGATCACTCCGAACAGACCGATGTCGATGGAGGCAACTTCCGGTAAGAACCCGATCAACCACATTGGTAAGATCTACAATCTGCTTGCAACTGATGTTGCCCGCGAGGCATGCCAGAAGGTTGAGGGTATCGAGGAGATGTACGTCCGCCTGCTTTCCCAGATCGGCCACCCGATCGACTACCCGCTTGTTGCAAGCGTGCAGTGCATAACCAAACGCGGATACGACTTCAAGGAGTATCAGGCCGAGGTTGAGGAGATCGTAAACCACCGCCTCGAGAACATCACCGATATCACCCGCCTGGTAATCGACGGTAAGTTAAAGACCTTCTAACGATGTCATCGTCATCCAAAATCCGGCTTGCCATCCCGAACAAGGGACGGATCGCCGAGCCGATCAATGATCTGATGGACAGGTCCGGCATTCATATTCAGATGAGTGCATCCCGGCAGCTGATCGCAAAGACGGTTGATCCGCAGATTGAGGTGCTGTTTGTCAGGCCGATTGATATCCCTGAGTATGTGGCGAAGGGTGTTGCCGATATCGGTATCACCGGCGTTGATATGGTTGCCGAACGCGGGTCTGATGTTTCGGTTATGCTGGATCTGAAGTTCGGGTCCGCACGGCTGGTGCTGGCTGTGCCGGAGAAGTCTCCGGTGCAGTCAGTTGAGGACCTCTCAGGTCTCCGCATTGCAACCGAGTTCCCCGGCATCTGTCGGAGATACTTTGCGGACGCGGGCGTTGATGTGACGCTGATTGAGGTCAGCGGTGCATGCGAAGCTGCTCCGCAGCTTGGTGTTGCGGACGCGATTGTGGATCTGACCTCGTCAGGGACGACTCTTGAGATCAATAAGCTTCGGATTGTTGATGAGATCATCAGCAGTACGACGAATGTTATTGCGAATCATGAGTCGCTCGCGACAAAGCATGAGAAGATCGAGGAGATTCTTCTTGCGTTTGAGAGCGTGATTGCGGCAAAGGGTCAGTGTTATCTGATGCTGAATGTGGATAAGTCCAGGCTTGATGATGTGCGGAGTTTAATTCCGGGTCTCGGTGGTCCGACGATTATGGATATTGCGGGTTCCGGTGCGGTCGCTGTGCATGCGGTTGTTCCGCATGTGCGTGTGTATCAGCTGATCAATCAGCTGAAGCATGCGGGCGCCCGCGATGTTCTGGTTCTTGATATTACGAGGATGGTGCGGTAGATGGAAGTTTTCCCTGCGGTTGATGTTCTGCGCGGCATGTGCGTTCAGCTGGTGCAGGGTGAGCGGTCTACGGCGACTGTGTATGGCACTCCTCTTGAGAACGCACAAAAATGGATCAGTCTTGGAGCGAAAAATCTCCATGTGGTGAATCTTGACGGTGCGTTTTCTGCGTCTTTTGAAAATGCCCGGGTTATCCGTGAGGTTGTTTCTGAGACTGATGTGTTTGTGCAGGTCGGCGGCGGCATCCGCAGTATTGCGGATGCCCGCGGCTGGCTTGATGCAGGCGTCGATCGGATTATTGTAAGTACGTTTGCGACAAAGGAGCCGCAGTCGATCTCGGCTCTTGCGAAGGAGTTCGGGTCTGACCGGATTATGGCGGGCGTTGATGCCCGTGCCGGTGAGATTGCGGTGTCCGGCTGGCAGGAGACGGCTGGCGACTATATCGAGTGGGCACAGTTGTTTGAGCAGCTTGGTGCAGGTTCTCTTTTGTACACGAATGTGGATGTGGAGGGTTTGCAGGCAGGTATTGCGGTAGAGCCGGTGAAGGCTCTGATTGATGCGGTGTCTGTTCCGGTGGTTGTTGCCGGCGGGGTTAGTTCGACTGCTGATGTTTCGGCGCTGAAAAGTTTCGGCGCTTTTGGCTGCGTGCTTGGGTCGTCGCTTTACAGCGGTAAGATTAGCCTGCAGGACGCGCTAAAGGAGGCGAATGTATGACAAGAAGAGCTGAGTTTTCCCGTGTTACGAAGGAGACTGCAATTGATCTGATGTTTGATCCTGATGTTTCAGGTGAGATTATGATTGATACCGGTCTTGCGTTTTTGGATCATATGCTGAATGCGTTTGCCCGCCACGGCGGTTTTTCCCTGAAGGTTTCGGCAAAAGGCGATCTGGCTGTGGATGCCCATCATACGATTGAGGATATCGGTATTGTTCTTGGAACAGCGATTAGTCAGTCGGTCGGCGAGGGTCGCGGTATTAAGCGGTTTTCGCATGCGATTATTCCAATGGATGAGTCGCGTGCGACCGCTGCGATTGATGTTTCCGGACGCGGCTATCTGGTGATGGATGGTGCGTTCACGGGAATTTCCACTGGCGGTATTCCTAATGATTTGTTCGAGCATTTCCTCTACAGTCTGTGCATGAATGCGAGGATTACTGCGCATGTGATTTTTTCCGGCGTGAATGATCACCACAAGTGCGAGGCGATCTTTAAGGCGTTTGGTGTTGCTTTAGGCGAGAGCCTTGCGGTTGTGCCGGGCCGTGATGATGTCCCGAGTACGAAAGGAACACTCTGATCTTTTTTTATTTTATTTTTCCATGCAGTGTCGCTTACCAGTGCACAAGTTTTCTCTCATCAACAAAATTTGCGTGAACTTCCGCGAAGGGTTCACAAAAAAAAACAGCAGGGAATCATTATCCCTGCCAAAAAAGATCAGCTGTCGCCGTTCTCTTCCTCGAACCGCTTCATCTCCTGATTGCGCAGCTCAGCACGTTTGATCTTACCGGAGATCGTCTTTGGAAGTTCAGGAACAAACTCGATCAGCCGTGGATATTTGTATGGTGCGGTTGTTCGTTTCACATAATCCTGAATATCCTTCACCAGTTTTTCCGAGGGCTTGTACCCCTCGTGCAGAACAATGAACGCCTTAATCACCATACCGCGGATAGAGTCTGGGCTGCCGACCACAGCACTCTCCTTCACCGACGGGTGTTCAAGAAGCGTGGACTCAACCTCGAACGGACTGATCCGGTAGCCTGAACTCTTGATCACATCATCATTCCTGCCGACAAACCAGAAGTAGCCGTCATCATCAAGATATGCCTTGTCACCGGTGTAGTACCAGCCGTTCACAAACATCGACGCATTCTCCTCAGGATTGTCCACATACTCGCGGATCAGACCTGCGGGTCTCGGGTTCAACGAGATTGCAATTCTTCCGGTCTCGCCTTGCGGAACCTCCCCCCCCTCATCATCATGTAGCTGCATGTGCCAGCCCGGAACCGGCTTACCCATCGAGCCCTGCTTGACTTCCATGCCGGGCATCGTTGCAATACAGCAGCAGGTCTCAGTCTGACCATATCCCTCGCGGATAGTAAGACCCGTTCCTTCCTTCCAGATGCGGATAACCTCAGGGTTTAACGGTTCGCCTGCACTCGTACAGGTCCGAAGCTCTTTGAACGAGAACTTCTTCAGATCCGCAATGATCAGCATCCGGTAAATCGTCGGCGGCGCACAAAACGACGTAATGCCGTAGCGCTCAATAAGCGGCAGAAGCTCTGTCGCATGGAACTTCGCACGGTAGTCGTAGACAAAAATACAGGCTCCGCAGATCCACTGACCATAGATCTTACCCCAGCCGCACTTTGCCCATCCCGTGTCTGAGACCGTAAAGTGTACATCATACTCGGTCAAATCATGCCAGAATTTGGCAGTAACAGTCTGGCCGAGCGGGTGGCCGTAGTCATGCAGCACCATCTTCGGATCCTTCGTAGTGCCGGAGGTGAAGTAGATCAGCATCGGGTCTGCTGCATGGATTCTGCGGCCAGCACTGCTGACCAGGCTGGTTGTGACCGGAGCCGGATAGAGCAGCTCATTCTGGTAGCCGATCCATGGCGTCTGCAGACGCTCGCCCGGGTTGTCATCCACAATCATGCGGAGCTGGAGATGCGGGCACTCTGCTGCAACCTCATCAACCTTCGCCATATTCTCGCTGTCGGTGATGACCATCTTGAAGTTGCCGACCTTCGTCCGGTACGCAATATCCTTCACCGTCAGCATGTGGGGGGACGGGCAGAAAACCGCTCCGAGTTTCATAATACCGAGGACCAAAAACCACCACTCAGGAACACGCGGCAGCATCAGAAGAACCCGGTCTCCTTTCTGAATCCCGAACTTCATCAGAATGTTTGCTGCTTCGTTTGAGTGGATCATCATGTCCCAGAAGGTGAACTTCTTCTCCATCCCTGCCTGGTTCACCCAGATCATTGCCAGATGGTTGCGATCCCTCTTTGCCCAGGAGTCGACCACGTCAAACGCGAAGTTGTAGTGTTTTGGCACATCGATCGAAAACGTCCGGTACGTTTCGTCATAATCGCCAATATTTCCCCCAATCTGTGGGAGGTCCTGCGTTTCTTTCATGATTACTGTCCATAATTTATGGGATGTGCTGGGTTATTAAACTCCACTCAGCAGGGGCGTTCCCGGTCCGTGACTGACGCGAAGTATTATGCTTGCATCTCTCGTAATAAATAAAGATGGATGGGAAAACATACGATTCGCTGAAGATCGAAAATATCGTTGCGTCCGGCGTAATCGCAGATGAGATTAACCTGGCAGATATTGCCGAGAAAATTGACGGGTGCGAGCTCAATACCAAACGGTTCCCGGGTGCGGTCTACCGTATTGATGAACCGAGAATGGCATCGCTGATCTTTTCGTCCGGCAAGGTTGTGCTTACCGGTATCAGAAACGAGTCGGCTCTTCAGGACGGTCTTGAGATCATTCTGAAGTCTCTGAAAGAGGCAGGCGTGAAAACGCTTGATGTGCCAAAGGTCGCGGTGACGAACATCGTCTGTTCGTACGATATCGGGAAGTTCATCAACCTGAACCGCGTGGTTGCAACGCTGTCGCTTGAGGCTATTGAGTACGAGCCGGAACAGTTCCCGGGCCTTGTCTACCGCATTAAGGATCCGAAGATTGTTGCACTGCTGTTCTCGTCCGGCAAGATCATCTTAACCGGCGGAAAGAATCTTGATGATGTCCGCCGCGGTCTTGACTTCCTCGAGGAACGTCTGGAAAATATCTTAAAAGAGCAGAAATAATTCGGCTCTCTCTGGTTTGTTTCATCACAAATCCCAATCTTTTTTTGAGTGTAATTTGGAAACGCGAATAGCGCGAATAAAAAATCGCCATTGGCGATTTTTAGGGATTTATCAAAATTACTTATTTTTGGACAAATCCGGCCGTTCAGAAAAGTATAGACAATTTTTTTTATTCGCGTTTCATATTTTCATCATTCTGACAGGCGTTTTTCATTGCCTTCATAAGAGCAACCATCTCCCGAACCTCCTCTTCGCACCGTTTTTCGATACTGGAATAATCCTTCTCATCCACCATGTCCCAGACCATCTTTCCGGTGGGTTTCTGGTCGCGTTCGCCAAGGAGTCTGTTCGCAAGTTCATTGTGAGTACAAGGATAGAGGACCGGCCTTGGAATCTGAAGAAATCCGATGCCTGCTGTTGCGAGGTCCACGACCCGCAGTTTGCATATGGTTTCATAGATCTCCTCAGGGGGGGCAACCTCGTACTCCTGACACTTTGCCGTGAGGAAGGGAAGGTCAAATGTTGAGATGCCGATGCCTGCCACGACCGGATCGCAGTGGATGCGTTTTTTTGCGGCAAGCGGCTTCCAGATCTCGGTGAAGTGGTGATAGAGATTTTTGACAACCTCCTCCTCTGACCCGTCGCTCCATATCCAGTGATGCTGGTAATCAGCTGACACCTCGCCAAGGAGAGGGCGTGCCCGGTAGACGACGCCCCCTAAGAGAGTGTGATCCTTTCGGTACGGATTCACCGCTAATGATGCACCGGTTTTTCTCCGGCGGTCGCATCCGGGAACGAATGCCTCCAGATCGAAGACGATGAGTTCAGTAAGTTCGGGCCGGAACACTACCACGTGTGTCACATCCCTGCCATGCTCAGCTGCATTAATCCGACCACACCGGTCCAGATGGTGTGAACGGCAATTGCCGTGAGGAGCAGACCAACGATCTTTGAAAGAATCACGATAACGGTTTCCCCGAGTACTGCGGTTATCTTTGAGGAGAACGCAAGCACCAGCCAGATGAAGAGGAGAGAGAGGGCGATCGCAAGAGCTGTCAGAATAATTCCGTTCTGGGAGCCGAGGATCATCACGGTCGTGATGGTTCCTGGACCGCACATAATGGGCGTCCCGATAATGACACCTGCCATTGATTTGCGGACGACTCCGGCCGGGAGCTGACCGTCCTTTGCCTGCTCGGCACGCTCCTCATGTGCGGACTTTCCGCCGATCTCAAGGCCCAGCACAATCTGAAGACCGAGAATGAAGAGGATGATACCACCGGCAACTTTGAAACTCTCAAGTTCAATGCCGAGTATGGAGAAGATTACGTCGTTGAAGACAAGGAACGCAAACATCAGCGCTCCTGCTACTGCTGTTGCGATACCTGCCTGCTTGAGAATTTCGGTTCTTGAAAGTCCACGGGTGAGATTGATGAACATTGAGACCGAGAGCAGAGGATCAAGAATGATGAACAGCGTGATTGCCGCTGAAAGGATGGTGGTGAGTATCTCAAGCATAGATGTAATGAGTATTGTTTTTGATCAATAAATATCTGGGGAACACATGCATACTTCTGATTCGTCAGGAGAAAATGCGGGGTCACATACGAGAAAAAAGTATCAAGTAGTTGCCTCAGGCAGTGCGGCTCGGCACTGCCTGCTGCTGAAATGAAAGGGCAGTTATTTACTGCTCTTCGTCTTCGTCGTCAAAGCTCTCTTCTTCATCCTGTTTGAGCTCAACATTGTTGATGTCAAACTGGCGGAATGCGAGTTTTTTTGCTTTGATGATGTTTCTGCCTTCCTTTCCGATTGCAAGACCGCGGTCTTCGTCGTTGACTTCAACGTATGCGATCTCGCCGTCTTCATCATCCTCGAAGGTGACGGTGCTGACCTGCACCGGCAGGAAGCAGTTGCGAATGAACTGAACTTTGTCTGCGTTGTACTCAACGACTTCAACCTTTTTGCCGAAAGCGTCGGATGCCTTTTTGATGCTGGCACCTTTCTTTCCGATTGCAAGGCCCATCTCTCCGGGGTTGATGACGAAGAGAATACGACCGAATTTGTCGTCAACCACACAGTCACGTGCACCTGCACCGGTCAGGTTTTCAAACTGTGCAATCATACGCATCGCATCTTCGGAAATTGTTATTTCGCTCATATTTATGCTCTCTTAAGGCTGAGAATGTCGGATTCGCCTGCTTCGACGATTGCAAGAACGCTGATCATGTGGTCACGACCGCACTCTTTGCCGAGCTGACGGGAGCTGCCGCTAAATTCGTAGAGCGGGAGGTTCTCTGCTGCTGCAAGCATTGCGCGAACTTTTTCCGGTGCATTGTGTGCAACGATAACAAGTTCTGCTTTGTTGTCTGCAATGATCTTTTCGACGCTGTTCTGTCCTAAGACGACCTTACCGGTCTTGATTGCCCTTCTCAGGGATAAGTTGAAATCCATTTGAGATTCACCATTTTTATTGGTAGATCTGCACTCCGATCCGGCACCTGGGGAGGTGGCCCCATAAAATCCGAATCTTCCCGCAGTCCGTGTCCTTCCGTTCTGGATGAACACCAGTTTTCCGGCAACGTAAGTTCCTTGCGTGCAGGAAAAACTGTGTATATATTACAGTTCAGTAGTAATGAAAGTATCTTAACCACTTACGGGATGAATATCTGCCCCCCGGTCTCTTGTTCCCATTCATTCATGATTTTTCTGAGTTTTTTGTGATCATTCTTTTCAAACGGGTCGAATATGCAGAGGGAGGCTGAGAGGTCGGAGAGTTTTTTCGGGAGGCAGCGGAAGTCGCCGTGGAGCACTGAGATGCGAAGATTTTCTCCTGATGCCTGTAGTATTTCGATTGGGCATCTGCGGATTTTTTTGGCGCTGAGGTTATCCCAGTCTGTTGACCAGTCGCATTCATCGAGTCCGAGGGGACGGCGGTTAACTTCGATGTTGACTGCGCTCCAGTATGCTGCTGCATACCACCGGTCGTTTAAGATGATGTGAGGCATTCCTGCAAGGCCAGCGGCGATGCCAAGCGTCCCAACCCCGCAGCATCCGTCGATGACAAGCGCAGGGTTTTTGTGGTCAATCATGTGGGAGAGGGAGAGAAGTTTGGGGTTGAAGGGCCGCGGCATTTCAATGTGCATGGTGCTGCTGCGCTGGTACACTACGATGTTTCCGGAGGGAGAGGAGAAGATGGTCGCATGCAGGTCGCATCCGATGATGCACTCATGGGTATGATAGACTGGGGAGCAGATGCCTTCCGAGAGGCCCGGTATGATGTGGCGGTCGCAGACGATGCCGCGGAGTTCGGGAACTTCTTCCATGAGTCGGTCGGCAGTGGCCCGATTGACTGCATGGGTGAGCAGGATCATTGATTTTTCGGGAAGGTACGGTGGTGAACGGAGCACCATGAACGGATGCAGGTGCGGAACTCCCGCACTCGTCAAGGGAGCATCTGGAGGGATTACTTTTTCTTCGGTGAGAATAAGCCAGATGTGGAAAAAAACGTCGTCGATATGGCGCTTGCCGCAGAACGGGCAGGGGGGAGGCGGCAGGTCCGGTTCCGGAGGTATCTGTTTGTTTCTTGATAGGCCATGGCAGGACTGGCATGCATCAAACCGGTGAGCAGAGGTTTTCAAAAGATCATCAGATGATTGAATGCAATCCTGTCCGCAGACGGGGCATTTCATAGATGTTTGGTTGTCGGGTGAGATGATAATGGTATCTTCTGATGATGTTTTGCGTGATTATTGAGGGATGTTTGTGAAAAAAGTGGTGATTTCTGTTGAGGCGGATGATGGGTTTATGGATTTGTTTGTTGTGGGAATACAATGGGATTTTGTTGGATCACACTTTTTCGTGAAACTCTATCGCAGCACCGCAATCAGATCGCCTTTCTTTGCCCCCACATGCCGGGCGACCGGCTCGCACTTCACCGTCATCAGATATGCAACCGGCGGCAGACCCTCATACTCGGTCAGGCTTTCGTAATTCGCAAGCCCCTTTGAAATAATCAGCGTAGCATTTCGCATAGCGTCAGTAACCTCCGGTGGATACATATCCGGATGCAGACCAAGTTGCGCACCGCCGCCTGCATGCAGCGCCGCATCACAAACCTCAGACAATCGCAGATCCTCTGCCTCCTTCATCGTCACATCATTCAGCATCGGCTGATCCTTCACCACAATCGTCACATGACTCCCGCGTCTCTTAAGAGCCTCGCAGAGCATCCGATCAAAAATCACCTCGCCGCAGTTGTCAGTACAGTACACCACGCGGTCCGCAAGCGCGAGAATTTTCTCCGTATCATCCTGCGCAAGGCCGCGCTCAAACATCTCACGGAAATACTTCGTAAAATCCTTCGCGATCTCATGCCCTGCAACCCCGTAATCCATCGCATTCCCAATCACTGCAGCAACAAAATAATCATGCACATCAGAAAGCATCGGCGCGACGGCCTCTGCAACTCTCATCGCAACCGCATTATCCTGCACCTTCAATTCACTATACGGATCAGCTGACCCGATCATCTCATAACAGCGTCGGTGCACCGCTCCTGCAATAACCGATGCCCCTATCGGCTCACTTGCCCGTGAATCGTACAGTTGCGTACACAACTCCCGCACTCTATCAACAGTATCCTCATCAGCTCCCGCATACCCTGCCTCTGCAACAACCCTTGAGAGCAGACATGCTCTGCATTCCGGCGCAAGTCTCATACAATCAACTCCAAAACAAAAAAAAATTACAATGGGGCCGCCGCGATTTGAACGCGAGTCAGAAGACCCCCAGTCTCCTAGGATTCCAGGCTACCCTACGGCCCCTCATTCTTCTCCCTTCTGGGACGAAGCATCTTACATATTAGACACGTGTTCCTTATTAGTTTTTACTTTGGCATCCGCAAAAAAAGAGAATCACTGATCCTCTGCGCTCTTCAGCTCCTTAAGATGCTCCATCATCTCCTGCTCATCACGGCCCACATAAATCAGCGCAACCGTCAGACCAAGAATCATAATCGTCGTCCCGATAATATCAATAAACGTCAGATTGCTCACCAGCAGCCTCCGCACCATCGTCGTAATACCTGCAATCAGAATCGGACGGATAAGAACACGGCCTGCACGGATATACGACGCAACCATATCCACAAGCGTCGCAATCACAATGATCAAGAGAATTGCCTGCAAAATACCGGTCAGCGAATGCTGCGACGGCTGGGCTATCGCCAGCCCCACAAGACCCGCAGTCTCAATAACACCAATAATTGCCGCAACCACCAGCAGAATCGCAATCGTCACATAAATACAGATAGTGATAATGCCGCAGCCCTTTGTCAGGAATGTGCGTATGCGGGGAAATGGATCCAAATCTTCAATCATAACTCTCATACCCGCGAAAAATTCTCGGGCAATTACATACTCTATAGCAATTTTATCAATATAATTGTAGGGGTTCGCCAGGACTCCTGCCTCTTTAACCAGCAATGACTCGTGCCCATCGACGGGCGCTTTCAACTCGACACGTTATTATTGAGGAACCGACAACCTAAATAACGCGAAGGCATAATTTGGGTCAAACAGGCCGGAGGACGTTCATTCTCCGTCCAACGCATACCAGGTTCCGCAATCTGCGGGGCCAACCGGCATGTATATATATTTTTCAATCCCAATAATGATGCTACCTTCCAGAGGACAACAAGGGCCAGTAGATCAGTCAGGCAGATCGTCGGACTTTTAATCCGCAGGTCGGGGGTTCAACTCCCTCCTGGCCCGCTTGCACGTCGCCATGGGTTTTTAGGAAAAACGGACCTCATAAGACCGCCCTATTTACTTTTCGGCAGCGTGTATTGGCGCGTCCGTTGGACAACCTGAAAGCGTCAACAAAAAAACTCTGAGACTTTTATGTGGTGAGAACTCTGAACACAAGCAACAGACATCCGTATATATCCAGATCTTAAATAGGAGCTCTATGACACGACTAAACGTACTACTCCATGAGATGGTTCCCGATCACCAGATCATGACCCCGGAAGAGGTCTCCCAACTTCTTACCGACTATGACATCACCGAAGAGCACCTTCCAAAAATGTATCATGACGATCCTGCTGCCAAAGCATGCGGAGCAAAACCAGGAATGGTTATTCGCATCACGCGCAAAAGTCAGACAGCAGGTGAAGCTACCTCCTACCGCCTCGTAGTCAGACGGCCGAAAAAATAACCAGAGTGGATATACTTGATTGATAGAAGCGTACTTTCCGGAGCATACTTTTCCCAGGAACACGTCGCCCGTCACCAGCTTGACTCATTCAACAACTTCGTGCAGTACAACCTGCAGAAAGTCGTCAATGAGCAGCGCCTTGTTGAGACGGAGATCGTAAACCGGGGAAAGAACCAGGAACCCGTATGGGTTGAACTCGGAGAAATCCGTGTCGAAAAACCGATCGTCCGTGAAGCGGACGGATCACAGAGCAAATTATACCCGACCGAAGCACGTCTGCGTAACCTTACTTACGCAGCACCGATGGTCCTTACCATGACACTCCATCAGGGCGACAAAGTCTTCGACCCGCAGGAGACGACCATTGGTCAGCTTCCGGTTATGATCGGATCCAAAGTCTGCAACCTCTGCGGACTCACAACCGAAGAAAGAACCGAACAGGGCGAAGATCCAAGCGACCCCGGAGGATATTTCATCGTCAACGGTACTGAACGCGTACTCATGACCCTTGAGGACCTTGCCTCAAACAAGATCATGACCGAGTACACCGAGAGATACAACGAGCAGATCCATGTATC
This sequence comes from Methanorbis rubei, assembly GCF_032714495.1. Lineage (NCBI taxonomy): Archaea > Methanobacteriati > Methanobacteriota > Methanomicrobia > Methanomicrobiales > Methanocorpusculaceae > Methanorbis > Methanorbis rubei. Next base: position 295,287 of record NZ_JAWDKB010000001.1, on the reverse strand, counting down.
CAAAGTGTTCTCTCAGTTCCGTGGCTACCGCGCACTCGTCGTCGTCGAGAAAAATAAAAAGAATCTCCTCGACGTCAGCTTCCCGTCCGTTGCCGGCCACCTCCGTTTCGCAGACCTGATGCGTGCATTAGGTCTTGAGACTGATGAAGACGTCGTCTCCGCAGTCTCACGCTCGGAAGATGTTTTAACCTATATGATGCAGAACCTCGAAGAGTCCGAATGTGCGAACTCCGAAGAAGGCATCATGTACGTCGGTAAAAAACTCGCACCGAACCAGACCAAAGACTATCAGAGAAAACGTGCCGAGTTCGTGCTTGACAGCTACCTGCTGCCGCACTTAAACTACCTCATCCCGTCCCACTTAAAACCCGGAGACGAAGGCTACGAAGTCTATGCAAAAGACGTCCGCGTCGCAAAAGCAGAGTTCCTTGGAAGAATGGCAGAAGCCTGTTTCGATCTCGCCTTAAACAAAAGGAGAATCGACGACAAAGACCACTACTCCAACAAACGCCTGAAGCTTGCCGGTGACTTAATGGAAGACCTCTTCCGTATCTCCCTCAACAGACTCACGCGCGACGTCAAATACCAGCTTGAGCGTGCCAGCATGCGTCACAGAGAACTTGCAATTGGAACGGTTGTTCGTGCAGACGTCTTAACCGAACGGCTCATCCACCCGCTTGCAACCGGAAACTGGGTCGGCGGCCGTACCGGAGTATCCCAGCTGATGGACCGTGTTGACCACATGTCCGTCATCTCCCACCTGCGCCGTGTCATCTCTCCGCTGTCCAGATCCCAGCCTCACTTCGAGGCCCGTGATCTGCACCCAACCCAGTGGGGAAGAATCTGTCCGTCCGAGACACCGGAAGGACCAAACTGTGGTCTGGTGAAAAACTTCGCCCAGCTTGTTGAGATCAGCAAAGGAATTGAAGACGAAGAAGAAATGATGCGCATTATCCGCGGCATGGACATCGAACCAATCCGGAGTGAGTAAATGGAAAAGAAAATGGCAAGAGTGTTCGTTGACGGTGCTCTGTTCGGCAAAGTCGACGACGCAGTTGATTTCACCAGAAACTTCCGTCAGATGCGCCGGAACGGTCAGGTTCCGACCGAAGTCAACATCTCCTACAAAGATTACAGCAACGAAATCGTCATCAACACCGACCGCGGACGGGCTCGCCGCCCGCTGATTGTGGTTGAAAACGGTCAACCGTCCGTTACTCCCGACGACATCGAGAGAGTGCGCAGCGGCGAGTACGAATTCATGAGTCTCGTTGCTCAGGGAAAGATCGAGTTCATCGACGCTGAAGAAGAGGACGACCTCTACATCGGCGTCTATGAAGACGACCTTACCCCTGACCACACTCACCTTGAGATCGACCCGTCTCTGATTCTTGGTATCGGAGCAGCACACGTTCCGTTCCCGGAACACAATGCATCTCCGCGTGTTACCATGGGTGCAGGTATGATCAAACAGGCTCTCGGCTTTGCCCAGGCAAACATGAAGCTGCGTCCCGACACCCGCGGTCACATGCTTCACTATGCCCAGGTCCCTATGGTCCACACCCAGGCTGCAGAGCTTATCGGTTCTGACACCCGCCCGCAGGGACAGAACTTCTGTGTCGCCATCATCTCCTACGAAGGCTACAACATTGAAGATGCACTCATCTTCAACAAAGCATCAGTCGAGCGCGGTCTTGGCCGTTCCCACTTCTTCAGAACCTATGAAGGAGAAGAGCGCCGTTACCCGGGAGGACAGGTTGACAGAATCGAAGTCCCCGAAGATGATGTTCAGGGTTCTCACGGACCCGGCTCCTATGCAAACCTTGACACTGACGGTATCATCAACCCTGAAACCCGCGTCATGGAAAAGGATGTTCTGATCGGCAAGACCTCGCCACCGAGATTCCTTGAGGAACCGACCGGTGAACTCATTGCCGTTGAAAAGCGTCGCGACACCTCCATCACCATGCGCAGCAACGAGACCGGTATCGTTGACACCGTTATTGTCACCGAGTCCGAGAACTCCTCGCGCCTTGTCAAGGTCCGTACCCGTGACCTTCGTGTCCCTGAAATCGGCGACAAGTTCGCATCCCGTCACGGACAGAAAGGTGTCTGCGGTCTGATCACTCCGCAGGAGAACATGCCCTTCACCGAAGCAGGTATTGCTCCTGACCTTGTTATCAACCCACACGCAGTTCCGTCCCGTATGACGATTGGCCACATGCTGGAGATGATCGGCGGCAAGACCGGTGCCCTCATGGGAACCCGCGTCAACGCAACTTCGTTCCGTAAAAAACCGGTTGAGCAGATCTTTGACAGCCCGTTTGCACAGCAGAGACTGCTCAATGACAAACATATCGGAAAAGAGGTTACCAACGACACTATCACTCGTGAACAGCTGCTCCGTCGCGAACTTGCACAGGCAGGATTTGCCCACAACGGCAGAGAGATCATGTATGATGGTATCACCGGCCGCAGATTCCAGGCTGACATCTACATGGGTGTCATCTATTATCAGAAACTCTACCACATGGTATCCACCAAGATGCATGCACGGTCCCGCGGACCTGTGCAGGTTCTGACCCGTCAGCCGACCGAAGGACGTGCCCGTGAGGGAGGTCTTCGTTTCGGAGAAATGGAGCGTGATGTCATGATCGGACACGGAGCAGCAATGGCCTTAAAGGAACGCCTGCTTGACGAGTCCGACGCAGTGAAGCAGTACGTCTGCGCACGCTGCGGAATGGTTGCAATGTATGATGCAAAGCAGAAGGCAACCCGTTGTCTTGCCTGCGGTGCAGAGACCGACATCTACGAAGTCGAGATGAGCTACGCATTCAAGCTGCTGCTTGATGAAATGAAGAGTATGGGAATTGCGCCCAGACTGAAACTGGAGGATATGGTGTAACATGACCAGCCCAAAGAGAATCGGAAAGATTGAGTTCGGTCTGCTCTCCCCAAAAGCGATCCGCGACATGAGTGTCTGCAAGGTCATCTGGCCTGACACCTACGACGACGATGGTTTCCCGTACCCGAAAGGTCTGATGGACCCAAGCCTTGGTGTTATCGACCCAGGTCTCCGCTGCAAAACATGCGGTCAGAAGCAGGGCGACTGCCCCGGCCACTTTGGCCACATTGATCTCGCAAAGCCGGTTATTCACGTCGGCTACACAAGACTCATCAGAAAACTTTTGCGTGTAACCTGCCGCGAATGCGGTCGTCTCCTTCTTGACAAGGAGGAGATCGAGCGGTTCAGTGCACTCGAAGACGATCCCTACTCTGCCGAAACCATCGGTGAGAAGGATATCAAAAAGGAACGCGTCTGCCCGTACTGCGGTGACCAGCAGTTCAAGATTAACTTCGAGAAGCCGACAAGCTTTGTCGAAATTGTCACCGAGACCGGTGAGGACGGCAAGGTTCACAAGACCGAGCACAAACTCACCTCTGCTGATATCCGCGAGCGTCTGGAAAAGATAACAGACGACGACCTTCGTCTTCTTGGTATCGACCCGACCGTTGCACGGCCCGAATGGACGATCCTTACTGTCCTTCCGGTTCCGCCGGTAACGGTGCGCCCGTCGATTATTCTTGAGAATGGTCAGCGGTCTGAAGATGACCTGACCCACAAGCTTGTTGATATCATCAGAATCAACCAGCGGTTCAAGGAAAACCAGGATGCAGGTGCTCCGCAGCTCATCATCGAAGATCTGTGGGAACTTCTGCAGTACCATGTCACGACATATCTCGACAACGAAGTTGCCGGATGTCCGCCTGCCCGCCACCGGTCGGGACGTCCCTTAAAGACGCTCTCCCAGAGACTGAAAGGAAAGGATGGCAGATTCCGTGGCTCACTGTCCGGTAAACGTGTCAACTTCTCCTCACGTACGGTTATCTCGCCTGACCCGAACCTCTCCATCGGTGAGGTCGGTGTCCCGCTTGCAATCGCAAACGAGATGTCTGTTCCGGTCCGCGTAACCAAACAGAACATCGAGGATATCAGGTCCATGATTCGGATCGGTCCAAACCGCCCGACCCTTCGTGACCCCTGCGGTGCAAACTATGTCAACCGTCCTGACGGCAGACGTATCCGTCTGATCTCAGGAGTTGAAGGCAACTGTGACACCGTTGCAGAAATGATTGAGCCGGGATGGAAGATCGACCGCCAGCTTCGTGACGGCGATATCGTTCTCTTTAACCGTCAGCCCTCTCTGCACAGAATGTCCATCATGTCCCATCACATCAAAGTGATGAACGGCAGAACCTTCCGCTTAAACCCGGCAGTGTGTCCTCCGTACAACGCAGACTTTGATGGTGACGAAATGAACCTGCATGTTCCGCAGACCGAAGAGGCCCGTGCGGAAGCAGAGCTTCTCGTTGCAGTTCAGGAAAACATTCTCTCTCCAAGATTCGGCGGCCCGATTATCGGCGGTCTTCACGACCACATCTCCGGTATCTTCCTCCTCACCAATCAGGTGAAATGGTACACCAAATCCCAGTTCCTCTATCTCCTGAAGTACACTCCTATGGAACACCTTCCGGAGCCCGGAATGATTGGTGACGACGGAACCCCGTACTGGAGCAACAAGCAGGCATTCTCAGTAATTCTGCCAACCGACGTCAACATGTTCTACAAGGCAACCTGTTGCCGTAACTGTGACCCCTGTACCAAGGACACCCACTGTCCGAATGATGCATACGTCAGAATTGTGGATGGTCAGCTGCTTACCGGAACGATTGACAAGAAATCTGTCGGAGCAATGGACGGTGCGATTTTGAACCGTATCATCCGTCTGCACGGTATGAAGCGTGCCCGCGAGTACATTGACGACTTAACCAAACTGTCGATTCGTGCAATCATGATCAACGGTTTCTCGTATGGTATCAATGATACCGATCTCGGTAAAGAGGAGTATAAGCAGATCCGTGATGTGCTTGACAAGGCAGAGTCTGACGTGGCCCAGCGTATCAGCATCTATGAACAGGGACATCTCGAGCCGATGCCGGGAAGAACCCAGGAAGAGACGCTTGAAATGCAAGTGATGAAGGAACTCGGTAAGGCTCGTGACCGTACCGGAGAAATTGCATCCCGTCACTTAGGTTTTGAAAACTCTGCAGTGGTAATGGCAGTATCTGGTGCCCGTGGTTCTATGCTGAACATGGCACAGATGGCCGGTTGTATCGGTCAGCAGGCAGTGCGTGGTGAGCGTATCGTTCGTGGTTACGAGGACCGCACCCTGCCGCACTTCAAGCGCGGCGACAAGGGATCAGATGCACACGGATTCGTCCGCAACTCCTACAAGTCAGGTTTAACTCCGACCGAGTTCTTCTTCCATGCAATCGGAGGTCGTGAAGGTCTTGTAGATACTGCAGTCCGTACTTCGCAGTCCGGTTACCTGCAGCGTCGTATGATCAATGCTCTTCAGGATCTGAAGGTCGCGTACGATGGAACTGTCCGCAGTACCGGAGGCAAGATCATTCAATTCAAGTATGGTGAGGATGGAACCGACCCGGCAAAGTCCGCATCTGGTCTGCCGGTTGATGTCAAGGGTATTGCTGAGTCAGTGTTAAAGGAGGCAGTGTAAAATGGCGCCAAGAAAGAAGGCAGAAGAGCCGGCTGCATTCCCTGCACCGACCTTTATCGATGAAGACATTCCGATGGATCCGGTTGAAGAAAGTGAGGGTCGGTTCGGCGACTCACTTGAGGACGCAGTAATTAGTCAGTACGAGGCAGGCATCCCTGAGCTGGTTGAGGAGATCGAAATTGTCGAAGAGATCGTGGACGAATCTGACGAGTTCGAGGATGAGGACGACGAGACAAAGTCAAGGTCCAGAAAAGGAAAGAAAACTGTCTCTGAGATCGAGATTCCTGAGAGCAGTGTTGCAAAGATGCTGCGCGAATGGAATCTGCCAAAGACTCTGTTCGATCAGATCCGCATCTGGCTTGAGGACAAGACCCCTGAAGAAATGGAGTCTGTCAACCTTGACCGGATGAAGACCCGTGTCTGTCGTCTGGTTGACGAGGACATGCCGGTCTCAACAACGACTGAGCTTGCAAAAATTCTGATCGCCAAACATGACTCTGCACGTGATGTGACTGACGAGCAGTTTGAGGAGATCGTTTCCCGTATCAATCAGGAGTACGACCGCACCCGTGTGCAGCCGTGCGAAGCTGTGGGAATCAATGCAGCCCACTCGATTGGTGAACCGGGTACCCAGATGACAATGCGTACCTTCCACTATGCTGGTGTCGCTGAAATTAACGTTACGTTAGGTCTCCCGCGTCTTATCGAGATCATGGACGCAAGGAAAGAGCCGTCCACGCCGACCATGACGATCTTCCTTGAGGGAAGTTACCGCGAGGACCGCGACAAGGCACGTGAAGTGTCCTGGAAGATTGAGGCAGCACCTCTGCATGAGTTCGGTGATATCGAGACTGATATTGCGGATATGTGTGTAGTTGTACAGATCAACCGCGAGGTGTGCAAGAAGAGAAAGATCTCGGTTGCCGAGATTTTAGAGCGTGCCCCGCAGAAAATCAAGGACAAGCGCCACTACCGCGACTTTGAGGTCGAGATCAATGACAAGGACGGTATTCTCCGGTTCCTGCCAAAGAACGAGGAGTCATACCAGAATCTGTTCCAGCTGGCAGAGCATGTCCGTCAGGTAATCGTGCAGGGTATTGATGATATCCGCCGTGTTGTGGTCAGAAAGGAGAATGATGAGTACATTCTCCACACGGAAGGCTCGAACCTGAAGGATGTCTTTGAGATTGATGGTGTTGACTGCACCAGAACGAGAACCAACAACATCGCTGAAATTGCCGGAACTCTGGGTATTGAGGCAGCACGGTCTGCTATCATCTACGAGGCGTTTTCTACGCTGAAGGAACAGGGTATCTCGGTCGATCTTCGTCACATCATGCTGGTCGCAGACATTATGTGTATGGACGGCGAGGTCAAACAGATTGGTCGTCATGGTATTGCCGGCGAGAAGGAGTCGGTCCTCTCCCGTGCATCCTTTGAAGTGACGGTCAATCACCTGCTGGATGCCGCGGTCGCTCACGAGTTCGATGAGCTGTCCGGTGTTACCGAGAACGTTATCGTCGGTCAGCCGATTCTGCTCGGTACTGGCGACGTGAAGCTGATGGTCCGCCGGGTTGACCCGACGAAATCAGCATAATTTTTTTTGAAACGCGAATAGCGCGAATCGCACGCCGTTCCGTCGTGCTCACTGCTTCGCAGAATAAAAAATCGCCAATGGCGATTTTTAGGGAAATACTAAGTAATATATTTTTTAGATAGAATCACGATCAATTTTTTTGAAAATCGCCATTGGCGATTTTTATTCGCGCTATTCGTGTGATTCGCGTTTTTGCTTATCGTTGCTCAGCAGCACACATGCCTTTGATCGCAACAACCCGCTCGAGTTCGGTGAGCCATTCATTGAAGTGAGGGCATTGCCTGCGGATGTCTGCAAGCCCGATTTTTTCTGCGATTAAAATTCCTTCAACCGTCTTTGAGTACCTCGGATACAAATGCTTCAGCCGCTTCGACGGAGCGCTCTCAGGCCTCGTGTTGATGTCTTCAGGCTCATAATTTCTGCGGATATCTTTAAGCTCTCTGCAGTGTGAGCTTCTGCCGACCGAGAGCACTTTGTCGATTGCGGCAATGTCGGAGAACAGGAGTGCTTCAAACTCATGAAGCTGGATGTAGGGGATAAAGTTGTCATCAGGAATGTCTTCGCCGCTGATGTTCTCATCCAGCATCCGTTCCAGGTACCTGACCCGCTCATACGAAGTTGGGTAGTCATAGATGTTTTCCATCCCGGGAAAGTCCGCCGGCAGCCCGTAGTAGTCGATCATCGTGGTCACCACCGCATTTTTGTTTTTGAGAAGCCAGCGGGTATTGATGCGGAACTGTTCGTAATGGCTCAGTCCGCCGCGATGGGTGACGCCGTGGGCATTGCTGGTTTTGTTGATGACAACCGTGATGCTGCATCCCATTCCCTCAAAATACGGGCGGAGAATATGTGCAGCAAATGCGGCTTCGGTAAATCCTTCGACATGTATCTTGAGGAGGAGCGTCACGGATTGCCTCCGAGAATGTTCATCTGCCAGAGTTCCCCAATACTGTACTCCTCAATCCAGTCAGCAAGAGTTTCCGGTGTCGTCAGGGTTACCGACGTTGCACCGTTATGATTTTCCACAATCAAAATGCTGCACCCTTCCGCATCCTCGGTCTCAGGATCAAATGCATTCAGAAGCTGAACTGACTGGGTGGAGACGATGAGCTGGGACTTCTGGCCTGCGAACTTGATCAGATCAGCGAGTGCCGCAACCGCAAACGGATGCAGTCCAAGTTCAGGTTCGTCGATGAGGATCAGTTTCGGAGGGCACGGCTGAATCAAAAGAACCGCAAGGGCAACGAATCGTGCGGTCCCTCCCGACAGAGCACTCAGAGGAAACGCGTAACCGTCTGAGTTTTTGTCCATCCAGTATATGGAAGGTTTGTCCGCATCGTTCCTGAACACAAAGTCGCCGAACTGAGGGAACACGAGCCGGACCGTGTCAACGATTTTGTGATAATGATCAGGTTCGATGTTCTTCAGCATATGAAGAAACGCTGTCAATTTTTCATCGTCATGATTGACGCACCGCTGTTGAAATCGGTAGATGGTCCAGCTCTGGAGATGCAGACGGAAACTTTCGCAGGACGGATGTTCGTTCACTTTGGTGAAGACACCGGTCTCTGAAGTATCCTTGGACTTCAGGGTCAGCGTTTTCTCTCCTGCCGCAAGTATCAGCTGTTCGCTGTAGATTCTGCAGCGATGAGTTTCGTCTGCTGTCAGCACAACCTCATACAAACTATCGCCGAACTCTGCGGTGATTTGCACCTTTTCTGTCCTGTCGGTGCCGTAGCGAAATAGTATCTCAGCCCCTCCGCTCTCTTCAACAAACTTCTGGAGTTTTCCAAGAGTCACGGCATGCAGGAGCTCGAAGATGCTCAACACATTGCTTTTGCCTGAACCGTTCGGTCCGATTAACAGATTTATCCGGTCGAGCGGTATCTCGATTCTCTCAATCGAGCGAAAGCCCTCAATACGTATTCTTGTGAGATGCTGGGCTATCATTACGATGAATATCGTGTTTTACCGGTATTAAAAGTGCGGTCTGTTCCAATATCATCACATACAGAGAAGATTTATACCAACAGATCTTATGTTCACTCAATGACTCTTGATGAGATGCGAAACTACTTTGTGGCTGGATCAACCCGCTCTCTCGCATCGCGAAAGACTGCACTTGCCAATCTTCGGCAGGCAATCGAACGCCATGAGCCTGAGATTTTGCGGGCGCTTGAAGCTGACCTTGGAAGACCTGCGTTTGAGGCCTACAGCTTTGAGATTGCACCGGTACTGCAGGAGATCGAAACTCTTGAGAAAAATCTTGCCAAGTGGACGAAGACCGAGATGGCCAAAACACCCTTGTTCCTTTTCTCTTCAGTTACTGAGGTTCGCACCGTCCCGCACGGACTTGTGCTGGTTATTGCTCCCTGGAACTATCCTTTCCTTCTTCTGATGCAGCCGCTCGCAGCAGCAGTTGCATGTGGAAACGTTGTTGCTGCGAAGCCTTCGCGTCGTGCGCCGGAAACATTTCGGATCATGAAGATCATTCTCTCCGAAGCTTTTCCTGAGTCTTGGGTCTCTGTCTTCAAGGAGGTAAACCTTGACGATCACTACGACTACACCTTCTTCACCGGCGGAATTGAGACCGGAAAAATCATTGCCGAAGCTGCGGCCCGCAATCTGACGCCGGTAACGCTTGAGCTCGGCGGCAAAAACCCTTGCATCATTGATGAGACGGCAAACCTTGACGCAGCAGCAAGACGCATCGCCTGGGGAAAATGTGCGAACGCCGGTCAGACCTGTGTTGCCCCTGATTATCTTCTCGTGCATGACTCGGTCCGCGACATTCTCGTTGACAAAATTGCCGGAGAGATTGAAAAATTCTATGGCGAAAACCCGACCATGAGTCATGACTATGGAAAAATTATTTCCACCGAGTCATACAACCGACTTCTTGGCTACTGCGAGCCGGAACGCATTCTCAAACAGTGCGGTATGCATAACCCGGGTGACCGCAGATTCACGCCGGTACTTTTGTCTGCATCCTTTGGCGACCCGGTCACGCATGAGGAGATCTTCGGCCCCATCCTTCCGATTATCACCTGGAGGACGAAGTCTGATCTAAACGAACTGCTCTCGCCGACACCACTTGCCCTCTATCTGTTCACCTCTGACATGGCATTTGCCGAACAGATGATCGCACGCCATCCCGCAGGCGGCGTCTGCATCAATGACGTGATGCTGCAGGCTGCGAACGGCAACGCACCATTCGGCGGCGTTGGGACAAGCGGCATGGGCCGCTATCATGGAAAATATTCTATCGATACCTTCTCCCGCAAACAGACTGTTGCACGCCGGAAAAAATCCTCAGACCCTGCCATTCGTTACCCTCCGTATACGGACGAAGGACTGCAGAAGATCAGAAAATGGCGCAGACGCCTGTTCTGATCTTTTTCTTTTTTGTCGGGCAATATATTTTGAAGCGAAGAAGATGTTTCAGGGACTGGTACTGCGGGAGGCGTGCCTGATCCCTCTTTAGCTATTTCACAAAAAATATATGATGAGACTGAGAGGTAATGTATTATGAAAAAGATTTTACTTGCTGCAGTGCTTTGTGCGGCACTTGCCCTGGTCTTTGCTGCCGGATGCGTTAGTGCTGATCCGGTTGTCGGCAACTGGGAGACCAAGCCGGTGCTTGGTGTGTATGTTTCCGTCCAGTTTGTGAATGATGGCACAGGTTCCATTGCATTCCATACCGACCTCTCTCCTGCCGCAGGCACAACGATGTTTACCTGGGAAAAGACCGGAGACAACACGTATAAGATTATGAGTTCAGACAAGCACCTTAGCGCAGGAACCTACACGCTTTCTGCTGACGGTCAGACACTGACCAGCGAGTCAGGTCTGATTACTCTGCACAAGGCGTAAAACCTCTCCACAATTTTTTCTTTTGGGAGTTACGCGGTGATCAGTTTCATCGTTTGAAATTTTTTTGTCCTTGGCCTCACTTAGAGTAACCACGGAATGCACTGAGCACACAGAGCTTCACGGAAAAAAATGAAATGCACGGAGAACGCCTGCGGCGCCGGAATGCACGGAAAAACTAAGAGCATGAGTATATGTGTCTGTTATTGGTTAAAGAACCAACTTCCTTAGCTCTTCCGTGCATTCTGGCGCCGCAGGCATTCTCCGTGCATTCAGTGAAGCTCCGTGTGCTCTGTGCATTCCGTGGTTGTTCCAAGCAAAACCGCATATAACAAAACCACACCACGTGAGTCCTATCTTTTTGCTTGTTATATCCCTGCTTTTACAGGATGAAATATGATCAATGCAAAACATCGTTTGTTACCAAAAAAACTTCAGGGCAAAGCTGAAAAATATCAGCGTCTCCTCTGATGAATTTCTAAAATGAGTCTTGGTGAAAGGATATATTGCGGTATCCGGAATGGATACCGGCATCCTGAACACTACCACAATCGGCAGTTATTCCACACCCCTGATTTTTCAAAAAAAAATCAGTATTATTCTTTAGTGGCGAGGTCAATGTCCTCTGCCTTAATGGTCTTGCGACCTGCATGCTGGGCAAGTTCAAATGCCTGCTTTGCAATCTCTTCGATGTATGCTTCTGCCTTTGCGACAAGTGCGTCTGCTGCATCTTCACCGACACGGTCTGCACCTGCTTTCTTTGCAAGTCTGACAACTGCTGCTTTTGGTAAGTCTGCCATAAATATTACCAATGAAAAAATAGTTCTATAAAATATATAAATATATCTCAAGAAACATCTTTTTTTTCTTGTTTGGACGTTATTTTGCATCGAATCAGATTTCGTCCGCGAATTATCGGCGATATTTAAAAATGGCAATAAATGCGGGTCAATTTTCAAAAATCAGTATAATTATCGTTTTTTCCCGGAGACGAGCGCTGCGGCGAGGCGCAGTGAACCGTCATATCCGGCCGATGCGCGCGAACTGTCCACAAATACAGGAGATATATTCACTACGGGCGCACCATGCCCGATGCCGTGTCCAAGGAAGGTCAGAGTACGAAAAATCAGGTTGCCGGAGATGCCGTCAGGGGCGATGATGACACCGCAGTCTTTGACCGCATCCTCGATGAGAATCTCTCTATGCTCGGCACCGGTAAGTCTTGCAACCTCCTCTGCATCATGAATAGTTTTGTCAACGATTTGGTGTCTTCCGATGTCGCCGAGCCGGCCGCCGGAGAGTATGGCGGTCCTTTCAGAGATCCCGAAGTTGCGTGCAAGCTCGCGTGCATCTAAAACAAGGGACACTTTTTCTGAAACCGTCCATCCTTCATCAACGCCAACCGGTGCGAGGAAAAATTTCTGGTGGTCAGCGGTCTCAAGAAGTGCGATGCGTTCAAGCCGCGTAACATTGCATGCGGCTTTGAGATAACGGAGTGTATCGTTTGCAGGGAGTGTTCCCCTAACTGCACCGTCAATAGTTCCGGCAATCAGATCGTCAATGATTTTCTGATGCGGAGTCTGGCACACGACGAGTTCAACGAACGGGCCCGCAACGCGTCCTGCGGCAGTTTCTGCATCACAGTAGCAGCGGACGCGAAGCGTTTCGTTCGCAATGCGTCCTGCACTCAAAAGGACCTTTGCTGCGTCGTTGCTGCATCCGATGCCAATCGTGATCATATGTTTGTTATGCCTTCTTCACAGAAGTTGAAGAGCAGTGTCTCCTGCTCTCCCTTCACAAGGGTGAGTTTTTTGGTGCTGGTGACAGTACCGATCACCTGAGCTGCCATGCCTGCATTGCGGAATTTCTTGCAGACTGCTTCCACATTTGACTGATGGGCGGTCATGATGAAACCCATCCCAGGGTACATGCGGATCCACTGCTCGAACGTGATGCCAAGGGCATCAAGGTCAGGGCTCGGGATTGCGGCGAGATCTATGACTGCACCGACTCCGCTTGACTCGATCAGCATGCCAAGCGTTCCGATCACGCCGGGGTTGGAGATGTCCTTTCCTGCGGTGAGGAGATGGCGTTCTCCGAGATCCTTCATGACCGCTATCTGGGAACGGAGAACTTCGGGCGTTTTCATGGTGACCGAGTCCCAGTTCATGGGTGCCGAGGGGTGAATGCGGCCCTTGAGATCAATTGCCGCGATGATGGCATCATTTGGCTGGGCCTTGCTGCTGTAGATGATGTTGTCGAGTTCGGCAACTCCGAGGATAGAGACGTCGATGACATTGTAGGGTGCGTCAGGATGCAGATGTCCGCCGACGACGGGAACATCAAAAGCGACTGCTGCATCATGCATGCCGCGGCTGACTTCAGACATGATAGCGTCGTCTGAGGCTGAGAGTACATCAACCATGGCGACGGGACGACCGCCCATTGCGGCGATGTCATGAACATTGACAAGGATGGCGCAGTATCCTGCCCAGTACGGGTCCACCTCCATGAGTTTGTTCCAGATGCCGTCTGCGGCAAGCAGCAGTGCAGTTCTGCCGTTCTGAATGACGGCGGCGTCCTCTCCGTAGGAGGCAACGACGTCGATGTTGTCGATGTGAAGTGACCGCACCAGACTGCCGATCGCCTGCTTGCGTCTGACTCCGTCATATTTTCGGACGGCTTCGGCGACCGACTCGGGGGTATAGTTGTCTGCAACCATATTTCGCGTATTCACCACGTAGGGGAGGGACCCCCTCTTGTATCTAATCTATTCCCGTTCAACGGAGATAAGATAAACGGATTATTATCCAATGAGATGATATTTATCATCAGGAGAATTTCAACATGATTTTAGTTTAATGACTTTATTTCTGGAATGGTTATCGATCAATATCCTTTTCCAGTCAGAGTAATTGTCCCACTCTGAGACCCAACTGTATGTGGTTCTTCTGGTTCATCTTCTGTTTTCCCGCTTTTTTTCCAAGCATTATATTTTTTTTGATACTCCTGGTAATCCCATTTATCATAAAGATCCAACTGCACTACGACGTTTTCGTATTTCTCTTTATCCACAGTATACATTGTCAAACTAGGATTGTTGCTAATTGCGCCTATGGTGTTTGTATTTACCTCAGTATTTCCATCCTTGTCTATTTTAGAGATAGTAATTTTTGCAAATATATTTTCATCCAACATTCCCTTTGGGATAGTAATAGTGAGGCCATGTTGCTCTTTACCGTTGTTATCTATTATGTGGAATTGGCTGTGAGTAAAACTAAGTTTTTGTCCGTAGAGAAAAAGATCCATAAGGCTGACATTAACTGAACCATCATAATTTTCCACGAAAAAGTCATTCAATATCCCATATATTGGAGATACTATGATGTTTGAAAAAGATAATTTTGTATTCAGCAGAATCACTTCTGTTCCGTCTTTGAATGTTCCTTTTACAATGACTGGTGTAGTATAGGACACCATCCTGTTTCCCGGAAACGCAACATTTTCCGCCACATACCCTGATCCAGCAGTAAATGACGCAATTTTCATTCCGTCAGAATGTTTCACCTCCTGATACTTCGCATTCCCTGCCCCACCATCAATTATCTCAAGTTTCGTCAGTTCTGGAACATCTTTTCCCGACACAATTGTTACCAGAACATCCCCTCCCGAATCTGCAGGTTTCACTATCAGCCCAACCTGCTTTCCGCTCTGCAAATTGTCAGCAAATCCCAACGACACAGCGGCAGTAACACCAGCACAAGCAACCGTGATAGCAAGTATCAGCAGGACTGCAATTACCGGAGATACTGCAGAATCTTTTCGATGTGGTTTCATTGTATTCGAGACATCTGGCAGAACTTCCACCGGGTACATAATATGTAGATGGGATATACCTAGATAAATAATTAGTGCCAAAAACATAGATAAATAGAATAATATCTGTATCTCTGTGATACAAATTGCTGAAAAATAATCAATTTTCTGAAAATAGTCTCACTTGACACGACAAGATTTCAATCAGGGAGGATTGGACACCTTCATGGCTCATGCGCGGATCATCAAAGCAAAACTACACATCTGTGTTGTCGCTATTTTCTGAAAAAAAATTTCGCGCGAGTCCCCTCTCCATACTCACATCCACTCTCAATATACTGGTGCTCATACGAGAACTTTTACCCTTTTCAAAACGCATAATATAAGCAGTATCTAATGAAGCTCGTCATCGATGAACACCGCTGCAAAGGCTGCAACCTCTGCACCATGGTGTGTCCTTACCGGATCTTTCAGGAAGGCAAACGCCCGGGTCCCCGCGGCTATGTAATACCCGCCCTTGACCAGCCTGAGCGCTGCACCAACTGCCGGCTGCAGAAGATCTACGGCCGCCAGCTCTGCGGCATGTGCCAGCTCACCTGCCCGGATCAGGCCATTGCATGGATCGAGGAAAAACCCTACGAAGCGCATAAAGTGGTGATTGAATATTGACCGATAAAACTGAGTTCCTCAACGGAAACACCGCATGTGCCGAAGGAGCAATCGCCGCAGGATGCAGATTCTTCGCAGGCTACCCTATAACCCCTTCAACCGAGGTTGCCGAACGAATGGCATCCCGCCTTCCCAAAATCGGCGGCACCTTCATTCAGATGGAGGACGAGCTCGCCAGCATGGCCGCAATCATCGGCGGTGCATGGGCAGGCGCACGTACCATGACCGCAACGTCCGGCCCCGGCTTTTCTCTCATGATGGAAAACATCGGCTATGCAGCAATGACCGAAACTCCCTGCGTCGTTGTCAACGTCCAGCGCGGCGGCCCTTCCACCGGCCAGCCCACCATGGCAGCCCAAGGCGACATGATGCAGGCAAGGTTCGGTTCGCACGGCGACTACAGCATCATCGCCCTTGCCCCTTCATCGGTTCAGGAGATGTTTGACCTGACCGTCAAAGCCTTCAACCTTGCCGACCGGTTCAGAACTCCGGTCTTTCTCATGACCGATGAAACCATCGGCCACATGCGGGAAAAAGTCATTCTCAGATCAGATGTCGAGATTACTCCACGCCACGAACTTGTCGAGGGAGAACTTCCCTTCAGACCCGGGGTCGACGGCGTTCCCGGCTTTGGAACATTCGGCCACGGTCTCGGCGTCCACGTAACCGGACTCACTCATGACGAGCGGGGATATCCGGCAACCGACTCAGCTGACCTCCACGAAAAAGTTGTCCGCAGAATGGTGCGAAAGATCGAAGATGCAAGAAACGAAATCGCAGACGTTGACATCGTAAACCCTGACGCTGAAATTGTCTTCATCAGCTACGGCGCACCAACCCGTGCAGTGCAGCAGCTTCTTGCAGATTATCCCGGAATCTACGGCCACTTAAATCTCAGAATCGTCTGGCCGTTCCCTGACGCAAAACTTGGCGAGTTCGGGGCTGCCAAAGCGTTCGTGGTTCCTGAGATGAACCTTGGTCAGATGGCACGCGAAGTCCGCATGCATACCAATGTCCCGATCGTTACCGCCGCAAAACTCGGCGGAGCTCTTCACACCGTAGCAGAACTCAAGCATGCCGCAGACGTTGCAGCGACTGCGACCGCTCCCGTGACGGAGGTTGTGTTATGACCCTTGAAGAATGGTACCGACAGGACCGGCTTCCCCACATCTACTGTGCGGGTTGCGGCAACGGAACAATCCTCAACTGCACCCTTCGTGCAACCAACGAACTCGGCCTTGACCGAAACAAAACAACCTTCGTCTCAGGCATCGGCTGTTCGTCACGTGCATCAGGCTACACCTCAAGCGACTCTTTGCACACCACGCACGGCAGGGCTTTGCCGTTTGCAACCGGTGTTAAAATGGTAAAACCCGACCACGACGTCATCGTCTTCACCGGCGACGGAGATCTCTCCGCAATCGGAGGAAACCATTTCATTCATGCCTGCCGGAGAAACATTGACCTCACGGTTGTCTGCATGAACAACACCATCTACGGTATGACCGGCGGTCAGGGAAGTCCCTGCACCCCGTACGGTGCAATCTCCACCACAACCCCGTACGGCATGCGCGAAATGCCGTTCGATCTCTGCGCAGTCGCAGAAGCTGCCGGCGCAAACTATGTCGCACGCTGGACCTCATACCATGTGAAGGAGCTTACTCTGGCAATTCGTGCAGGAATTGAAACACCCGGCCTCTCCTTCATCGAGGTCATGACCCAGTGCCCGACCTCGTTCGGCAGCAAAAATAAGATGCGTCAGGTATCCCAGATGGTTGATGTTCTCCGTGCAAACTCAATCCTCAAAGACAAAGCTGACCGCAACAAAGCAGCAGGCATCCCGCTTGAACCTGGCAAGTTCATTGTCGGCGAGCTGGTTCGGCGCAATAATCCGGTTCTCGGAGGAAGATCATGAGAAATGAAATCCGCTTCTCCGGACTCGGCGGTCAGGGAATCATCACCGCCGCAGTCATCCTCGGACGTGCAGCCGCACTCTACGGCGGCAAGTACGTTGTGCAGACTCAGAGCTACGGCCCTGAAGCCCGCGGCGGTGCAAGTGCATCAGCTGTTATCATCTCAGATGAACCGATTCATTACCCGAAGGTTACCAATCCCCTCATCTATGCCATCATGTCTGAAGAGGCCTACAAAAAATACGGCTCAAACGCATCAGAGGACGCTGTCATGCTCATTGACCCGGGCTACGTTACCAGCCGTCCTGACTGCCTCTGCTACGAAGTCCCCGCGACCTCTGAGGCAAAGGCAAGACTTGGGAAACCGGTCTTTGCCAATGTCGTTATGCTTGGCGGCATTCTTGAAGCAACAGGCATCATCAGCTATGAGGCGCTTGAACACGCAGTCCTTGACAGCGTTCCCAAAGGTACCGAAGAAAACAATAAGAAAGCCCTTTCCATCGGCATGGAACTGGTAAGGGAGCAGAGAACATGAAATTCCGCGAATACGAAGCAAAAAAGATCTTCCGGGACGCAGGCATACCTGTCCCGAACAGTGAACTCATCACCCGTGCTGGAGAGGCCGCAAGCGCCCAGGCCCGGGTTGCAGACAAAGTCGTGCTCAAAGCACAGGTGGATGTCGGCGGCCGCGGCAAAGCAGGAGGCATTCTCCCTGCGACCGAGGAAAACATCAGCGATGTTGCCAAGGAACTGTTTGGCAAAACCATCAAAGGCCTGCCTGTCGAGCTCGTTCTGGTCGAAGAGGCGCTTGAGATCCAGCATGAGTACTATCTCAGCATCACCATCGACCGCTCGGCCAAGATGCCGGTCATCCTCTTCTCTGAAGAGGGCGGTGTTGAGATAGAAACACTTGCAAAAGAAAACCCCGGAGCACTGCACCGTGCATTCATCGATCCCTGCTTCACCGATGTCCCTGACTTCATCATGCGAAATGTTTTGGGCTCTGCATCGAAATCCATCGGACCGGTCATCAACGCGCTTTACCATGTCTACTGCAAGACCGACGCCATCCTCGCCGAGATCAACCCGCTGGTCATGACACCGAAAGGCGTCATCGCCGCAGACGGTAAGATTGTTCTTGACGACAACGCTCTTGTCCGTCAGGGCATCTCCGAGAACCGCGACTTAACTCCGCGTGAGGCCGAGGCGGAAAAGCACGGCTTCTCCTATGTGGAGCTCGGCGGTAATATTGGTGTGATCGGCAACGGTGCCGGTCTCACGATGGCAACGCTCGACATCATCGCCCACTACAACGGTCACGCCGCCAACTTCCTTGACGTCGGTGGCGGCGCAGGGTTCGAGCGTGTTGCCCGTGCGGTCCGTCTTGTCGCGTCAATGCCGGGCGTGAAAGTCATCGTGGTCAATCTGCTTGGCGGCATCACCCGCTGCGACGAGGTCGCCCGCGGTATTATTGATGCAGGCGTTCCTCAGCAGGTCATCGTCCGGCTTGCCGGCACCAACGAGGCGGAAGGCAGACGGCTGCTGGAAGAGAAGGGATACCTGATGCTTGACACCATGGATCAGGCAATCCGTGCCGCTGTGGAGGTGGCAAACAAATGATCTATGCAGACAAGGATACGGAAATTCTGGTGCAGGGCGCAACCGGTTCGCAGGGAGCGTTCCACATCAATCTGATGAACCAGTATGCAAAAGAGGTTGGCGGCCGCGGCGTTGTTGCCGGCATGACTCCGGGAAAAGGCGGTCAGCAGGTGCACGGCGTTCCGGTGTACAACACGGTGTGGGATGCAATGGACCACCATGATATCGGTGCGTCCGTTATCTTCGTTCCGGCAGGCGGCTGCGGTGACGCGATCATGGAGGCTGCGGACGCACGGATTCCAACGGTCGTTGTTATCACCGAACACATTCCAGTGCATGATGTGATGCGGGCAATTTCGTACGCACGAACCTGCGGCACCAAAGTTATCGGCCCGAACTGTCCTGGTTTCCTGATTCCAGGGGAGTGCAAACTTGGCATTACCCCAACCAATTTATGCCGCAAAGGCGATATTGGTGTAGTTTCACGCAGTGGAACTCTGACGTATGAGGTAATCTCCGAGCTGTCGCTTGCAGGTTTCGGCCAGTCCGGTATCATCGGCATCGGCGGCGATCCGATCATCGGCCAGACATTTTCGGATGTCATGGATGTGTTTTATGCAGACGGCAAAACCCGTGCCACAGTTCTGATCGGCGAGGTCGGCGGCAACTTAGAGATTCGCGGAGCAAAGCGTGCCGAGTCTCTCGGGATGCCGGTTGTTGCCTACATTGCAGGAATTTCTGCACCCAAAGAGAAACGCATGGGTCATGCGGGCGCAATCGTTGAAGGTGGTGAAAGTGATGCCGCTTCCAAGATTGAGCGGCTGAAAGAGCTCGGCATTCCTGTTGCAACCCGTCCGTCGGAGATTCCGCTGCTGGTTAAGGAGGTCGTATGAAAGAAAAGGATCGTACACTGCTTCTCGCAGCAGATGAACTTGCAAGGACCGTGAATGCCCTTGCAATAATTTCATTTGTGAACAAAAACAATGACATTGCGCTTGAGACTCCGGTCATCTGGGTTCGCGACATCCAGCCGGAGATTCTGCGTGATCATACGATGGTGACGCTGGTTGACTACTGTTCGAACCATATCATCGATGCGGTTGTTCAGTACAAGATTCTCACCAAAACGCAGAGCGGCACGGTCGTTGCGGTGTTTCCGTATGCTCTTCTCATCTATGACATCGAGGACACCAATGATCAGTTCAATATTGAACAGTATGCAGAGATCGCAGACATCGACGCACTGCATGCGGTCCTCTCTCTCGCGATTGAGATCTCCCGCGAGGGCCGTGAGGGGAGAGCGGTCGGTACCGCCTTTATCATGGGCGACATTGAGGAGCTGAAACGCTGGTCGCATCAGGGTGTCTTGAATCCGTATGAGGGGCATTCCGAGTCGGTTCGCGATGTCAGGATAAAAGAAAACTGGGAAAGCGTCAAAGAGTTTGCCCAGCTTGACGGTGTGTTCATCCTCGATAAAAACGGAATCATTGCAGCCTCAGGCCGGTATCTTGATGCTGACGGCCGTGATGTGAAACTGCAGAGCGGACTTGGCGGTCGCCATCTGGCAACTGCGGCGATCACGAAAGTTGCCCCTGCAATCGGTGTTACGGTATCAGAGAGCGGCGGTATTGTCCGCGTGTTCGTTGGCGGCAATGCGGTTGCTCAGATACGCAATGATGTCAGACTTTCCCTCTGAACTTTTTTTAGTGATTTTTTATTGTGGTTTTACTTGGAATAACCACAGAATGCACGGAAATTTCTCTGAACTTCACGGAGTCAATGCACGGAGAATGCCTGCGGCGCCGGAATGCACGGAAAGATTCCCGAGATAATTTATTTTTTTATTCTCTCAAAATATGGAAAATATATTCCGTGCATTCCGGCGCCGCAGGCGTTCTCCGTGCATTCCCGCGAAACGGTGAGCAGACCGAAGGTATGCGATTTTCAGTGAAGCTCTGTGTGCTCCGTGCATTCCGTGGTTACCTCGAATAAAATCACAGCAATACCTTAACCAGTATCTTTACGGCAGCACAGCAAACATACTATTCATATGAATGACCAGGCAGTCTTTGCCGACTTCACCAGAATAGGAAAACGTCTCTTCACCGAACATCTCGTCGGCGGCAACTTCGGAAACATGAGTGCCAGAACTGAGGACGGCTACTTCATTACCCGCACCGGCTCATACCTTGATGCAGACCCTGCCCAGGTTGTTCTCATGCCGCTTAACGGCAGGGTAACGCCCGGGGCATCCAGCGAGTGGCGTGTGCACACCGCAATCTACAATGCAAATGATACTCATGCGGCAATCGTCCACGCTCATCCCGCTCACGCCGTTGCCTTGTCGCTTCTTGTTGATGAGATAATCACAATCGACAGCGAAGGAAAAATGCTTGCCCCTGCAATTGCCGTGGTTGATGGAGCCCCTGGTACTCAGGAGCTTGCTGACGCAGTTGCCGTTGCCTTGAAAAATTCCAACATTGTCATCGCACGGGGACACGGAACTTTTGCCGCAGGAAAAGATCTTGATCAGGCATACCTTTTCACCTCACTCGCTGAACACTGCTGCAAAGTTTTACACTACACCAAACTCTACCAAAAATAAAATAAAAAAAATATTTTTTTACAGAAGCGAATCGATGCACTCGCTGATTCGCGGGACCGACACCGCACCGATCGGCACAAGCTTTCCATTCACTAGAATGATCGGCAGCGGCGGGTGCTCAACGCGGACAAGCTCTTTGACGCGGTCGGGAATTTCTTTGTCAAGCGCAACAAGCTCAACCGACACCTTATCGCCGTACTTCTCCTTCAGTGCATCAGCAAGCGCAGGGAATGCGTACGACAGTTTCTCCTTCTGAAAGCATGTCTCAAGACCGCAGGAACGCTCCGCATCGCAGGGAAACGGACCGCAGGGACGATAGGTGTATCCGACAACCTCAACGGTAATCAAAGTCATGAGAACATATTAGTGTTTCTTGAAAAAATGGTTTCCTGAAATGTTTCAAAAATAGGAGTTACGCGGTGATGAGTATCATTGTGGATTTTTCCGTGGAATTCCGTGTGTTCAGTGTGTTCCGTGGTTGCCCCAAACAAAACCAAGGACAGAAAATCCTTTTTTCCTTATACTATTTCATACCGAGTAAGTCCTAAAAAAAATATGATGTTGTCTATTAATTCCTGACCTCCCACGGAACGCATGCCTACGGCATGCTTACCGCTACGCGGGAAAAACGGAACACACAGAAAATTTCACGGAAAAAACATCACTGAGAGGCATGAACATCACAGAATCCTAAAACGATGCATTTCCGTGGTGTTCACGTCTGCTCCGTGATGTTTTTTTCCGTGAAACTCCGTGTTTTCCGCTTTTCCGTGGGCGGAGCTGATCAATCCCAAACTGTATTCACCAATAAACGAATTTACGAGAAAAGCAAAAATTTCAAAAAAATATGAGAAAAAAAAGATCAGAGCAGCGGCTTTAACAGCGACTCAAGGCGGGCGGCATCGGTGACCCCCTCAAGGCGGTGAACCATCTTGCCGTCCTTTTCGATGACAAGCGTCGGGACAACACTGATCTGGTATTTGTTTGCGAGATCCGGGAACTGATCCACATCCACCTTCTTCACATCAACCTTGTCGCCCATTTTTGCTGCAACATCTTCAATGATCGGACCCTGGATTCTGCAGGGACCGCACCAGGTTGCAAAGAAATCGTATAATACTGGTTTTGCCATACTATCTCGTAGGACAAGCGCCTTAATATAATTTCTCTTTGAGGATCAAAGAAAAAAAAGTGACAAAAATTTGGAGGGGATTATTCAGATTCGTATAATGCCTTGATCACATCACGGTCAAACAGCATGCCTGACAGCCGCATATCATTGTCGATGATAGGCATCTGATCCACGCGACCGCGTTTCATCTTGAGTGCACAGTCGCTGATCTCGGCATTGTTCGGGACAGAGATGACCTTTGTTACCATCACGTCTTTGACCGGACGGTTGGGGAGTTCCACTTTGGAAACACCGTACGAGATCGTGTGGTTATCGCGGATACTTTCCCAGGTCCACTCATCGTCATCAGTTCCTGTCGAGAAGTCGCTTGTCTGCACATCGTCCTCGATTCTGGAACAGCGGATAAGATCGCGCTCTGAGATGATACCGGTGAGTTTGTTTTCCGAGTTCAAGATCGGCATCGCATCAACCTTTGCAAGCTCCATGATTCGTCCGACAACCGGCAGAGGTGTCTCTTCCCAGATTGCGAACGTTCCTTCGCCGACAAAATCATTACGGACTTCACGTTTGTCGTTCAGTTTTGCAACTGCACTCACGAGGTCAGAAACGCTCAGGAGCCCGACAAGCCGGCTGCCTTCAACCACCGGAAGACGACGGATGTTTAACTCTGTCATGACCCGGGCTGCTTCGGCAAGCGTGGCATCGGGCCGGATGGTCAGCGGCTGCGAGCTCATAAGAAGTGCCACCTGGGTCTCCTCCGCATTATGGAGAATATCCTTTCTGGTAACAATTCCAAGAAGTTGATCCCCTTTCACAACAGGCACGCCGGAAATACCGGTGCGTTTCAGAATGCGCAGAACATCATCACGGCTGGAGGGGATCTCCACTGTCACGACGTCCTTGGTCATATAGTCTTTCGCTAGCATTTCTTCAGTTGTCATCATACACCTCCCTGTCTTTTAGGAAATATTCATCTGTACTGCTGGCAGTACACTTCCCCGGTGGAAAAGTTAGAATTACGTTAGGGCTATTCATGTAAAAACCGTTCTATCCGGCATAACAGATGAAGCCGTAGGGAAAAAAGATTATTCTCTCTAATTGGGTCAGCATTGACAAAAAAACGGCTGTCGGCTTTCCGTACCTCAGGTGTCGCAACTGAGGAGGAAAACAGTTGCGCGCAGACGAAAATACCCTGAATAACTTTCACAGTTCCTGCGAAATCTTCGATGGAACAGGTTTTGGATGAATGAAATCAAAAAAATAAGATGCAGACTTCAGGTCCGCACGATCATGACATTGGTCTTGCCGTAGTTGACCACATAGGTGGACACACTGCCGAGCAGCAGCCGGTCAAGTTTGGATTTGCCGAGGGAGCCGATGATGATTAAGTCAGCACCGACTTTTTCAGCGGTGTCAAGGATGGTGTCGCCCGCATGGCCCGCCTCAATGTGCGGCTCAACGGTGATGCCCTTTTTCTTTGCGTCCTCCACGAGTTCGGTGATGACCTCGTGGCCCTCTTTCTCGAATCTTTCGTAGATCAGTTCCCAGGTGGTGTCGACCGGTGCTGGGCTGACGATGCCGGACTCGATTACATAGATGACGTGAAGCTCTGCTTTACTCTGTTTTGCAAGATCGATTCCCCGTGTGAATGCACGGCGGCTGATTTCAGATCCGTCTATTGCTACAAGTATTTTGGAAAACATGACTTGAATACCTCCTATTTGTCGTTATGTTACATATCAGCTTCAAACTTAAAAAGAGTTTGGAGCAGGCAGAGTGATTTTGTCAGTTGCGAATGACAATGATGTTTCTTTTGCTGTACTGGGTCACATATGAGGAGACGCTGCCAAGCAGCAGCCGGTCGAGATGGGATTTGCCAAGGGATCCGATTACGATCAGGTCGGCATCGATTTCGTCAGCAATGGAGACGATGCGGTCTCCCGGATGGCCGGAGACAAGATGCGGCACGAACTTCAGGTTTGCCTCTTTGGTGCGTGCTTCGATCTCGTCGAGCAGGGTCTTTGCATCCGCCTCTGACTTGGTCTGATTCGCCGGACTATCGTCTTTCCATATGTGCGGAGAGTTCACGACCACAACTGCGTGGAGTTCTGCAGAATCTTCTTTTGCAAACTCTATCGCCCGGGTAAATGCCAGACGGCTGATCTCAGAGCCGTCCAGTGCCACAAGAATTCTGGTAAACATAATTATTTTACTCTCGTGTTGATAGGATAAATAATCCTCGGATGATCTAATTTTGAAACGCGAATAGCACGAATAGCGCGAATGAAAAATTATTTTCATTTTTCAAGGCGGAAAAATCTGTGTGAAAATAAATAATATTACTATAATTTTAAAAATCGCCATTGGCGATTTTTTATTCGCGGGATTCGCGTTTTTGATACTCTGGTTATCGCATACTCGCATGCACGCACCGAACCGCTCTGCTTCCAAGACGGGAAAATAACGAGAGAGCCGGACACTGCGTCCACTTATTCACATACCCGGGATCAAGACAGATAAAATCCGCAGGTTCCCCAACATCCAAAACGCCGCGACGGCCCAGAAGTGCCGCCCCTCCGGTTGCCATCCGAAGCGTTTCTTCAGGAGTCGTCTTGTAGACTGTTGTCAAAAATGCACATTCGGCAAACATGTCAGGAGGAACAAACATCACATTATCAGTACCAAGCCAGAGCGTGCATCCCGCGTCCAGCATTTTTCTCACCGGCGGTCTTGACGAGTCGTTAGTCCCGCCAAGAATCCAGTTGGACCTCGGACACACCACCAGCGGAATATTTTCGTCAGCTGCCTGCCTAATATGTTTGTGTTCAAAAAACGTCGCATGGATGATGAGGTCCGGCTCCAGCGCAAATGCATCATCGATGTCTCCGATTCCGGCCTCTCCCGCATGAATCGCGATTTTTTTCCCCGCAGCGCGTGCTTTTTCGACTTGAGAGAGATCAGACTCGCGGTTCTTTGCACTGCTCAGCCCGAGACCCTCTGCGATAAACTCGCCGCCGTCTCTGCCGAATACTACTGATGATATTTCTGATTTTGCTTGGGAAAAAAGATCCACGCCATGCTTTCCTCCCTCTCTGAACTCGGCAAAACCGGTCGTGCCGGTCGCATGCATAAATGACATCGTCTCCTGCATCGCGCAGACGAGGGAGTCGTCTGAAGTTTTGTTCAGAATCTGATGCTTGAGACCGTTGGGCGGAGCGACAAGCTCCGAGATCGTTCTTCCCGCAACCTGAGTATCCATCGCGACCGTATCTGCAATATGCGTGTGGGCATTGAAAAATGAAGGAATAATCCACTGCCTTGCAGGCTTTGCCAGATCCGCTATCTCTGTAATAACTCCCTGCTCAATTACGATCGATACATTGCGCGGCGTAAACGTATCGCCGCAGAATGCGAGTCCCTGAAGTTCTTTGTTTAGCATGCCTGCAGATACTCCTCTTCATTTATATGTTTAGAGCGGGAACATAATATGGTATGGCAAAGAAGTCGGGCAGAGGATTAAGTTCATCCGCAGGTCTTGTCACATATTATGACGCTGACAACCGGAAAGCAGTCCACATCGGTCCAAAGACCGTGCTGATTGTTGCGGCGGCTGTCGGTGTAGCAATATACCTGCTGAACCTGTTCTTCTAACACAGGTTTAGCGAGAAAAAACCTGCAGGATATTGTGCTGTCACAAGACAGCATTTGTTTTTTTAGTTATATTTCTATTTCGGTAATCTGGTTGCCGTGATCGTTGACGATTTTTTTAACATCCTCATACGCAATCCAGACGGTAATCGTATTCGTGTTCGGGTGAATGCCAATACAGGGAGTTTTCTTCAGATCTGCGTCAAACACCACCTCGACTGCGGATTCTGTATCGTTGAGTGTGCCGAACGGCGTGACTTCCCCGCGGGAGAGGTTCAGATATTTTGTCAGGCGTTCTTCGGATGCGAAGCTTAACGCAGTTGATCCGATTTTTTCTGCGAGCGCTTTCAGATCCGCAGATTTTCTGCCGCACATGACCACGAGGAAGTGCCTCCTCCCTTTGGCATCACGTAAAAAAAGATTTTTGCAGACCTCGCCCTTTTCGGTGACCCCGAGGTTTACCATGTCCTCATAGGTGTAGGCCACCGGATGGCGGGTTATTGTGTAGGGGCAGTCCTGGCCGTCCAGCAGGGCAAACACGTTGTCTTCAGGATTCATGATATTATTTCTGGAGGGATTTGCGGATAAGATCCTCTTCTTTGGTGAAGTAGAGGGAGTCGTGACCCTTCCAGGTCTCGCAGCCCGAGAACTTGACGACCGGAACACCGTTGTTGCTTTCGCCCATGATGAAGTTGGAGAAGGCTGCAATCTCGTCAACAACTGCTTCTTCGGTGATCTCAAGTTCGAGACCGAAGAGGTCGTGGTCTCCGCGGAAGTCGCGGATTGCTGTCATGCCTGCCCAGCCGATGGCGTTGCCGGTCTGACCGCGGCGGAACGCACGCCCGCAGGTGTCGGTGACGATAACGCCGATATGTTTACCGCAGATTTTGTAGATTGTATCTTTGATCTCTTTTGCCTCTCCCATCGGGTCTTTGGGCAGTACGATGATGTTTTCTCCTTCGATGTTGCTGTTGTCAACACCTGCCCGCACGCCAATGTGCCCGAACGGTAGTTCCGAGAGGATGAACGGATATTCGATGATGATGTCTGAGGATGAGTCAAGGACTGCCTGCACGAACCGCGGGTCTTCCTTGGTCTTTGCTGCGATTCTCTTGGCATCAGCTGAAGGAGTGATGCTGTCAAGGGCATGGGTGTATCCCTTAGATTTTGATACGATGGTGGAGGCGACGCAGATGATGTCTCCGTCTGTGAAACTGGTGTTTGCGCAGATTATTGATGGAAGATCATCACCTTTTTGGATGATCGGAACTCCCGTAACTCCGGTTACCTGAACTGACATTATCTGAAATTATGCATCTGTGTGATTATAAAGTCGGCGTTTTGTGACGGCTCACGTTGCCTCTAATGTAGCCGCACCATGCGGCTACAAATTCGAGCATTTTTCAGGATTAATTTTGAGAATAATTCCGTTTCAGAGGTTTTATGTTTTTTGTAGCCGATGGTTTGCTATTGTTGTTTTTAGTTGAATTTTTCTGAATAGAGAGTACTGATTTACCGGCTACATCGGCTACACTTCTGGTAAAACCAAATATATCCTGTTTGTTTTTCGTTTGAAGGATAATTCATCGATTTTTTTGTAGCCGCATGTGCGGTTACAGTTTTGTCAGAAATTTTTCCATGAAGAAAAATCCAAAACCTCCCGGAGAGATACTTTTTTTACGGTTCACGTCAATCAACTGATATATCCGCATGAGCACGTATCGCGTTATCCGCTGCCCGGGCTGCTACCAGTTCACCTATACGGATCAGTACGGTAAGTGGAAGCTCTGCCCGGTCTGCGGGGAAGTGATAACGGTTGATAAAGTTCCGGTCTACTTGGAAGTGGATGATTTTTCCCAGGCTGAAATTCTGATAAAAGAGGTGGAAAGATATCTGTACCGAAGCGGACGGCTTGACCTCACGCCTACAGAAGTAAATCTGATCCGGGAAAAATATCTTGCCTGGCTGATGTCAGCCGCATAACGTTACCAGAGCCTGCCGCACTGGGGACAGAGAATTGCCGGACGGCGGTTGCACTTCGGGCACATCAACTGTCCGCGCGAGTTCTGAATAAGTTCGGTCCCGCACTCCCGGCAAAAGATCTCTTTTTTGAAACCGCAGATATGTTCGACGACCATTGTACAGTATCTCTTGGCTGTCAAACGGATAAAGCTAGTGCTCGAACAGATTTTACATCTTTATTCGTGAATTGAAATAGATCAATCTAAAAAAAGGGAGTTAGTAGTCGTCGTCGCTGCCGTACATTCTACGGTCGCTTCCACCACTACTGCCGCGGCGGTCTCCGCCTGAGCGATAGTTGCCGCCGCCGCCGTTACGGTTGCCGTAGCCTCCGCCATTACCGCCGCGGCGGTCTCCGCCTGAGCGATAATTGCCTCCGCCGCCGCCATTGCGGTTACCGTAGCCTCCGCGGCTGTTGCCATTGCCGCTTGGTCTGCGGTCTCCGCCGCGGTCATTGCTGCGGAAAGAACGGCTGCGTTCCTTCTCCTCTTCCTCACGTTCTGATCTCGGCGTTGCCGTCTGAATCTCAAGCTCCTGACCGCGGATCGTCTTCTGGCTCATCGTGTTGAGAACAGTCGTCGCGTGTTCGAGCGGAACTTCCACAAACGAGTAGTTGCCGTAGAGATCGATTCTGCCGATACAGCTTCCCGGGATATTACACTCGCCTGCAAACGCGCCGACGATATCCTTTGGCCGGATCTGCTGATTCTTTCCAAGCGTGATTCTGAATCTGACCATACCGGACTCTGCGCCGGTATTTTCAAATGAACCCGGCTCTCCAGCCGGAGCTGCTGCATAGGATGCAGTTTCGCCGGACTCGGATGAACCGTTCTTGCCGGTATCAAGGTGCATCTTCAGAAGCGCTGCCGCGACTTCGATGCTTGTAATCTCGGCCTCGTCCTCGGTCTCGAGCAGCTGCTCAACCATCGGCAGATACTTCTCAAGGTTTCCTGCTGTGATAACAGTTCTGACCTTATCAAGGAACACCTGCATCTTCATCTCGGCAACATCGTCAAGCGACGGCAGAGGTGTCTTTGCAATCGTGATCTTTGCATACCGCTGAATATCGCGGAGCTTGTAGATCTCACGCGGAGACACAAACGTCACCGACTTGCCGGCTCTGCCTGCACGACCGGTTCTGCCGATGCGGTGCACATAGTACTCCACATCCTGCGGAACATCATAATTGAACACCATATCAACGTCATCGACATCGATACCGCGTGCCGCAACATCGGTTGCGATCAGAACATCAATCGATCCTGCGCGGAAGCGTGCCATGACGCGGTCGCGCTGCATCTGTTTCATGTCTCCGTGCAGGGCTTCAACAAAGTAGCCGCGTGCCTGGAGTCTGCTCATCAGATCGTCAACCGTTCTCTTGGTGTTACAGAACACCAGAGCGAGTTCCGGATTGTTCATATCCAGCAGTCGGCTGAGTGCCTCAAGCTTGTCGCGCTCGCGGATCTCAATGTAGGTCTGCTCGATCTGCGGAACCGTCAGTTCGCGGCGCGTGATCTTCACAAACTGCGGGTCGCGCTGGAATCTGCGGGTGATGTCCAGAATCGGTGCCGGCATGGTTGCCGAGAACAGAATTGTCTGGCGGTCTTCCGGCGTATTGTGGAAGATCTCCTCAATATCCTCACGGAAACCCATGTCAAGCATCTGGTCTGCTTCATCAAGCACGAACATTCTGACCGAATCAACGTTCAGTGTTCCACGCTTTAAGTGATCAATAACTCTTCCGGGGGTTCCGATAACAACCTGAACAGATCCGCGGAGCACCTTAAGCTGCCGATCAATCGGCTGTCCGCCGTAAATCGGAACCACACTGAGTCCCTGTTTATATTTCATCAGCCGGGAAAACTCCTCGGCCGTCTGTATTGCAAGTTCCCTCGTGGGTGAAAGTACTAATGCCTGTACCCTTTTATTCGCCGGATCAAGTCTCTCGATAATTGGAATCCCGAACGCCGCCGTTTTCCCCGTACCCGTCTGAGCCTGCCCTGTTACATCGTTCCCCTCAAGAATCTGCGGAATAGCCATTGCCTGAATCGGTGTTGGCTCCTCAAATCCCATGTCCTCAATCGCCTGAAGAAGTTCTCCAGAGATTGTGAACTCTGCGAATGTTTTCGTATCCTCCATTCGCAATATAATAGGTTGTTTAAGGATATAGTATAGTGGGTGACCGGCCGTAATCCCTATTCGTAGGGAGCGCCAAATCAATTCATTATATGGAGGATGTCTACATCGCCCGCGCAGGAGCACTTTCTGCCAAACGTAATACCGATAGCAAAATCCAGGCGTTGTGCAATGCCGCAGGTCTTGAGAATATGGTCTCTCCCGGAGACCTGACCGCAGTCAAAGTACATTTCGGCGAACGCGGGAACGATGCGTTTGTAAGCGCGCTGCATGTTGCAGAAGTTGTCAGGCAAGTGAAGGGGGTCTTTGCCAAGCCGTTTTTAACTGATACCAATACTCTGTATCTCGGCGGTCGGAGAAACGCGATTGATCATGTAGAGACTGCTCTTACTCACGGATTCTGTTATACGGTGACTGACTGTCCGGTGATTATTGCCGACGGACTGAAAGGCACGAATGAAAAGCTGGTCGAGGTGTACGGAAAACATTTCGAGTTCGTAAAAGTTGCCGCAGATATTGTTTCTGCTGATAGTATCGTTGTCGTCTCTCATTTTAAGGGCCATGAGGTTGCCGGGTTTGGTGGCGCACTCAAGAATCTCGGCATGGGATGTGCATCAGGCGAAGGAAAACGCGAGCAGCATACGACACGTCCGTTCATCAAAAAAGATGACTGCATTACCTGCGGTGCATGCATCAATGCATGTCCTGAGTTCTGTATCAGCCTTGCTGAGAAAGAGATCGCGATTGATCTCGAGCACTGCATTGGCTGTCTGATGTGTATGAACTGTTGTCCGAAGCATGCGATCGATATCGACTGGAAGGATGACGGTACGATTTTTGTTGAGAGAATGATTGAGTATGCGGCGGGAGCTGTTGCGAACAAGATCGGCAAGGCATTCTACATCAACTTCCTGACGAACATTACACCGCACTGCGACTGCACTCCCTGGAATGATATTCCGTTTGTTCCTGACATCGGCATTCTTGCGTCACGTGATCCGGTAGCGCTCGACAAGGCCTGTTATGATCTGGTCAACGAGGCTGAAGGTGTCTACGGCAGTCTGCTGCCTGATCATCATCACTGCGGTGAGGAGAAGTTTACCCGCGTGTGGCCGGGAACGCAGCCTGAGCTGCAGTTCAGTTATGCAGAAGAGATGGGGCTCGGGCGATCCGAGTACCGGCTCAAAGAGATCTGATCAAAGATCCTTTTTCGCTATCTCTTTTTTCGGTCATTGATCATATTTCAGCCCGCAAAGTAGTAAACAGGCCACAAACATGCATTTCGTGAGATCAATGACAAATGTTGGGTGTCAATAAAAGATTTAGACAGGGAACAGATTCCGAGAGTGAATTTATATTGTCACTCCTCCCACCAGTAAATCAGATGAAAATACGTGGGATAACTGTTCGTGTGCCGCCGCTTTTGTTCGCGGTCACGGTGTTTTTTGCAGCAATGTGTGCCATGATGTACGGCTCGACGAAGGACTGGGCATATATCTACGTCGGCGCTCCGCTGTGTGTGCTTCTCATATGCATGCCACTTGCCATGAACTATCTGACGGAAAAACAGGTTTTGGAGCAACTCCCAGGCCTTAAAGCCAGAGCAAAATTCACTCGCGCACGCCAGATATCTCCTGCGATGCTTGGCACGCCGGTTATTGTGGAGGGAAAAATTCTCAAGGTCTCTGGAATCCTCATGGGAAAGCCAGTTTATCTCATCTCAGACCCGACCGGTCAGATAATTGTGAGGCGTTTTGCCCATCCCGACCCACTCGTCGGTGTCGGTGCGGTTGTTGAGATTATTGGAACCATTGCGAGAAAGATCAGCGACGCTAATGCGATATATGTCAATGCGGTTTCCATCCGCCCGATCAAACAGCTTCGTGCAGACTCTGCGGAAACAACACAGGTGTCAACCGAGTCCCAGGAAAAAATCCATATCAAAAAACTTCATTAACTTTTTTTATCTGAAACGCGAATCGCATGCCGAAGGCCTGCTCACCGCTTCGCGGAATAGCACGAATGAAAAAAATATGCATATCTCTGAGCGGAGAGATCAGTTCAAAAATACGTAATTTTAGTAATTAATCAAAAATCGCCATTGGCGATTTTTTTATTCGCGCTATTCGCGTTTTAAAATTTCACCATGCTCATTCACCATTCACTCGCTTATTTTTTCGCGGTATCACATCAGCGATGCCATCGCCAAAAACTATATCAGAAATCGAAAGAGAGTATCCTTCATGGCAGCACCTGTGAAAAAACTCGACGGCAAAGTCGCAGTAATCACTGCGTCAACAAAAGGCATTGGTCTTGAAAGTGCAAAGCTTCTGGCAGAAAACGGCTGCACCGTCTATATTGCCGCGCGATCCAAGGAACTCGCAGACGAAGTTATCGCAGACATTATCTGGACAGGAGGAAAGGCAAAGTTCGTTCGCTTCAATGCCCGCGAGCCTGCAACCTACACCACCATGATTGAGGAAACGGTCAAAGCAGAAGGCAGGCTTGACATCCTCGTAAACAATTATGGATCAACCGACCGGACCCTTGACCTCGATCTTCTGACCGGAGACACGGACGCATTTTTCCATATCGTGCAGGACAATCTGCAAAGCGTGTACCTCTCAAGCAAGGCAGCGATTCCTCACATGATCAAAAGCGGAGGCGGAAGTATTGTCAACATCTCATCGATTGGCTCAATCAGCCCTGACATCTCAGGACTCGCCTACTGTGTTGCAAAGTCTGCGGTCAACACACTCACTCAAAATATTGCAACCCAGTACGCGAGATATCATGTTCGCTGTAATGCAGTCCTGCCAGGAATGATCATGACAGATGCGCTCAAAAATAATATGACGAACGAGTTTCAGGACTCGTTCCTGCGTCATGTTCCGCTGAACCGTGTGGGGGAGCCCGAAGACATCGCAAACGCGGTGCTGTTCTTTGCAGGCGACGACTCCTCGTACATCACCGGACATATTCTGGATGTCGCAGGAGGGTTTGGCATCCCGACACCCATGTACGGCGACAACCTGATGAGATAAATCACATCCTCTTTTTTGCCGCAGAGTACTTGCCAAGGACGTTCATGTACTCTTCCGGCCTGTTCATAATATTGAGCGTGTCCCCGGAACCCACAAGATCGTACAGACTCCTCCCTTCGCCAAGTCCGACCTCAGGAATCGGTTCAGGCAGCATCACATGCATCGGAATAGGATCGCCGTACCGCGGATTTGCAACCCAGCCCTCTTTTTTCATGTAATAGTAGGCTGCTCCACACATCTCATCGATCTCGCCATACTCACTGACAAAATCCGTGGAGACGAGATTTGCCATCACCAGATCCTCGCGGCCCGGATTGATAGTCACATGACCGTAGCCCGGAGGGATCAAGACAGTATCTCCCGCATGCGCAGGAACCAGAAGCACGTCCGTGTGATCGCGGCGCTGGAGAAGATAGTAGGCAAACCCGCACAGCACCTCATAGACCTCAGGATAAGGAAGGCCGGCAGGATTTTCCGGATGATAGTGACCTTTTGTTTTGGTGTACTCGCCGTTGTAGACGCCCGGTGGTATTCTTGTAATATCGTATCTGAGATGATGGCGTTCGAGCCATGTGTGATCTCCGTGCGTTTTGTAGAGATCACGGTACATATAGTAGAGCGGGGTTGCAGGGTCAGCGCTTGGAGGGCGGGCAAATACGTTTGCCATATCGGCAACCGTTCGGACGCCGGGCTCCGGTAGGGCACCTGACCAGTACTTTTTCATGGAATACATATATTGCACGCATCATATAAGGACAATCTGTCCTGACCATTCACAGACCGATCAGTTTGCCCACAAAAGAGAAGACGCCAAGCATGTCAAGAGCGATAATTATCATCAGCACAACAAAGATCTTTTTCAGAAGTTTGTCAGGAAACCTGCTTGCATACGCTACGCCGATGAGTGCCATGGGAACAGCCGTCACCGCAAGGATCGCCCACATCACGAGATCCACATATCCGATCAAATAAAATCCGTAGGAGGAGAGGTTCACGTGAACGGACAGACCGTTCACCACATAGGAGGTAATGCCGCCAAGCGTGATGAGCACAATTGCCGCAGCTGATGTCGCAACCGCATACCGCATCTGATACTTTCCAAAAATTGTCAGCAGCGGCACGACGACCGTTCCGCCGCCGATGCCAAGAAGGCCGGACATGAATCCGGCGAAACCGCCGATGCCGACTCCCGCAGGAGTGGACAGCGACCGCGCGTCACCTGACGGAAGAGCGGTCACCATGCGAACAGCTGCGATAATGAGCATCAGACCGAACAAAAATGTCAGCATCTGAACCGGAAGATGGGTTGCAACCGTGCCCCCAATATAACCGGTCACAATTCCTGCGATCCCGATGATCATCGCGTCACGCCAGACAACATTTCCTTTTCTCGAGTGACCGAGCGCACTGGAGAGAACGGTCGGTAGTGCCACGGCAAGGCTTGTACCGAATGCAACGAGAATTGAGGTCTCAGGATCAACGCCTGATGCTTTCATCACAAAATACATCACCGGTGCAAAAATAAATCCGCCCCCAACCCCAAGAAGGCCGGACATAAATCCGGCAAACAGACCGGTTGCAATTAAGAGGCAGAGGAGAAACGGTTCCATGTGATTCTCCTCACGGGATGATCTCACATCCATTGTAGCGGGTGTGGGCAAATGATTCCCGCGTAAGTTTTCCTTCATCGATCATGGTTTGCAGGCGTGGAAGCTGCGACGCAAGTGCGTCGTGCAGGGCATGGACCGTGTCGCAGACAAACGTGTAATTTTCGCGCCAGGGCCGAACAATATTTGAGTAGAGGCACCGACCGCCGCAGAATCCATAGATATCGCAGGACGGACACGGCTCCTGAATCTGAATCTGCGGCAGGTTCAGAGGAACAGCTGAACTGATATGGCCTGCATAGTAATCTGCCATTCCGACCATAATCGGGCACGGCGCAACCCAGCCGTTGGTCATGATGCTGTAGTTGGAGTAACCTGACCCGCACCGAAGTCTGCTTTTTCCTCCAAACAGCATGTCCTCGGTTGTCGAAAGAAACGGATACCACTTTGGAACAGTGTTCGTCCGTTCGATTCGCGAGACCCACTCGTCCACGAGTTTTACGATGCCTGCGTTGTAAGAGTCCTTCCACTCGGAAAATCTCCGGTGCGAGTAGTCGCCGGTAAAGTCCGCGTCCATCTGCCAGTGAATCGAGGAAAAATGATCTGCGAGATGCGTTACGCTCGCAAAAATATCCGTGTCCTCGGCAACCGTCATGCGGGCAATCAGCTCGCCAGTATATCCGCGGCCACGGATAAGATCCGTGACGGCAATAACGCGATCATAGATGCCGCAGCCGCGGTGTCCGTCGGTCAGCTCGCGGCAGCCGTCGATCGAGATGAGAATCGTCTCGAATTTATTCGCGTACGCAGGCGGCAACTCGCCAAGTCTGGTGCCGTTCGTCTGAAGCATGAAGCGGCTGACCGGCGCATGGTCCATGATCTCGGTGACGATGTCGGCTCGCAAGAGCGGCTCTCCCCCGATGAAGGTCAGCACACAGTCAGGATCCTTCGCAAGAAAACGGTAAAGGTCTTCAAGCGGATAGTCAAGGGTTTCAGCAATGGTTTCATCGATCGTACCAGGAGTGCCTCCTGCCGGATCCTCCTCCTCAAACATCTTTGCCCGGCAGTAGGAGCAGCAGAGGTTGCAGTCATCGGTTACAATCAGATGAAAGAACATAATTTTATGCGACCCTGAGACCGTTTTCCTCGGCGATATCGAGATAGGTTTTCGCAACATACTCGGCCTGTTTTTTCGTCATGCCGTAGGTGTTGAACTTCCAGACTTTGGTTGCGCCGGGAATAATGCCGGTGATGCCCTTTTTGCCAAGCGCGCTGGAGAGGAAGAAGCCGCGCTTCTTATGCGTCTGAGCAACCACGTCAAACGATCCGCTCGTATCAACGCGGGTGAGTGTGTGCTTTCTCGGATACTCGGAGAGAATTTTGGTTCCTTCGATCGATTTCAGCGCATCAACGATTATTTTGCTGTTTGCCATCTCAGAATCAAACTGCTCGACCCGCGCCTTCACCTTCGGGAACGATGCAAGCATGCCGACAATCGGTGCGCCCATCAGCGAGCACCCGATGATGCCGACCTCTTTGATGCCGAACTTTCTGCCGGTGAGGTCGCCCGTCATCTGCGTTGTTCTAAAAACCTCTTCGGCGCGCTCTTCGGTTGCCGCAAGAACTCCGGAGGGAGCAGGAGCCGCCATACTCTTGTGACCGGAGCCGACCACAAAATCAACACCGAGATCTTTTCCATTTACCTGCATCACGCCGACCGTGTAAACACCGTTGTAGAGAACCGGCACATCATACTGATGAGCAACTTTTGTCACGCCACGCACGTCATGCATGTTGCCGAACTGGTAGTCAACATGATCGATATAGAGAAGTTTCGGCACTGTGCCGAACTCGCGGATGACATCCTCGATACGGTTTGCCGTATCATCAGGAGTGATATGATTGTCTGCGGTTTTGGGGATCTCGCGAACAATACCGCGACAGATCTCAACCGAGAGGTAAGAGGTGTAGTGCGCCAGAGCGCCGATTAAGACCGGGTCGCCTTTCTCCACATACGTTCCTGCAACCTGCTGGAATGCACGACGGGCCCCTGGAACCGTTCTCGCCTGTGCCATGCCGAGCCACTCGGCGAGTTCCACATGAAACTCCTTTAACGGAGGATTTTGAATATAGTCAAGACGGAACGGTTTTCGGCAGTTGTCACAGACCGAGTAGCCGTCGCCCCAGGCAATAACCGCCTTCATTGCTTCAGGGGTCAGTCTCCCTGCAACCTGAATCGGATCCAGATTGATCGCGGTCTCTTCCACCATGCGGGCGTCGATGTTTGCCGCGCATCTCATAAGAGCTCCTCCTCAAGGATAGCTATCTGTTTTTTGACCGTGGCCAGATATTTTTCTGCGGCAGTTTTTTGTGCATCGTCAAACTCGTGGGAGGGCGCAGTCTCGCGAAGGAGTGCACGTATATCGGTTAAGGAAAACAAAGCAGTAAAAAGAGCTTCCGCGGCTCGCTGTGACATGATGTACTACATCAACGCCGGCATAAAATAACATATCGATTAGGAAAAAAGAAAGGTTCGAGTGAGGAAAATATTATTCCATTTCCGAAAAGACGAGTTCGTAAACCCAGTCTTCGAGCATTTTACAGTGCTCAACATTGCACTCTTCCTCGCATGCAACGCAGGGAACAATTGTCTCGCCTGCCATGAGAAGCATCGGATCAATTTTTTCATCTTTTCTGGCTATTTTGACAAGGTAGGTGCGGACGCCGTCTCTGCGGCACTCTTCACGTTCAATGTATCCGCCGTCCTCAAGTTTCTTGAGGACGCGCGAACACGCTCTGCTGTCAACGCCAAGATCTTTCCAGAGTTCGCTCTGCAGAACACCCTCCGGATTTGCCCGGATGTGCGTAAGTGCAGCGACTTCATTGTCACTCATCTGGGGTGCTGTCATGAGATTTAGTTGATTGGGGAGATGCTCAGGATGTTGTTTCCGCGGATGACAACCGTGCCGAGATTTCTACGGGCGGTCTCGCTGACCTCGATTGCTTCTTCAAGGTGAAGATTGAGGTACTCGTCCACTGCAACAAGGCGTCCCTCAAACCTGCGGCCTTCGTCCTTAATCTCGACAGAGATCTTGGAGTCTACAAGAGAGTTGACCTTTTTTATCGGAAGGACAATACTGGATACCATATCCTTATCGTTCGTCACTGAAACTAATTAATCTGATTGTTTATCGCGTGGTGTGTCTTTATGCCCGGGCAGCCCACGAAAAATCAGAACACGCGGAAATTTCAAAGAATAGGACTTGCTTGTCGGCGAATATTTTGAAACGCGAATAACGCGAATAAAAAATCGCCAATGGCGATTTTTAAGGAAGGATTTAGTGATTTATTATTAGATAGAAATACCCCAGAGAAACGCAAATATTTTTTTTGAAAAATCGCCATTGGCGGTTTTTTATTCGCGCTATTCGCGTTTATTATCATCAGTGGGTGGTGCTACAGTGTTCCTGCCTACAGTATGATCGAAGCGACCGCAGGCAGTGCACGAAGATCTTCGATCGCAGCTGCCGGAAGGGTTCCGTCGATGATGATTACCAGCCGCGGGGACTCGGCGATGTAGGGGTCGGTCACAAAGATCTGGCGGAGCGGGAGGTCATGCGAGGCAAGGACGGCGACGGCTGACGCAACAATATTTTTGTCGCCGGCATTTTTCGGTAGAATGGTCACAACCGAGAGCCCGAGATTTTTTGCAACGTCGGTGATATCAGGAGTGACGCGGAGGTGGAAGAAGGTCTCACGGATGTCATCCATCTCAAGAATTCTCTTGACGGTCGTGTCAACAACGCGCCGGTCAACGTCAACAACGCGGGCGACAGCGGTTGCTGAGATCTCAATACCGTTGACAGCAACTTTTCCGGATTTACTGACACCAAAGCCGCTCTCCAGAAGAAACTTGACAACTCGCTGCTGCGACGGAGAGTCGGAAAATGGTTCGAGAATGGTACGCCACATGTACAAAGTTGTGTATCGACGAATGTATTTATACTATCCTCTGCGAGCGACCTCATACTGATTTGCGGCAGCAGGGAAACCGGAAAAATCCGAAATCCCTGAACATCAGTAGATTTATTAACCAGTATGACCCACATGTATAGGTCGCACTGACAGACTCGAAATGAGTTTTCAGCCAGAATGCGAGGGTAGCCAAGCCAGGTCAACGGCGCTAGCTTGAGGGGCTAGTCTAGTAGTAGTTCTTGGGTTCGAATCCCATCCCTCGCACTGTTTTTCAAAATATTCTCTGTATCAGTCCCTGACGTTTTCGTCTGCAATCGACATTTATAAATATCCTCGACGAGGAGTATCAGTTATCATGTTTCAGAAGTACGAGACAAAACCCAGCGGACTAATCTTCGGAGGAGTGTTCGCGCTCATCCTCTCAATCTTCGGACTGCAGGCATTCAATAACTATCTCCTCACGACGTCAGAAGTGATCATGAATGAGATGTACATCACCATCGCAGGAGACATCATCGGCATCGCAGTCGGACTGCTGGGTCTTGCAATGCTCATCTCCGGCATATACTACGCAATAAAGGCGCGAAAAGAGCCGAAATGTGAAGATCAATAAAAAAATATTTTTTGGTTTTTTTAGATAAGCGGGTCAGGGATGCTTCCCATATCGCTTACCGGCAGTCTGGTGTTTTTCACAAGAATCGGCTGATCGGTTTCAATAAGCCGGTCCATGATGATCATTTTTCCGAGCTTTGACATGGCAAATACCGGAACGCCGACACCGCCCTGCACGAGTGCACAGGAGGCTGCTGCCTCGCGGACATACTTTGAGGCGCAGGAGAATACCAGATCCGAAACTTTCGCAAGACGAAGAGCGTCTTCAAGAGAAGCGACCGATGAGGTGTGAACTGCGATAATCAGGGCGCTTGGGTAGGACGCGCGAATCTCTTCAGCGAGTTCATGCTGAAAACCTGCGACGGTCACCGCCACTTTGGTCCATCCCATCTCTTTTGCCTTGGCAAGTCCTGCAAGTACATCCATTGCGCCGGTCTGTTTATTGATAACAATACCGCCTGCCGCTTCAATTCGTGCGATTACCTCTGGATACGGAGTGGTTGAAACAAGACCAGACATTCGTCCGCCGATGCCCTGTACAAGTTCCGGAGACCTGACGATGACGGTGCCGGCACCATCAGATGCAATAACCGCAGCCTCAATCCTACCGGTCCGAAGACCGGTGGTCATCAGCTCTGATGCACCGAACAGAACAAAGGTTTCCTTGTCAAGGACCTCACGGTTTTTCGTGCACATGCCAAACTTGCTGATGCGGGCAGTGATGTTGTCCGCGACTGCTGCAGAGGTGATCGGGTCCACCGGTTTTGCAAACCGTTTCGCCAGAGGACATGAATGAATTTTTGGCTCACCGGTCTCTACGACAACACCGTCGCGGATTACCACGCGGGTCATGCCGATTGCTTCGATAATATGCTCGTCAGTCATAAGAACTCACTTTCGGTGAATACATATGGACTCCCGAGAAACATAAAGGCAGTTAACCATGGCGCGGTACTGGGAACTTGATGCGGCACGAGGAGTTGCGATTCTTCTGATGATCGCATACCATATTTTTTTCCAGCTAAGTTTTTTTGCGCCAACGATGATTCCCTGGTTTAATCCGTATGTGATGACAGGAGCCCCTATTGCATTTTTGTTTGTGACGATTGCAGGCGCTTCACTTATTCTCTTCACCGCAAAAGAGGCGAACATTCCAAAGGCCGCAAAGAAAATGTTCGTCCGCGGCCTCTACATTCTCTGCTTTGCAGCAGTTATCACAGTCGCGTCCTGGATTCTTTTTCCTTCAGAGACCGTGGTGTTTGGCATCCTCCACTTAATCGGCTGCGCAACCATTCTTGCCATTCCGTTTGTAGTTCTCAAGATATCGCCAAAGATCACAGCAGCGTTTGGTATTGTGATCATCGCAATCTCGCCGCTTCTCTCACTCGTCAGGGGACCTGCAATTCTGATTCCATTCGGCATAACTCCGGTCGGGTTTGCATCACTTGACTACGAACCGCTCATTCCCTGGTTTGGGGTGATGCTTGTTGGTGTTGCTCTTGGTATGATCTTCTATAAAGGCGGCGTGCGGCAGTACTTTTTGCAAAAGTTTGGCGAGATGCCGCGTGCGGCGTCCCCCCTCGCGTTCTTCGGCAGACACTCGCTCATCATTTATCTGATTCATAATCCGATCATCTTCGGCGTGCTTGTGCTTGTGGGCATTGCACCGCTCTGAGATTGGGGATGCAAACCTATTTATCAATCAGAAATAGTACTGTCTGTAATATGACGGCAGGTTTTTTTGACCGATTTACCGCGAAGAAACCGTGGATTGTGGAGAGTATTCCGCCACCGGTTACCGGACACGGAGCGGGAATGAGCATTCCCGAATACAAATCAAAGCCGTATTTCATCGTTGCATCCGTTGAGATGGGAAATACGACTACCAAATGCATCCTTACCGGAACCGATCTTGAAGAAGGACGGTCCTATGTTATCAACAAAACCGTCTCAATGAGCCGTGACGTCAGGCCGCCAAAGCCGG
The DNA here is from genome assembly GCF_032714495.1 of Methanorbis rubei. NCBI lineage: Archaea > Methanobacteriati > Methanobacteriota > Methanomicrobia > Methanomicrobiales > Methanocorpusculaceae > Methanorbis > Methanorbis rubei. The sequence goes on along the minus strand of NZ_JAWDKB010000001.1, from coordinate 253,482 downwards.
GGGAACAGGTGTTTGGAACGACCCTGGACGGAACCGAACTTACCCGGGAGTCGGTCACCGAACTCGTGAAAAACACGCTGATACAATGCCACCGCGACGCTGACCTGACCATCAAGGGAGATCTCGACTTCGTGGTGCGCAGCACAGGAGTCGTTGCCGCAATGGACTCGCCCGATCAGGTAGGGGATTTTATTGTGGCTCTTGCAAACGGCTGTCTTGAGGCAGGCGTTCCTCCAAGAAAAATGACGCCGCCGATGGGCAAAGATAATCTGCCGCCAAAGCTCCGTGAGTTCAGCTTCGCAGACAGATTAGTCTTCACCGGTGCGGTCGCAGGCGTCACGCCGCCTGCTGGAGCTTCCGGAGTTGAGATGGTCGCAAACGAGATGGAAGGCGAGCTTGCGATGGCAGGAATCAAAGAAGGAGCCAAGTGGACGCCGGTTGATTTCCGCAACCCCTGCATCTCCATGGACTTCGGTACAACGCTGGACGGCCGTATCACGAGCGATGTCGATCCTGATGCAGCGAGTCCGTTCGCAAAAACGATCGGAAACTTCTGTGGTCTTGCGGGAGCAATTCCTGACGCGATCATCAGAGGAACAGGTCTTGTGGACAAAAAGAAGGGAACAGCACTGGATCTCTTCGGTGAAACCTGCAAGCCTGCGGCGAACCGTGCCACAAAGAAGGCGATGCCGTATGTGGAGCGGTGCATGGCCATTCTTGACATCACCGAGGTTCCGGCAGACCGCAAACATTTCGGTAAAGTACCAGTCTGCGCAGACGTTGCAAAGGCTTCGGGAATTTATCTGCTTGGCGTTGATGTGGGACACGATGGCGACAAAATTCCTGAGCTTGAAGCAATTGGTGCTGAGCTTGCGAAGAATGAGAGCAAGGATGTTATCCGTGAGGTCGTTGACCGGCTGTGTGCAGCAGTCGCGCTCAAAATCATTGATCTCTGTATGGAGAGAAATGTCCTGCCGCCAAACAGCTCCATCGGTTTTACGGGCCGCGCCATCATCTCAGGCAACAAGCCGCAGTATATTCTGGACGGAGTGACCGAACGCAATCTCTACGATGATCCGGTTACCCATCTCGTGTTTGTTGATGACGGTCTCGCTCGCGGCGCAGCCCTTATGGGAAGATGTATGAACAGTCTCGGCCACCCGAAATGTCCGATCGGGGGAGTCCGCGGCGGAAAATGTATTATGGCAAAACGCCAGAAGATTGGGAGGTAATGCTGATGACGGAAATTGAGGAAGTAGATCTGATTATCCCGCCGGGAACCCCGCGGACTATCATCCGCGATATTGCATCGATGTTTGATCTTGAGATGGTGAGCGTGACGCGGCCGTTGAGCTATGCGAACATGGTTAATGACGAGCGCGAGTTGATCGCATTCCGCGGCAGTCCCGAAGAGGCTGCCAAGGCGGAAGAGTATCTGGTTCAAAAAATCAGAGAGTTCATCGACAGCTGAATTTTTTCGATTCATATTTTTTTCAAACGCGAATCGCATGCCGAAGGCATGCTCACCGCTTCGCGGAATAACGCGAATAAAAAATCGCCAATGGCGATTTTTTATTCGCGCTATTCGTGTAATTCGCGTTTGAAAAAATATGAGTCAACGGACAGGACCTCGCCTGTCTACCCTGCCGTCCGCATACCGAGCGAACCGATTTTTTCCTGTGTCATGCACAGGATCGGAAACCGGCCATGGCCATCCGCCAAAGCCTGTCCTCTGATAATCCTGATAGGCCTGATGAATTTCCTGGCTTGAGTTCATGACAAAGGGGCCGTACTGAACGACCGGTTCATGAATCGGCTCACCTTCCAACAGCAACAACAGACAGGTATCAGACCCCGCAGTAACTGTCGCATCGTCCTCGCCGGCGAGCCTGATGCGGTGATACGGCGCAACCGACTCTCCGCCGATGGTGATGGCATCGCCAGAATAGAAGTAGAGGTTGCGGGAGAGCGACTCAGACACGCCCGGCAGCGTGAGTTCTGCTTCAGGATCCATTCGGATGAGAAGAATTCGTACATGATTTTTCGGATCCGCAGCCCATGAAGCGGGCGCGGGATCGAGCGACTCGACGCCCTGAAAAGTTCCGGCGATGATTCTGACGCGAGAGGCTCTGCCTCCCCGATCGGTTACCGTGACCTCGGGGATGTCTTCAGACCAGAGCATGTTGTAGTTCGGCGCGGTGAACTTATCCTTCTTCGAGAGATTCAGCCATATCTGAAATAGTTCGAGCGGGTTTTCCTTATCCTGATGAATCAGGGGAAACATCTCGGCATGCTGGCATCCGGCTCCGGCAGTCATCCACTGAACATCGCCGTCACCGTATCGTCCGGCAGCGCCCATGGAGTCTGAGTGATCCACATAACCTTTGATAGTCACGGTGACGGTTTCAAATCCGCGATGTGGATGTTCGGGAAATCCCGGAACCGAGCGGCCATGATACATTCGAAATCCGTCGCGAAGAGTGAAGTCATTTCCCAGATTGCGGTCGGCGAGGGAGACCGCAGGTCCGAGATTGTTGTTTCCCTTCGGGTAGGCATCTTTGTGGTGGGCACAAAAGAGGAAAGGGTTCTCGGTGGCGAACGGAAAACCAAGTTTTTCGATCGTGCGTATCAGAGTCATGATAGAGATAAATTTCCCGGACTGTTATAAATACGCGCGGGATGTACCAAAAAATGAGTTATATTGGGATCTGAGAGTTACGCGGCGATGAATATTTTGAAACACGAACCATGCGAAAAAAATACGAAATCAATTCTTGGATTTAGATTCAGTCATTGAATACTTCGTGAGCTCAGTACGTTCGTGGTTACTCCAAGTAAAATTACACGCAGAAATTTCCAAACAATGAAACTCGGCCTCCTAAAAATAAATTCGGCCAAACTTTTGGAACAACGTTGATCCCTGATGCCTTCAAAAAAAAGATAGTATCAGTTGCAGCCGCCGCCGGAGCCGTCGCCTTTGCCGCAGCAGCCGAACTCGTTCTGAACATCCTTACCAAGCAGACCGACAGCGTCTGCACGGCAACGCTGGCAGTGCCGCATCTGGCGGACATACGGAGCACACAACTCATGCATGTGCGCCTTTTCCGCAGGTGTTGGAGGAACAATGTCCTTGAACTTGTACTGGGGGATAAGCGGGATGATGTTGAAGTTGAACACACCCATTGCTCCGACTTTTTTGGCAATCTCAGGAATATGGGTGTCGTTTACGCCGGGAACATACACTGTGTTGATCTTGACCAGCATCTTTCGCCTGACCGCCTCTTCAATGCCTGCCATCTGATGCTTGAGTAGCAGCTCAGCACCTTCACGCCCGTGATATTTTTTGCCGCCGTACTCAACAAAGCTGTAAATTTTTTCGCCGATCGCAGGATCAATTGCGTTCAACGTGACCGTGATGTTTCGCACACCGTACTTTTCCAGCTCATCGATTTTGTCAGGAAGCAGAAGACCGTTGGTGCTGATGCAGAGAATCGTGTCAGGATATTTTTCATGAACCAGCCGCAGAGTCTCAAAGGTCTCCGGGTTTGCCAGCGGATCGCCAGGACCTGCAATGCCGACCACCTTGATGTGCTTCATCTTAGAAACAACTTCATCAATGCGTTCGAGCGCGTCCTCTGGTTTCAGGACCATACTTGTTACGCCCGGACGCGACTCATTGACACAGTCGAAGTCACGAACACAGTAGTTGCACTGAATATTGCATTTTGGCGCGACTGCCACGTGACAGCGACCGAACGAGTGCCGTGCCTCTGGACTGTAGCAGGGATGTTCATTGATGCGCCGGAGCGTTTCCGGATCGTAGGGTAATTCCTGCGCCAGCGTCTCGCCACTATGTACCATAACTTATCCTATGGGAGACGGTCCTATATAATTCCAAGTGAAAAGGCACTCGGGGGACCTGTGGGGACGCCTTTTCCGGCAGAAACATCGTATACTATGTAAGCCCAAACATATTGTACTCTTAATCCGAGGAATATTCGTATGGTTGATATTGGCGGCCTGTTTGGCAAAAATGATAAGCAGAACCCGTGGACTCCACGAGGCGAATTGTCGTTTGAGAAGGGACTCTATGAGGATGCGGCAAAAAGCTTCGCCCGGGCAGTAGAGCACGAACCCCAGAACAGTTCTCTCTGGTATCGGCTCGGTGTTTCACAGAACCGATCCGGTCAGCATGAAAATGCTGCCAAATCCCTGATGAGGGCAACCGACCTTGACCCGAAAAATACGGATGCATGGATCACGCTCTCCACACTTCTTGCTGACGCCGGAAGATTCGAAGAGGCGATCTCTGCCATCGGTCACGTGACGCTTGGCGACAGCGAACCGTACTTACAGGAACTCAAATGCGAGTGGTTGGAACGCATCGGCAGATATGCGGATGCCGCAGCAGTATGCAGCCACCTCTCATCGCTCCGGCCCGAAGACCGCAGGCTCAGAGCACGCCTTGCAGAGATGACCATGCGTGCAGGAAACTTTGCCGAGGCAAAGACCATGTTTGATCAGCTGGGCTCAGTTCTCGCAGACAACCGCGGTATGTTCACCTCGTCTGCTGCGTTCTGTTGTGAGATGCTTGGCGACCGCGAAGGTGCACTGCAGCGCTACGCAACTCTGCCGGAGAGCGAACCGTCCGGCTGGTACCGCCGCGCCCGTCTTGAAGAGAGCATGGGAAAATACAAGGATGCATCCGCATCCTATGGTATGGTCCAGCAGTACTCATCAGATACCGACATCACCGTCACCGTCCGGCGTGCCCTCTGTCTTTTCTGGGACGGCAACAGCCGCGAGTCCTCAGTGCAGCTGGAAAAAGTTCTCGCCCGCGGATACGCGAACGCAGAACTCTGGTATCTGCTTGGCATCGTTTCGTTCCTTTCAGGAAACATGAAGCGTGCGTCTGAAGCATTCCTTGAGATGATCCATCTCAATCAGGCGAATGCTTCGGTCTGGTACATGAAAGGATGCGCCGAGTATCTGTCCGGAAAATATAAGGAGTCTGTCGAGAGTTTTGCCAGAATGGACAAACTCGGCGGCGACGGCTCGCGGCCTCAGTCCAGAATGAAATGGTTCCAGAACGAGGACGATGACATGCAGCTGTTCAACAATCCTTCTCTGACCGGTGCCGCTGCGATGGCAAAGCCTGAGATCGGTGCGGTCAATGTGGGACTTGCAACCATGCAGAGCTTTGCCCTCTCAGCACTCGGCAGATATGCGGAGGCTGACAAGATCGCGGTCCGCGTGCTTGACGCGGCTCCTGACCGGCTTGACCTGCAGCTTCTGCATGGAAAATGCCTTGCGGCACTTTCCCACTACCAGTCAGCAGCCGACGTTGCGTCCCGCGTGATTGCAAAAGATCCCGAGTCCCTTGCAGCCCACGAACTCTATGCATCCTCCATGATGCATATCGGCAGATACAAAGAGGCCGCCGCGTCATGGGAGAACATCATCCGTCTTGCGCCTGACAACAATCCGGCATTCTTCGGTGTTGCAGAGGCCTGGGCAGGCATCGGAAAGTACGACGAGGCGGCAACCGCATACTCCCATCTGCTGGAGAGCATGCCGCAGGATGTCTCACTTCTGTTTGGATCAGGCAGTGTACTTTTCCGCAGCGGAAAGTATGCAGAGGCCCTCTCCTATTATGAACAGGCAGCCGCGCTCTCACCTCAGACACCGGCAGCATACATCGGTGCTGCGCTCTGCTGCGAGATGCTTGGCAAGTACGCCGAAGCTGGAGAGTCTCTTGCATCAGCTGAACAGCTTCTTCCGGGTCACCCGGGCGTGCTGATTGCACTTGCCCGCGTGCAGGCCGAAGGCGGCAACGCAGCAGCAGCAGTTGACACCTACTCAGGTGTTCTCCGTGACTATCCTGACATCCCGGGCGTTGCGGTGCAGATTGCAAAACTTTGTGCAGCTCTTGGCAGAAACGAGGAGGCAGCAGACGCTGTCGCTGTCGCTATCAAGAACGGCGAGGAAAGTGTTGACCTTCTCTCGCTCGGCGGCGACCTTTGCACAGCCCTTGGCAGAAACGACGAGGCTGCCGAGTACTACTCCCGCGTTGCAGCGGCAGCTCCTGAGAACGCTCACGTATGGTTCGGCCTCGGCCATTTGCATCTGCTGAGCGGCGACTTCCATGAGGCATCGATTGGGATGGACAAAGTTCTGGAACTTGAACCAACCAACACCAATGCCCTCCGTGACAAGACTGCTGCCCTCACCGCTCTTGGTAAGTTCCCGGAGGCTGGCGATTCATTGCGAAAGCTGATCGAGGCGGATGATAACGATACCAAGGCCATGCTTGATCTGGCTGCGGTTCTTGAACAGATGCAGAAGTACGACGAGGCTCTTGAGATCTATGCCCAGTATCTCGGCAGCGGTGCAACGAGTCTGGACGTAATCCGCAAACTCTCCTCCATTTATCTGATTCAGGGTAACTACGACGAAGCCCTCGCAGGATACGATATGCTGCTTGAAACAAATCCGAAGGATCCGGTAACGCTTCGCATGCGTGCCGAAGCCCTGCTGCAGCTTGGAAGGTACGAGGAGTCCGCCGATGTCTACGCAGAAGTGCTCGAAGCGCGTCCGGCAGATGACGCGGCACGCTACGCCTATGCATCAGCCCTTGCAAGTGCAGGAAAGACGGATGAGTCGGTCCGGGAGTTCTCGGATCTCGTCTCCAAAAATGCGGACAACAACACGGCACTCTTCGCACTCGCTGATGTGCTTGGCAGATCAGGTAAGTATCTTGAGTCTGCAAAATGCTATGACAAACTGATCGGTCTTTACCCGAAGAACAGTTTCGTTCATCTCCAGAAGGCAATGATGCTTGTCAAGCTCGGCAACCTTCCGATGTCGATCGAAGCGTTCGAGGCTGCACTGCAGGTCGAGCCGAAGAATCCGTTCATTCTTTCTGGTCTCGGGTTCATGCAGATGCTGTGCGGACGGCCTGCCGGGGCTCTTGCCCAGCTGGAGAAGGCGGAACGTGCGGGTGCTGTTGATCCTGACATCTACTACTGCCGCGGCCTCATCTGTCTGCAGCAGAGCAGGTTTGATCTCGCGGTGACTGACGCAGAAAAAATTCTGGCGGATCACCCAGACCATGCCCCTGCCTGGCACCTGAAAGGCCGTGCGCTTGAGCTGTCCGGCCATCTGCGTGAAGCAGTGGACTGCCTGTCCAAAGTTGTGGAGCTCTCGGAACTTTCTGAAACCGAAGAGAGCTGAAGTTTATGCAGATTCAGATCCTGTGTGTCGGCAGGATTAAGGACGGATATCTGAACGAGGGGATCGCCGAATTTTCCAAACGGCTGAAACCCTATGCATCTGTTTTTGTCACCGAGCTTTCCGAGGTGAAAGTTCCTGACGGCGCGTCAAGATCTTCTGAGATGCTTGTGAAAGAGCGCGAAGGAGAAAAAATTCTGGAATGTGTGCGGGACGGGTTCATGACGGTGGTGCTTGATCCGAATGCACCTCTCATCTCAAGCGAGGAGTTGTCGTCGCTGTTCGGCACAGCTGAACTTAGCGGCAGAAACATCTGTTTTATCATCGGTGGGCCCCTCGGCCTCTCGCCCGCGGTGCTTGCAGCAGCCGACCGAAAGGTTTCGTTTTCCCGGCTCACGTTTACGCACACCATGATTCGGCTGATTCTTTTTGAACAGATTTATCGTGGTTTTCGGATTCTCAGGAACGAACCGTACCATAAATAAAGTGGATTTGTTCTCCAATCACTCAGGATTGTGAAAGAGTTATACCCGAATACTGACAACACTCCTCTACCATGAAACTGGTATACACCGGCAAAACAAAGAATGTTTTCGCTCTTGACGACGGAAACTATCTGCTGAAGTTTAAGGACGACTGTACCGGCGCTGAAGGCGTTTTCGATCCCGGGATGAACACAGTGGGCCTGACCATTGACGGCGCGGGCCGTGCCGGTCTCCGGTTGACCAAGTACTTCTTTGAGATTCTGAATACGAAAGGTATTCCAACTCACTACATCGACTGCAACATCAATGATGTGACCATGACCGTGATTCCGGCAAAACCGTTCGGCAAAGGTCTTGAGGTCATCTGCCGGTTCCGTGCGGTCGGCAGCTTCTACCGCCGCTACGGCGATTATGTCAAAGAGGCAGCAAGCCTTCCGGCATTTGTTGAGACCACGCTGAAGGACGACTCCCGCGAGGATCCGCCAATCACCAAAGACGCTCTTGACATTCTCGGCATCGTCTCTGCAAAGGACTACGAGACCTTAAAGGAACTCACCCAGAAGATCGCGACCATCATCAAGGACGAGCTCGCCAAAAAACAGATCGACCTCTATGACATTAAGTTTGAGTTCGGCAAAGTCGGCGACAAAATTGTGCTCATCGATGAGATCTCAGGCGGCAACATGCGTGCCTACAAAAACGGCAAACACATCCAGCCGCTTGATCTCGAAAAAATGGTTCTGGATGCATAATCCGGATTTTTTTATTTTTTTTATTAGATATTACGCGATGATGAGTTTCATCGTTTGGAATTTTTCTGTCCTTGACCTCACTCGGAGTAACCACTGAATGCACAGAGCACACAGAGTTTCACGGAATAAAATGCACGGAGAATGCCTGCGGCGCCGGAATGCACGGAATATATTTTTCATATTTTGAGAGAGTAAAAGGAAATAAATTGTCTCGGAAATTTTTCCGTGCATTCCGGCGCCGCAGGCGTTCTCCGTGCATTCAGTGAAGCTCCGTGATATTTCTGTGCATTCCGTGGTTACTCCAAATAAAACCACATGTAGCAAAATTTCACCGCGCAAATCCTATTGTATTTCTCACAGCACAAGGATGGTCTTGTCTCCAAGCAGCTGCGAGACCGTCTCATTGCTCTGCAGCTTACTATCCAGGTACACGCCCTGAAGATTTTTCAGATATGCGGGCCGCTTCCCAAACCACTCGGCGATCATCTCGGCAACATACTCTGCGCCCTGTCCCGAGCCTGCGAGGATATAGGGGCGGCCGTTGTTGTGGACGCTCATATAGTAGTGGAACGCCGCCTTTGCATCCGCATACGCAATCATTCGTGCCGCATCCTCAATGATCGGCAGATCAGCCTCCTGTGCGTACTGGGTCACCTGACGGTAGTAGGGAATGTAGTTGTTCATTCCTGATGGATAGGCATCAATCGATGCTGTGATCTCATCGCTGACCCTGTTGTGTATCTCGTAGAGCGACACATCCACATTGGTTTCGTACGGACTGATGTCGGAGACATTCACATCATCATAGAGATAAAACACATCAAGCTCGGCTTCGGGATCAGAACCGAGAGCATACCAGTTGTTTGAATCTCCGTACTTGATAGCAATGGTCTCCGGCGCATCGCCTGACACATACACCGCTCCAAACCCGACGATGACCAGAATAATTATTCCTATGAATAGCCAGATCATCGGCATCCATTTTTCGATTTCATTAGATTTCATGGGAAAAACTCCGTGAGTGTTTTCTGCTGCCTGATATCACGCAGCATTTTCGCGTGCGTCAGCCAGAAGTTTGTGCCAAGCATCTCTTGCGCAGCAGCGGTTGCCTCGGCAAGGGTTCCGACCCGCATCGGAGCAGTCGCAAGTGAGGCATGCGATGCCTCGCGGATTACCCAGGTCCCGAGGGGCGCCCAGTACTCGCCTGAGATGTCGCGGATGCAGAGCACTTTTGCACATCGCCCGACTGTTTTCAGATACTCCAGCACCGCAAGCCTGGCCGAGTAGTAGGCGCCGCCAATCGGCGAGTACTTGCTCTTCGTAAGCCCTGCCTCGCCATCTTCGATGATGGTCTCCTCCTCGCCTGCCCAGAGAGAATGTTTCTGCCAGCGCTCGATCATCTCAAACTTCCACTCCTCTGCAGGGATCAGCAGGAAGCAGAGGCTGTTGCCGTGCAGGGTCGCACAGAACACCTGAAACTCAGGCAGTGCTGGCATGCGGACCACATCGCGTTTCATGCCGGACGAGATCATATCATCCGTCGCCGTGATTGCCCAGCGGGTAGGAACAACTTTTCTCTGCACGCCAAGAAGGCCCGAGGTCAGGAGGTTTGTGATCTTATACACATCAGTCCCGTTCTCAAACAAAATGCGTGCGGCTTCCGTCGCACGGAGATCGGTATCTGACGTGCACCGGTCAACGATTCGAGACACGCTTGCGTTGTCGATCACATCCAGCTTCTTCATTGCGCCGGACATTCCAACGGGGGCAACGGTTCCGTCGAAGTTCAGATCAAACTGCACTGGCTTCGCAAACGCGACCTCAACATCAAGAGGTTTATCGGAGAGTGCAATCTCCTGAATTTTTTCTGCGTCCGGCAGTTTCACGTCCAGCTCTTTTCCCCCGCGGATCGTTCTGGACCGGATGCCCACAATGTCGTCGATCGAAAATCCCTCGCGCACCCATTGAAGCGGGTTGTCCGAGTCATTGATCATCAGGGGGCCTCCAACCACTCGCGGGTATCCGTAGCTGCCGACGAAGACCGAAGGTGACGCTCCCATGTACTCGCTGACCGGCTGGACATCTTTCATCGCATGAAACCTCCGCGTGATGGGACAGTTCGGCAGGCCGCAGAGACCTTTTCCTTTGCAGACAGCACACTGGGACGGCATACTTCGTTACTTCTGTTGTTTCAGTTCAGGGAGATCTGCATCAGGATGCGCCTTCAGATATGCGGCGACCTCAGGCTTATGGAGAAGCAGACAGTTCGTGCAGGCCCAGACTTTTCCGCCTGAGGAGCTGTCCACAAACCCTCCGAGCTCCGTGTCATGGCAGGGATAGAACGGGCAGTAGCAGAAGTCACAGGACTGCCCTTCGAAGTGGCAGGGATAGTAAGGACAGCTCTCCTTCTGCCACTCGACCCAGTGGTTTCCGCCGTAGCGTGAGTAGATGAAGTAGGACGGTGTCCTGCGCACCGCCCTCCCTTCATGCCGGTCGAGTGATGCGGCAACTCCGGTGAGGACCGCGTCATAGACGCGCTTCCCGACTTCGGTGAAGGTTCCGGCATACTGATGCCGCGGCGAGTCTGAGGGGATCGTCGCAACGACGACTGCATCAGAGGTGGTGCCGGTAAAGTCGCGCCCGAGATATTTCAGCGCATGGGCTTTTGCCTCGGTTGCGGTTATGATCGTTTCAAGAATTGCCGCGTCCGAGAGGCTTTCGTCTGAGGTTACGATGATATTGATGGTGTGCGGCTTTGCTGGGTCAGGGTTCGGGTTTGAGACGCCGGCTGTGACGAACACGGTGATGTAGTCGTACTGAAGCACGCAGAGGTTGCGCATCGCAACCGCAGTAAGGAGGCCGAATGCATCATTATCGTATCCTTTTGCTGCGAGGATTTCTCTGATGTAGGTGAGGGGTCTGTCGTGATCAAAGTTTGCGGGGACTGTTCGGTTGAGAATGGTGGAGATATTTTTCATGCCGCCGTCAACGCCGGTACTGGCCGCACGCCATGCGCCCCGGATGTAGACGGTCTCATTGTCGTAATGGTATCTCACAGCTTTCCCTTCTTTATTACATATCTCTGCGGCTGAGTTCTTTACTGTATGTGTTTTTGCGGGTTCGCTGGGTTATGTCGATAAATTCGTTTATTGTCCGTTCGTTACAGCTCCCCCCACGGAAAAACGGAACGCATGCCTACGGCCTGCTCACCGCTTCGCGGGAACATACGGAATTTCACCGAAAAACATCACTGAGAGGCGTGAACATCACGGAAGTGAATTGTTTTCGGATTCAGTGGTGTTCACGCCTCTCAGTGATGTTTTTCTATGTGCTCTGTGTCTTCCGTGTGCGGCAGGATTTAATCAGCAACACCGACCCGTTGAAAAAAGGTAATACCGTCCGCACCAAACATCTACTCATGTTTTGGCAGCCGCTCTCGGTTGAGTCATGGATTGGCATGCGCAGAGGCTCGTTATCTGATGTGAAGGATTCGGTAAATACGATCATCGAGGATGTCAGAGTAAACGGTGATAAGGCGCTGTTCTCTCTGACGGAAAAATTTGATCATCAGAAACTTTCCTCGCTTGAGATCCCCCCTGAAGAGATCGATGCGGCGTACGATCAGGTGTCTCCTGAGCTGGTGCAGGCGCTGATTGAGGCCGAGGCGCGGATCACGCAGTTCCATGAGCTGCAGAAGAGCAAGACGCTGTGGCTTGAGGAGATGGAGCCGGGCATCACGCTCGGAGTGAAGACGACTCCTCTGGACCGCATTGGTGCGTACATCCCTGGGGGCCGTGCTGCATATCCGTCAACTGTTCTGATGACAACTGTTGCCGCACGGGTTGCGGGTGTTCCGGAGATTGTGGTTTGCACACCGCCGAAGGTCAATCCCTTAACGCTTGTAGCTCTTGATATTGCAGGTGTTGATGAGGCGTATCAGCTTGGCGGAGCACAGGCAATTGCTGCGATGGCTCTTGGTACCGAAACCATTCGTCCGGTGCAGAAGATTGTCGGCCCCGGCAATGTGTTTGTGACGCAGGCAAAAATGATGCTTCGCGAGTACGCTGACATTGATTTTCCTGCGGGACCGAGCGAGATCGGCATCATTGCCGATGCGTCTGCTGAGCCGCGCTATATTGCAGCAGACGTTCTTGCGCAGGCCGAGCATGATCCAAACGCTGCATGCGTTCTGGTGACTGACAGCAAAAAGCTTGCCGCAGAAGTGGGCGAAGAGATTGCAGTTCAGATCGCAGATGCCCCGCGTCGTGATATTATGGAGAAAGCCCTTGCCCATTCAGGTTATGTGATCGCAGAGAGTATGGAGGATGCAACGGATCTGATGAACCGGATTGCTCCTGAGCATCTTTCGATTCAGACGGTGGACGCGCTCTCGACACTCTCCGGTATCCGTCATGCAGGCTCGATCTTCATCGGTCCGTACACACCGGTCGCCTGCGGTGATTATGCGTCCGGCACGAATCATGTGCTGCCGACCGCCGGGTATGCGAAGAGCTACTCTGCTCTTGATGTGAATCATTTCATGAAGCGGTCGCAGGTGCAGATGGTAACCCGCGAGGGACTTGAGTCGATCGGCGATGTGATTGAGGCTCTCGCTACTGCGGAGGGACTTGCGGCCCACGCGAACTCGGTGCGACTCCGACGCGAATGATTTTTTTGTAAAAATATTTTTTTTGAAATTATTTTTTCAGAATTATTTTTTAGAATTATTTTTTTGAAAAAAATATTATGGACTTAGGCTGTGTTCGTTTTTTGAAAATGAATTTCATTGTTTGGGATTTTTTGTATGCGGCCTAGCTTGGAGTAACCACGGAACACACTGAGCACACGGAATTCCACGGAAAAAAAACACGGAGAACGCCTGCGGCGCCGGAAAACACGGAAAGCCTAAGGAGGTTGGCATCTCAAAACGGTGACCTATACACATACTCGTACTCTTAGGCTTTCCGTGTTTTCCGTAAGCGAAGCGGTATTCTGTGTTTTTTTCCGTGGAATTCCGTGTGCTCAGTGTGTTCCGTGGTTACCCCAAAAAAACCACCTACAGAGAATCCCACCTAACGGAAATCATTTTTTTCTCCGAAAAATTCTCGCTTGTTTTACTGAAAAATATTTCTGAAAGAAGATTTCTGTTACATCAAATAATTTCAAAAAAAAAATTTAGATCTTTCGGGCGATCGTCAGATAACCCGTGTGCGATACTTTTGTCGAAGGCCGCGTTCCCCGTGCGCTTCGCGTCAGTTCGCGCTCCATGCACTCAAACGTCTGCACGCACTCCTCGCCGAACAGCCGCCGTGCCGTATCCATCACACAGAACGTCTGCTCAAGGAACGGCGTATAGGTTGCGAAGTATCCGCCGGTCCTGAGAAGTCCGTGGGCATGCTCCACATGCTGCGGCTCAATCATCATATCCAGATGCACCACATCAAACGGCCCGTCCGTAACCGCGAGCACATCACATGCCCGGCACTCAACATTCGTAAGTCCTGCATCACGGATGTTTCCCTCCGCAATGCGGGAGAACTCCTCGCGTGCCTCGCACGTCACCACAGACTTTGCAACGCCGCCGAAAAAAATCGTCGCAATCCCTGATCCCGTCCCAGCATCAAGCACGCGGTCGCGGGCTGACATACCGGTATAGGCGATCACCATGCCGATATCCTTCGGCATCATCGGTGCGCCGGTGCGCTTCCCATGAGAGAAAAAATCCGTCGGCCTTGGCACGAGGACTGTGAACGGCTTTTCCAAGTGCGTCAGAATAGTATCCCCGCTCTCAAGTTCAGCCACCGCCGCGAGATCAATCATCCCGAGATCCGTCGAAAGTTTCCCCTCTCCGGCCCGCACATAATACTCGCGGCCATGACCGCGGACAATCACCCGGTTTGGTCCGATCATTCTACTGCCGTAAGTTTCAGAATTGCCTCGGCAATATCGCCGTTGCATGATTCAAGTGCTGCGCGTGCAGTCTCCGGCGACACCTGCGTCTGGGACGAAACAAGCTCCACATCAGACTCAGGGATCTCCACCTTCGCCGGTTCAAACCGCGGAGTACCGGTCAGCTGGTACGAAGTCTGGCCCTGCATCGTAATACCGACAACCTCGGCCGGCTCAAAGACATAGTTTCCCGAAGGAGTGTAGACAACAACTTTCTCTACATTCTCGATCTCGTCCATCTTCATACCCATCTTCTTCATCGCGGCCTTCATCTGTTTGGGATTAACACCTGGCATCATATTTTTTTACCTCTCCTTACTCTATCATTTTTTTTCAATCAATCTTAATTCCATCGGGGTCACTGACGGTTCTTCCCCTGACGAACCTTGACTGCAGTTCCGTAGGAAAATCCGATCATCTCAGTACCCGAAAGCATTGCCATGCCGGTTGCAAGCAGATTATCATTCTCGTCAACCACAAGCACCTCATCCTCGGCCATGATCTCAGGGTCGCTTGAAACCACATGCTTTGCCATCGCATTTTTGCCGTCAAGAATGAACGGCACCGCATCGCTCATCACCACAACACGGTTTTTCGGTGCGGCAAGGAATGCATGTAGACGTTCTGCCGCAGGATACCCGAGCGTCAGTCTGCCGTCTCCTGCGCGGACCGTTATTAACCTCGTCTTGCCTGAGTTCGCGTACCTGATGCGTTTCGTGTTTGAATAGGCAAACGTGGTGTCGTCAGGAAACATCGCGTCTCCTGCTCCCCTGCCGAACTGGAAATCAGCGATGCGGCGCACCCGTTGCAAACTGGCCGGCAATAAGCTCGTTAACTCTTCTGATGAAATCATCTTCACAACCTTTCGGGATATATGCCCCCGCAGCAATATTATGTCCTCCGCCCGCACCGTCAAATTCTGCGGCTGCCGCAACCAGTGCTGCCTGCAGGTCAACGCCGCGGCGGAGTACTTTTTCATAGGTTCTCATCGAAATTTTGACGAGGTCAGGCTCGTCAGAGACATAGCACAGCACCATAATCGGTTTCGACGGGTCCAGTTTGGACAGCGCCATGCCTGCTCCGATGCCGACGATCGTGTCAGGGTATGTATCCCTCGTGTGAATCCACTGCAGGTGTCCTGCGTCTGCGACGCCCGTAGACAGAATGTGCTCGCAGAGTTCGCGGATGATCGTGCGGTGATGTCTGAGCATGTGCTCTGCCTCGCGGTACTGGGTTCCCCGGTCGCCGAAGCAGACTGCTTCGCCGATCTTCGGTTTTGCCCATCTACCGCAGGCGTTGAGCATGGTTGCATACTCTGAGGCATTACGCAGAGGCGAGAGTTCGGTCTCGTGCGGGAAGAAGTAGAGCTCGGCAAACAGTCGTTCGGTTGACTCGCCGTTGGCGATCATCTGTTCGGCAATGACGCTTGCAAGAATCTTTGCTTCCTCTGCTTCCAGAGATTCCCAGACACGCTGGTCTGAGGACTTCTGATAGATGCCAAGCCGCATCAGAAGATCTGCTGCGGCTTTCGGGTCTCCTGAGAGTCCTGGAAGAATCGGGTCATCGCTGTTGGCGAGGCAGAGGTGGAGAGGGCGCGTTGAGAGGCCGTAGCAGTTGATGCCTTTGGCAATTCTTACGCGCCCGGTCTGTGCTCCATCTTCCGCGATCCATCGCGCAATGCCGGTCAGGCCGCAGGTTTCCCGCGCCATCATGTCGCCTACGTTGCCGACGACGGCGAGCTCTGCAAGATCGGCGTTGTCTGGGTCAAGTTTTCGTGCAAGCATGTAGGCGACGCCTGCTGCAGAACACTTCGCATACTCAGGTCCGTAAAACTGTGCATTGACCTGTGGATAGATCGTGCCGTTTGGGGCAGGCTGATTGATGTGGTGATCAAGGATCAGCACATCATCAGCTTTCATTCCTGCCTCTTCCATGAGGTTCTGCTGGCCGGCACCGAGATCGGTGAAGACTTTGAGGGTGTCGTCATCTGGCACATGCCGCATGGTCAACGGTTCAAGCTGGCGGACGAAAACGGGTGTCACGGGAATACCGAGCCGCGCAACTGCCTGTGCGGCAATTGCTTCGCTGGTGATGCCGTCTGCGTCGATGTGCGAGATAAGCGTCACTGCGTGCGTATTTCTAATGATCTCGGCTGCGGCACTGATGTCCTCGATGAAACCCATTCGTATGTTGTTGGCGCTCCGGCAAACTATAGGTATGGGATGGTGTGGTTTTACGAGTCGCCCACGACTCGCATGCCTTCGGCCTGCTCACTGCTTCGCAGGAAAAATGGAACGCATGCCTTTGGCCTGCTTACCGCTTCGCGGGAACACACGGAAATTTCATAGAAAATAAAACATCACTGAGAGGCGAGAACATCACGGAATTCGAAAATATTTTTTTATTTCTGCGGTGTTTTCGCCTTTCAGTGATGTTTTATTTTTCCGTGGAAGACTCATCCATCACAAACAGAGATGCAAACGTCGGATGGTTTAAGCGGTTTTGATGCAGATTACATAATTATCAGATCTGGTCCAGATCGAAATATTCGGAGATATTCATGCGGGAACTGCTTTCATTTGGTCTTTCAGGCGTTGTTTCGGCTGATACCATGCGGGTCGTTGATAAGAATGCGGACGGCTGCGGTGTTTCAGCGATGCAGAGAATGGAGAGCGCAGGCGTCGCTCTTGCGTCCGCAGTTCGGAAGGAAAATCCATGTCGCGTGACGATTCTCTGCGGTCCCGGGAACAACGGCGGTGACGGGCTGTGCGCCGCACGCTATCTTTCCGCTGACATAGACGTCATAGTATACTGCTGTGGTGAACCGAAGACTGCCGAGGCACGTGCCCAGTATGCGGCACTCGCTGGCTGTCCGGTGACGATATTCTCCGAGCCGTCACCAGAGATTTTTTCTGCCGACGTAATTGTGGACGCTCTGTTGGGAACAGGCGCACGTCTGCCGCTTCGTGAACCGTACGCCGGTTTGGTCTCTCTCATGAATGCATCAAGTGCTCGGGTCATTGCCTGCGATATGCCGACGCCCGGTGCCCGGGCAGACCGCGTTGTCACATTTCATCTCGCAAAGACCGTGGGTGCCGAGGTGTACGGGATCGGTATTCCTCTTGCGGCAGAAATTTTCTGCGGCGAGGGTGATCTTCTTCTGATTCCTGAGAAATCTGCGGTTTCTCACAAAGGTTCGGGCGGCACCGTGCTGGTGGTGGGCGGCGGCCCCTATCAGGGAGCACCGTTCCTTGCGGGAGTCGCAGCACTTCGTGCCGGCGCAGACATCGTCCGTGTTGCATCGCCCTCAGACGGGTTTATGCCTGACATTATTCATGAACGCCTGTCTGGGAACCATGTTTCTGAGAAACACCGCGAACATCTGGTGTCCCTCGCAGAAAAATCCGACGCAGTTATCTGTGGTCCGGGCCTCGGCGTTGCACCGGACAGCCTCTCCATCTGCTTTGATGTAGTGGAGGCTGCGCGAAACGCTGTTGTAGACGCGGATCTGATCAGAAACCCTCTGCCGCATGCAAGAGAAGGAACTATCTATACGCCGCACGCGGGAGAGTTTGCCCGTATCACGGGTGAGGCGGTTCCCTCCGGGCTTTTTGAGCGAGGGCATGCGGTTCGTGCGGCGGCAGCTGCTGCAAACGCGACGATCATTCTCAAAGGTTCCATTGACACGATCTCCGACGGCACGCGTGTTAGGTTCAACAAAACCGGCGCACCAGGCATGACCACCGGCGGAACCGGCGACGTTCTTGCCGGTTGCACGGGTGGTCTTCTTGCCCGCATGAATCCGTTTGAGGCTGCATGCGCTGCTGTCTATGCGACCGGCCTTGCCGGAGGCATCGCTGATGATGAGGCCGGAGACGGCCTTCTTGCAACCGATCTTCTAAGGCATCTGGCGCATACATTATACAGAGAGGAGTGAGACATGCCTACATTCACACATTTAAACGAAAAGAACGAAGTCCATATGGTTGACGTCACCCCAAAGCCTGACGTTGCCCGCGAGGCAACCGCCAGTGGGAGAATTTATCTCAGGCCAGAGACGCTGAAGGCAATAGCCGAAGGAACGGTTGTGAAAGGCAATGTTCTTGCAACAGCGCAGGTGGCAGGCACCATGGCTGTGAAGCAGACTTGGGCAATCATTCCCATGTGCCACCCGATCCCGGTCGGTGCGGTGACGGTTGCGTTTGATCAGACCGCCGAGTACATTGAGGCGACGTGCCGCGTCAAGACGTTCGGTAAGACCGGCATTGAGATGGAAGCACTGACCGGTGTGTCGGTTGCCCTTCTTACCGTCTGGGACATGGTGAAGTCTGCGGAAAAGGACGAGGCGGGCCAGTACCCGATGACAAGGATTGAAGGAATCCATGTCGTGGAAAAGATCAAAGCCGCTGCTTGAGTAAAAATTCTTTTTTTGTCTATGTGCCTCCCACGGAAAAACGGAACGCATGTCTGCGGCCTGCTTGCTGCTTCGCAGGAACACACGGAAATAAAAACATCACTGAATTCGAAAAAAATTCATTTCCGTGCTGTTCACGTCTGCTCCGTGATGTTTTTCTGTGAAACTCCGTGTATTCCGTTTTTCCGTGGGCGGTTCAAAACATGAAGGAACAAAGCCTACCCGCCCACATCATTTTATAGCACATACACCCAATAATACACAGTTTACAGCACTGCGTCATCACGGCGCAACTGTATATCACAGGAATGTGGCAGCTATCCGGAGAATATTCGGATGGTAAGACTGCTGAACCTGAGGTGAAAGCAAAAATGTCCAAATCAATGTATGGATACGTTCGGGATGCGTGGAAGAGACCCGCAGACTCCGGTGTAAAGAAACTCCTCTGGGAGAGAATGCAGGTATGGCGCCGTCAGGGCGCAGTCGTCCGCCTTGAGCGCCCGACCCGTATCGACAGAGCCCGCACACTCGGCTACAAAGCCAAGCAGGGTATCATTGTTGTTCGTGCATCCATCCGCCGTGGTGGCCGCAGAAAGTCCCGGTACATCCGCGGACGCAGAACCAACCGTATGGGAATGCGCAAGGCAACGCCTGGAAAGAACCTGCAGAGCATCGCAGAAGAGCGTGCAGCAGACCGCTACCCGAACATGGAAGTTTTAAACTCCTACTGGGTTGGACAGGACGGAAAGAGCATGTACTTCGAGGTTATCCTTGTTGACCGCTGCAGCCCGTCTGTTCTTGCTGACAAGAACCTTGCATGGGTTGCAAACACCCGTGGACGTGTCTACCGCGGAAAGACCTCCGCAGGCAGAAAGGGACGTGGACAGCACAACCGTGGAACCGGTACCGAAAAGTGCCGCCCGAGCATCCGCTCCCACAAGAACCAGGGTAAATAATCCTGTCTTCTTTTTTTTTCATTATGATTACCGACGCCTGTGTATTCGCAAACCAGGACCAAGCCGCAACAGTCCGGCGCCTTCTTCTTACCGGTAAATCCTGCGGTCTCTCCCGCATGGTTATCTGCGGCACCGCAATAGACGTCCCCGACTCTTATGCAGGAGTAGAAGTTCTCCGCGGCAGGGTTGTTGGCAAACAAACCGGCAAAAATTTTCTTGACACCATGAAAAAAATACCAAAAGGTGTTGTTGTAATGGTGTATGTCGGAGAGAACAGCTTCAACCGGACCGCCATCACCACAAAAGGTGTTCATCTGCTGACCGGCATCGCCGATCTCCCGAAAGGCGGGTTCGATCACATTGTTGCAAAAATGGCGGCTGATCACTCCACCGGCGTGGTGATCGATCTCTCCCGCATCATCGATGCGAAAGGCAGGCGGACAGCTCTTTCGCGGTATGCAGAAATTCTTCTGCTGCACCGAAAGTTCCGCTTCCCTCTGGTGATTGCAAGCGGGGCTGAGAGTATCTTCGGCATCAGAAATGTGGAAGAGACTCTTGGGCTCTGTTCGCTGTTCGGCATGACGCGTGCTGAGACATATGCGGCACTGAATGGTCTTGACGCTGTACTCAGCCCGCCCCGACCGATGCGAATCGTGGAGGATGCATGAGGCCGCTTCCGCCAACCCTTCGGGAGAACCGGAGATATGTTCTGGTGAAAATTGCCGGGGAGTTTACCGCTCCCCTTACGCAGAAAGAGATCTACTTCACGATCTCTGAAGCGGTCACCTCGCTCTTCGGAGACGTCGGCTCTGCCGCGATTCATGTTGCAGTCATCTGGTCTGAAGAAGAGCACGCGATTGTCCGGTGCAGCAGAGGCTCAGAGCAGAAGGTAATTGCAGCCCTCGCTGTTATTACCAAAGTGTCAGGGGCTCTCGCGGTGTTTCACAGCGTTGCGGTGTCAGGCACTGTTCATGGTGCGAAAAAACATCTGCATCCAACAACATGGGACGACGAGGTCATCCCCGGCTATCGATGCTCAGGCAAGAAGGTTGATAGTCTCACAGGTAGTAATACGCAGAGATATCTCACACGAGATGATATAATTAAGGAGTAATCATGCAGCCACAACAATATCAGATGGGAGGATACGATCGTGCCATTACGATGTTCTCTCCCGACGGGCGCTTATATCAGGTTGAATATGCCCGCGAGGCAGTAAAGCGCGGCACAACTGCTGTCGGCATCAAATGCAAGACAGGTGTAGTGCTTCTGGTTGACAAACGTGTCAGCTCCCGCCTCTTGGAACCCTCGTCGATTGAGAAGATCTTCAGAGTTGATGAGCACATCGGTGTTGCTTCCTCAGGTCTTGTCGGTGACGCCCGTGCACTGGTTGACCGCGCCAGAATTGAGGCTCAGATCAACCGTGTCAGCTACGGCGAGCCGGTTGATGTGGAGACGCTTGCAAAGAAGCTCTGCGATCACATGCAGACGTACACGCTGTTTGGCGGAGCACGTCCGTATGGAACCGCACTGCTGATTGCAGGTGTGGAGACTGATGAGTCCGGTACCCGTTACCGTCTCTTCGAGACTGATCCGTCAGGAACTCTCCTTGAGTACACTGCGACCGGTATTGGTATTGGAAGACCTGCGGTGATGAAGCTCTTTGAAGCAGAGTATAAGGATAATATCTCAGTTGAGGAGGCAATCGATCTTGGTCTGAAGGCGCTTCACACCGCAACCGAGGGCAAGTTCGATGTCAACACGGTTGAGATCGGTATTGCAGGCTCCTACTCTGCAAAGAAGAAGGCCGCAAAGAAGGTCGAGGCTCCGAACGGACACGAGACTTCTCTTCTGCCGTTTAGAAAACTGAACGCTGATGAGGTCAAGGTTGCGGTTGCAAAGTTTGCAAAGACGCAAACCAGTGCTCCGGTGCAGGACAAAGACCCGGACGTGTGAGGAAGACGTAATGATCTCGCTTGATGATGCGGTGGTGGCGCGGCTTGAGACGCATGGTCTGAAGTTTGAGATTCTGGTGGATCCTGAGCTTGCGGATAAGATGCGTCATGGTGATGAGTCTATCGCCATTGAGGATGTGGTTGCAGCACTGTATGTGTATGAGAATGCTTCCCACGGTGACAAGTCTCCTGAAGAGGATTTGCAAAAAGCGTTCAAGACGATTGACTTTGAGCAGAACGCAAGACACATCATTCTCAAAGGAGAGATCCACCTTACCACCGAGCAGCGCCGCCATTTAATGGAAGAGAAACGCCGCCGTGTTATCAGTTTCATCGCGCGAAATGCAGTGAATCCCCAGACCGGTCTTCCGCATCCGGTGACAAGGCTTGAGATCGCACTTGAAGAAGTACGGGTGAACTTTGATCCGTTCAAGTCGGTGGACGAGCTGGTGAAGGAGACCGTAAAGGCTCTCCGGCCGATTCTTCCCATCAGATTTGAGGAGCGAAGGATTGCGGCAAAGTTCCCGATGGACTATGCTGCCCGTGCCTATAGTGCGGTCTCCGGCGCTGCGTATGTTACGATGGAGAAGAACGAGTGGCAGAGCGACGGATCATGGATCTGTGTGGTCAAAATCCCGGCCGGCATGCAGGAAGAGTTTTTCAGCCTGGCAAATCATGCGGCCAAGGGTGATGCCCAGCTCAAGATTTTAGAATAATATTAAAACATCAGAGAACCAATAATAGTAGATATTTCTGAGGAATAACTATGGCATCCAAGAGCAAGAAAACAGCAAAGGGACGCGTCACCGGCAGTGCCGGACGTTTTGGCCCGAGATACGGTCGTTTCACCCGTAAGATGGTAAATGAGAGCGAAAAGGTTTCCCGCGCAAAGCACCTGTGTCCGATGTGCGACACTGTTGCAGTAAAGCGTGTCGGTACCGGTATCTGGGAATGCAAGAAGTGCGGCTACAAGTATGCCGGCGGTGCATATGTTCCGCAGACTCCGGCCTTAAAGGTCGTTCTTCGTTCCATTGATACCAAGGGAGTATAACTGAATGGTCAGTTATAAGTGCGCCCGCTGTAAACAAACAGTTGAGATTGACGCAAATGTCCGTTGTCCCTACTGCGGACACCGCATTCTCTTTAAGGCGCGCGGTGCCGGAATGAAAGTACTGAAAGCCCGATGACATTCATAACATCATCGCGTAAACCGTCACCGGATGTGCGCAGACTTGCCAAGGAGATCGCTTTTGCACTCGATCTCCCGTATGTCCAGCGGGGAAAGTCAGGTCTTCGGACGATGGACGCCGAAGATCCGGTAATTATTTTTCTGTCCGGTGCAAAGAAGGGCGGTCAGCTTTTTGATCTGACGGTCCGGGGCAAGATCGTTTTTTCTATGCTGATTACGAATGTTCTGATAAGCGAACGAACCGGACCGTTCCATCATGGTTTTGTTGTGCGGGAACGTGATCTTTATGATGCTCTGTCGCCCCATATGCAGGTAGTGTTTGATGCGGACGCTCCAGGGCCGATTGTGTTTGCCGGGACCCAGAAGATGCAGTATATTCTGCAAGTGATGGTGTGACGGCGACGCACGCAGCTGAGTTCCGGTTTGAGTGTTCGTACGCAGACAAGCTGTATGCGGTACTTCTTCCGGAGGCAGGTTCGGATCCTGGCGATAAGTCCCGGGTGAGTCTCATGCATGATGACTCTTCCGTAACTGTTCATGTGGAGGCCGAGGATGTTTCATCCCTTCGAGCTTCTCTGAATATGTGGCTGCGTCTGGTAAATGTGTGCAAAGAAATACAGGAGTTGTAAAAAATGGCAAATCCACAGGCGGGCATCCCCCCGCAGATTCAACAGCAGCTGGCGATGTTTCAGCAGATTCAGCAGCAGCTGCAGCAGGTGTCTTCCCAGAAGATGCAGTATGAAATGACGCTTCGCGAGACCAAACGTGCGTTAGAGGAGCTCGGCGCGGTTGCAGATGATGCAGTGGTGTTTTCGAGCGCCGGTTCGATTCTTATTCAGAAGAGTAAGGCTGCGGTGATCACTGAACTTGAGGAGAAGACTGATTCGATGGAGCTTCGTATCGGTTCTCTTGACAAGCAGGAGAAGACGATGGCTGCTAAGGCAAGCCAGCTGCAGAAGCAGATTCAGGAGGCAGTTGCCGGTCAGGGCAATGTGCCGACTGCACAATAATTCTTTTTTTCCTCTACATTGAAATGTGCTCCAGACATACTTATCAGGTATGAGATATGTACCAGAGCAAATTCTGGGTGTTGCGGGTTGTGTTCTGCTGCTTGTTGGTATGATTGCTCCGCTTTACACGATTAGCCTTGCAGTTGTTGAGTTGTATCCGGTTACGGTGGCAGCTGATTTCAGGCTGGCTCTTTGTTTTGCTGTTCTGTTGGTTATTGCGGCCTGGGCAGTTGTGTCGGGCAGGTATCTGGTGACTGCGATAGTTGGCCTTCTGACGCTTGTGTTCACGTCGGTTCTCCATGTGATCATTGATAGTCAGATTCAGAGTCTTGCTGCATCTATCAGCAGTCTTGGCAGCGGATCATCTTCGCTTCTCGGGGGAATTCTCGGGACAGTTGCCGGGTATCTGATCAATACTGCGGTGATCTCTTCGTGGGGCTGGTACATCCTCCTTGGTGCCGGTGCTGTTCTGGTGATTGCTGGTGTGTGCGGATTTATTCGTGTGAGAAAGATGCCGGCAAGTGCTGAATAATTTTATTTTTATTTTTTTGTGGGGATGTCTGCAAGAGTTGTGATATTTTTTTCGAATTTTGTGACGTTATGAGTGTATGTTACTACGATTTTTTTTGGAGAGTGGGGGTTACGCGATGACGAGTATTTTGAAACACGAAACAACACGAAAAGACGCGAAATATTTAACTCACGAAATAATACGAAAAACACAAAATAGGATCTTCGACATGACAATTGATGCTGATCGATTTTGGCATGAAGCTACCTATCAGTTATCTCTTTGTTTTCCCGAGATGTTCAGTGGCTGAATCCAATAACTGATTTCGTGTTTTTTGAAATATTTCGTGAGTTAAATATTTCGCGTTTACTCTAAGCAAAACCACAGACAAAAGACTCAACACTCACTTCCATACAACCAAAAAAGAAAAAACTACGCCCAAGTCGGAATTCGAATCCGAGTCGATGCCGTGACAGGGCATCATGATAGGCCACTACACTACTTGGGCATCAATATACTTGCATGTCATCCCGGTCCACAATCAAAAACGCTAAACGCCCAAGTCGGAATTCGAATCCGAGTCGATGCCGTGACAGGGCATCATGATAGGCCACTACACTACTTGGGCACAGTTATTCGTTTTTGATTGCGGTCATGAAAATGGTCCCGACTCCCGGATTCGAACCGGGGACATCGCGGTAGCCGCGCAGTACGCCCGCAGGCGTGATTCTTACTACAGCCGCGCACTCTACCATCTGAGTTAAGTCGGGATGACTGCTCTACATAGAATGACGTTTTTGGATATAAAGATAATGGTTTTCCGATTTTCTGATTTTTGGCAGATACCAAATAATTAATAGATAGGATAGTAGAGATTACATCCGTAATTTTAGGGGGAGAATCGAATTGGGAGAACCATACTATATCGGGGGTAGACTAACCCACAGCCCGAACACCATTCCGGTGTTTTTTCCTTATACTGGCGAGGTATTTGCCGAGGTGGGAATTGCAGGCGCCGAGGATCAGGCGCGTGCGGCTGACTCTGCCACTGTCGGATTTACCGAGACCAAAATCATTCCTGCATACAAGCGTGCGGAAATTCTTCGGCGCATTGCAGATCTGATGGAAGAAAATCGTGACGAGTTTGTGCGGATTCTGATCCATGAATCAGGCAAACCGTTCCGTCAGGCCCATCTGGAGGTGACCAGAGCCGTAAACGTGATGCGGACGTCTGCTGAAGAGGCCGTCAGAGCCAGCGGTGAAATTATTGCACTGGACAGTGCGGCAACCGGCGAAGGGTACATCGGGTACTGCTACCGCGTTCCTTCAGGCCCCATCCTGTGCATCACACCGTTCAACTATCCGCTGAACCTTGCCTGCCATAAGATTGGTCCTGCCATAGCTGCAGGATGCTCGTTCGTTCTCAAGCCCTCATCAAAGACACCACTCTCTGCACTGCTGCTTGGAAAACTGATCCTCGAAGCAGGATATCCGCCGGCAGCGGTCAATGTTGTTCCCTGTTTTGGCGAGAACGCCGAGACCCTTGTCCGCGACCCGCGGTTCACCGTACTCTCCTTTACCGGAAGTCCGGCTGTCGGATGGAGACTCAAAGAGATCTTTCCCGGAAGACGCATCGGTCTTGAACTGGGAGGCAATGCTCCTGCGATTGTGCACAAAGATGCAGACGTTGCGTATGCGGCACGGAGGATTGCCGAAGGTGCGGTTGTGAATGCTGGCCAGAGCTGCATCAGCGTCCAGCGTGTCTATATTCACGATGACATCTATGATGAGTGCCTGAAAAAAATTATGGATCATATGCGTTCCTTCGTGATCGGCGACCCACGCAAACCTGAGACCGACATCGGTTCCATGATCTCTGACGAGGAGGCGCGGCGTGCCGGAGAAAAAGTCAGGCAGGCAGTGATGCGTGGTGCACGCCTGCTTCTCGGCGGTGTCCGGGAAGGCGCAGTGATGCATCCGACCATCCTTGAACGCCCGTCACCTGATATGGGAATCTGTTCCAGCGAAGCATTCTGTCCGGTCATCACGGTGGACCGGTACTCAGACATTGATGAAGCGGTACAAATGATGAACGAATCAAGGTATGGTCTGCAGGGCTGCATCTTCACCAACGCAGTAGATATTCTGCAGAAACTGATAGCAGTCTCTGAGTGCGGAACACTGATCGTGAATGATTCGTCATCGTACCGGTCGGACGCAATGCCGTACGGCGGAACAAAACTTTCCGGCATCGGTCGTGAGGGTCCGAAGTATCTGCTTGAGGAGTTCATGGAACGAAAGCTGATTGTGGTCAAGCAGTTTCCCCTGGTTCCATGACTGATAGCGCGTTTGCCATCATCGGTTGTCCGAAGTGCAGGAGGATGCAGGTAGCAAGTCTCTCGCATGCAACCAAAACCTGCGCATGCGGATACAAAATCGATCTCTCCAAAGCAAAACTTCTTCGGGTGTGCGAGTCGGCAGACGATGCCGGAGAGCTGCTCCGCTCGTTTGCCGCACCGAAAAACTCAGGGTTTGTGTCAGCCTCAGAGTTTGTTCCAAAAAAAGAGTGACTGAAAGTGTTCAGTCGAGTGGGATTGCTTCAAGGGTTGAAGCAAGTTCCCAGATTCTGGTACGTGCATAGACCGGCATGTTGGGGTCGTTGCTGATCTCGTCGATTTTGGACAAGGCGTCAGCTGCACGAAGACCGGTGCTCTTTTTGTCGTCAAGCAGTACGGTTTTTGTTTCCTCTGCAACGCGGCGGATATTGCGCGGAATAGTATTGTCCTCGCCAATTGCCTGTAGCATCATTACACACTGTTTAATCATATCTTCCGGACTTGCCATGTTGAAAAATCCCTCCTGAAGCTGTTGCTTCCCGGCAGAACCGGGTTCATACCCCGAAACTAATCATTAGGTTAGACCCTCTAGGGAGATAAAGGATACTATCTATATGTGCGCAGCCGGATAATACTACTAAGTATGAACAGCAGTGCACGAAAACCGGATGATATCATGGCTGAGTATCTGCTCGGCGGTGCGAAAATGCTGGCTGAGGTTTGCCCGAAATGCGGAGCGCCGATGTTTGAGGTGAAAGGAAAACGGATGTGCGTGGTGTGTGCGGAGACCGGCAAAAATTCTGTCGAGACCGCAAAGACTGCGCCTGATTCGAAATATCCTGATACCCTGCGGGTTATTACGCCGAAGTACGCGGCAGCTCCGGTAAAGTCGGTTCCGGTTTCTGATGATATTCCTGCACGGCTTGATGCGCTGATTCTTCAGTTCTGTGCCCGCGCCGAAGGTGAACCTGATCCGTCACGCTGCTTATCCTATATGGAGTGCATCAGAACTGCTGCTGAAGCAAGGGTTATGCTGAACCGCTGATATGATAATCGTTAATGACGATTCGCACTCAAATGGTAGATACATGAAGGTTATCGGTGTTGTCGGCTATCCTGCAAGCGGCAAAGGGGAGTTTTCGCAGATCGCAGCAGAGCTTGGGGTCCCGGTTGTGGTGATGGGGGATATGATTCGCAGGCGCGTTAAGGATGCAGGCCTTCCTCTTACCGATGAGAATATTGGTTCTGAGGCGCGAAATCTCAGGGCAGCTCTTGGTATGGACGCGGTTGCGATTCTGACTGCCGAGGAGGTTGCCCGCCAGTCTGGGGACATCGTGGTGATCGACGGCATCCGCGGTGATGCAGAGGTCAGATACTTCCGGTCGGTGTTTGATTCGTTCACGCTGGTTGCTATTGAGGCTTCGTTTGCAACGCGGCTTGCAAGGATGCAGTCGCGGGGCCGTAGCGATGATACGACGACTGCAGAGAGTCTTGCAGGTCGTGATGCACGGGAGAACTCGTTTGGTCTTGCTGCTGCAATGAGTCTTGCTGAAATCTGCATTCCAAACGAGTCCACGAAGGATGCGTACGAGGCGCTGGTGCGGAAGTTTTTTTCGGAGGAGTCATGAAGATTTATTTTGCATCGTCGCGTCTTGCGCTGAAAAATCCTGAGACCTGGGTTGCAGGTATTGCAGACGCAGGGTTTGACGGATGGGAGATCTCCATGGACGGCTGGTTCCACGGGGTCGAGGATATTGCAATAAGGTTTCCGGGAATCAGGAATGTTCTCGCAGAGACCGGTCTTGAGTCATCGATTCACTTACCGCTCTCGGGTCTGAATTTAGCTTCCTTAAATGAAGACATTTGGAGCACGACGGTGAACCAGCTTTCGGCATGCATTGCGCATGCAGCAGAGTTTTCTGATGTGGTAACTTTGCACCCCGGGTATCTCGAACCGAACGGTCGCGAGGCAACGTCAGCTGCATGGAACAATCACAAGGAAGCACTGGTGCGGCTTTCTGATGCGGCGAAGGGCGCTGGCGTAGCCCTGTGTCTTGAGAACATGCCAAATCTTGAGGACTTTTACTGCCGTGACCCGTATGAGCTGGCAGGGTTTGCGGACGCGGTGCCCGGCGTTTCCCTGACATTTGACGTGGGTCATGCGAACACGAACCAGAATCTGGATGCGTTCTGTAAAGTGATTCTGCCGCGTGCAGATCATATGCATATCCATGACAACTATGGGAAGTACGATGAGCATCTGCCGCTTGGGAAGGGATCGATCGACTGGAAGAAGGTCCTGCCGAAGATCAAGGCTGAGTACCACGGACGAATCATGGTGGTTGAGGGCAGGAATCCTGCGGAAGGCAAAGTGAGTCTTGACATGCTGCGGGAGTGGTTCTGAATGGCCGGCGGTGAGACGCTGTTCGTGCATTTTCTCGGAACGGCAGGCGCTCTTCCGACACCAAACAGGAATCCGTCCTGTGTTATGATTCGCAGGGGTTCGGATACGCTGCTGTTTGACTGCGGGGAAGGTGCGCAGCAGCAGATGATGCGGGCGAAGACCGGTTTTACGGTGAACGCTGTCTTTGTGACGCACTGGCATGCGGATCATTATCTCGGGATCTTCGGTCTGGTGGAGACGATGTCCTTCAACGGCCGCAGTGAACCGCTGACGATTTACGGTCCACGCGGTGTGGACAAGTTTGTTGAGATCATTCACCAGCTGACGCCGAAGATGTCGTTTGTTTTGACCGGTGTTGAGGTTGCTGACGGCGATGCAACGCTGTTTGACGGGTACTCGGTTCTGGCATTCAAGACGTACCACGGGATTGAGAGCGTCGGGTATGTGCTTGAGGAGGATATGCGGCCCGGACGGTTTGACCGCGAGGGTGCTGTTGCCCTCGGCGTCCCTCCTGGCCCGCTGTTCGGTAGGCTTCAGCGGGGAGAGACGGTGCGTATTGTGCGCAATGGTGTTGAGACTGTTGTGACCCCTGATCAGGTGATGGGCGGCCGCAGACGAGGGAGAAAAGTAGTCTACACTGGAGACACGAGGCCGGTGAAGAACCGTAATGATCTCTTGGAAGGGGCAGACCTTCTGATTCATGAGGCTACGTTTGATGAGGAGGAAGGGTCAACACGGGCAAAGGAGGTCGGGCACTCAACGGCCCGGGAGGCAGGGCTTGTTGCTGCTGAGGTGCGACCGAAAATTCTCGCGCTGGTGCATTTCAGTTCCCGGTACACATCGGCCGCGAACCATGTGCATGATGCGCATGAGTTCTTTGACGGGGAGATCATCGCTCCGTTTGATCTCGCGGTGGTTGAGATTCCGTTTTCTGATGAATGAGATGTTTTGCGGTGCAGGACGTCTTCGTCGATTTTTTTGTTTGAAGTAACCATAGAATATATGGAAAATCTAAGGAAGTTGGCATCTCAAAGCGATGACATATCCTCAAATTTTTCCGCGAAACAGTGATGTGGTAACCAGACTGTAGATGTCAGTTCTGTACATTTTTCCATGAAGCCAGGTGTGCTCTGTGTTTTTTCGTGGACGACTCATGAATAAAGGTACAAAGCCCTTGGAACCCGAGAACTGATAAGGTTTGGAGGACGAATAGTTGATGAGCGATTCTCTCGTGTCCCGCATGCCTGTAAAAATTCCGCCGATGCTTGCTGATACCATCGTCTGCGGTATTGCGTCCCTTGACAAAATGCTGTTTGCAGAGGCCGGGCCATGTATGTTGTGCGGCGGGCGGGCAGCGCCGTATGACACGAAGAAAAAAACGTACGCAACCATTCATACCGCTGAAGGAGAGAAAAAAATCACGGTGTTCGTCCGACGTTTCCGGTGCAGCGACTGCGACACGCTGATTTACGCGAAGGAACCATTTTATCCGGACACAAGACTCGGCTCCTCAGTGGTGGACCTCGCGATCGCGCTTTCGCTGATGCACTCCTTTACCCATACGGCTGACATTATCAACGCAATGGGCATTGAGATCGACCGCGGATCGGTCCGGAAGTATGCACTCTCTGATCTACCGGTGCCGAAAATTAATTTCTTCTACGGATTTCCGCTGCCGTTTTCCCTGTTCTCATTTGTCGGGCGGCAGGCTGTTTTCAAGAACGGTTCCACAGCAGGGACAGAAATTCTCGCGGCCTCTGGTTTCCCAGCCGCATATCGGGCACCGGCGGACGGTGCGGGCACTTCCCGCACCCGCCAGAAGCAGCGGAAGGAACAGAAACAAAAAGAAAAACGGGAGTCCCAAAAGCCAGCAGATCAGCGTAAGAAGGACTGACCCGGCCAGCAGGATAATTCCGAGGGATGATATTTTCATCGGTTGGCAATCTCTTTTACGGCAAATGCAGGTAACGCGTCAGCAGGAATTCCAACAGCCGCAGTAAGGTCAGTGCCCCCGACAAGCGGCGCAAAAGTTTTCGAACCGATTCCTCCAACGAGGATGTTTCCCGGTGCTGCTTCCTCTGCAACTTTCTGCACGACAGAGCAGACAAGTTTTCTCTGCGCGTCCCAGAATGCCTGGGCGACTGCTGTTGCTCCGTCTTCACCGACCTCTTCGAGGTCTGCACAGACAATTCGCGCAAGTCTCCTGAGACACGCTTCGCGACTGACTTCTTTTCCATCCGGAGTTGCGGCGGTGTACTCGTCCTCGGTGATGTTTCCCAGAACATAATGGACATCGCCGCTGCAGGCAAAGTACTCGGTTGAGAATGGCGTTACCGTGTTTTTGATGACGGCAGAGTTTGCAAGAGTTGCAACCGGTGTTCTGAGCATGCCGGTGTAGACAAGATATCCACGTTGGAGCCGGATGGTGTCGGTCATGCCAAGCAGGTCAGAAAATTTTGCGAAGGGAACGATGTCAGCGGTCGTGCTGCCGATGTCAAGCATCATACCATCAGGATACTTTTCTCTCAGATAGTCAACGGACGCAAGCCAGTTTGCTGCGGCGAGTTCAGAGCATGCATTGTTGTGAAATTTCCCGTCAGTTCCATAGAAGAATGCGTTCGGAAATGTTTTTCTGACCGCATCAACGATGAAGCGGATGCCTTCGGTTTTGTTGAAAAATCCGTCAGCAAGCTCACCGCTCATCACAACTGCGGCGTCCTCTCCCTGATACTCTGCAAGGACTTCAGCGAGGTTTGACTCGCGCCAGAGCGGACAGTAATGGATGTGAACATCCCTGCCGTCCACGACTTTGAGGTTTGCTCCGCCAACGTCGATGCCGATCATTGGATGGTGACTCCACCGGTTTCGTTGAACTTTGCGGTTTTGCCGTTGTAGTGGACGGTCTCTGGCGGGAGACCGACGGTTGCTTTGAGAAGAATGTCGGCTATTTCATCATCAAGAACTTTCACAATTCCTGTAAGGCTCATGGTCGGGCGCGGGTTGACGTCAAGCACCCAGATTTTTTCACCGATGATGACGTCGATGCCGACATAGCCCTGACAGCCGAGGCGTTCGATGGTCTTTTTGGCGACCTCGATTATTTCCGTTTCACGTTCCGGATGTACCGGAGTCTCTCCGCCATGGTATGAGAACGTGCCGTTCTCATCGACCTCCACATACTGGCGGTTGATGCTGAGAAAGACCGGCGGCAGTCCGCTGTAAAATCCGCAGGCCTCACCGACGACACGGCTGCCGACGATGCTGACGCTGTAGTGTTCGCCTTCGAGGAACTCGACAGCCATCTCATCTTTGCCTGGGAGTTCTCCGTCTTTTGCGATCCGAACCCCGACCGAGCCCGCTCCTTTGATCGGTTTTATGACGCGCTTGCCTGGGTGGTCGACCGAAACTTCAGTTGGGACGCTAATGCCGATTCCTGCAAGTACTTTTGCAGTGAGACGTTTGTTTGCGCAGACGGCGATACTCGTGCTGTCGGTGCCGATGTTGTGCGTTGCAAGCTCAAGCGTATGAGTGAATGCGGAGAGCATTTCGTCAGGCGCAATGACAAGACCGTACTCGCACTCTGGTGCAAGCCGCGCAATTTCTGCGTTGAAGTCTCCTGATGACGGCAAAAGCACGGTGTGCCCGATTCGTTCAAAGCTTTCCTTGAGAACTGCGACCATTGCTTTTCCTTCAGGGGCAAGGGTTGGGTCGCGTGCTGCGGTGTATTCGGCGATGAGAATCTTCATCTGTAATATTAGGTTTGGGCAATTCATCAGGTTGCCGATAGGAATTCAAAAGAGGAGAGATACTCTCGGGCGGGTTCGAACCGCCGTCTCCGGCTCCAAAGGCCGGAATGATTGACCACTACACTACGAGAGTCCGGAAAAATTCTTAACATTAATCTGTCTTTTCTCCTTATATCGGTTGTCGTTTTCAGGCATCATTTTGCGGTCATTTTTTTATGTTGGAAGTGCTATGTAATAGGGTAGTCTGTGTCTGCCGAACTCGGCAATGCGGATGCCAAATGTTCTGCGAGGGTAGCCAAGCCAGGCCAACGGCGTCAGACTTAAGATCTGATCTATTAGTAGTTCATGGGTTCGAATCCCACCCCTCGCATCAGGTGTCTTTTATGAAGCCAATTCGTTTGCGCGATTTTGTGATGACCGATGATGGTTGTCTGTATGCTGTTTCCGGATACGAGAATGAGGAACGTGCAGAGTGCGTTCTTCGGTATGTGCCAACAACCGACGGCGACCGCGTTTCCCCGTGGGGCGTGCGTTACAAAAAATATGATTTTGCCGATGCGTTTGTCTGGGTGCAGGAGCACAAGCCTGAGTATCTGGATCTCGTTCACCGCGTGCCGCTCACTGATATCGTCAGAGTTTTCAAACCTGAAGAACTTGCAGCAGATGTTGCAGCACGGAGCCCACGCGCTGCACGTCTGTTTTCGTATTTTGATCTCCCGCCGATGACATGGGGATGCACGGGTTCGCTTCTGGCGGGTCTTGAAAACGATGCATCAGACATCGACATGGTCGTCTACGGAAGCGCCTGGTTTACGGCACAGCAGCAATTGATGAGTGCAGTTGCCGCAGGAAAAATTCCTGCGATGAGTGAAGAGATGTGGCAGAAGGTGTACAACAAACGGGTACCCGACATCTCCTTTGATGATTTCGTGCTGCACGAGTCAAGAAAGTTCAACCGCGGCGAGTTCGAGGGAACCTATTTTGATCTGCTGTACTCACGGGGATATGATAATCTTCATTCGGTCCCACCGATTACTCTCGGGCGAAAAACAGGAAAGACGACCATCGAGGCAACAGTGACGGATGCCTCCCTTGCGTTTGACAGTCCGGGCATCTATTTAGTGGATCATGAGGAGATCGATCTGGTACTTTCGTTCACGCATACGTACTGCGGCCAGTGTTTCACGGGCGAGACGCTTGAGGCGTGCGGTGTTGTGGAGGAGCACGGAGATCAGACATGGCTGATTGTCGGGACAACACGCGAGGCACACGGTGAGTATATTGTATCACGGACACTTTTGGATCAGTAATTTTTTTTTGAAATTTTTTTTGAAAAATAATTTTTGTTTGTGGGAATTTTTCGGTCCTTGAATGTAATGCCATGAAAAAAATTTAATCGATTTTTTTCTGAAATTTTTTTCGAATAGGAGTTACACGGTGATGAGTTTCATTGTTTGGGATTTTTCTGTAGGTGGTCTCGCTTGGAGTAACCACGGAAAACACGGAACACACGGAATCCCACGGAAAAAAACACAGAATACCGCTTCACTTACGGAAAACACGGAAAGCCTAAGGAAGTTGGAATCTCAAAGCGGTGACCCATACATATACCCGTACTCTTAGTCTTTCCGTGTTTTCCGTAAGCGAAGCGGTATTCTGTGTTTTTTCCGTGGAATTCCGTGTGTTCAGTGTGTTCCGTGGTTGCCCCAAATAAAACCAAAGATTGAAAATTCCTTTTCCTTATGCTATTTCATACCGCGTAACTCCTATTCGAAAAAAGAAAATTGGTGAGTGATGAGTGTGGTTTCGTTTGAAGCCACATACAAAAATATCTCGTGAACAATATGTTCCAGAAAAAATCGACAAAATATTTTCGTCGCATCACAAATCACCACAAAAGAAGTGCGAAGGAAGGGATTCGAACCCCAGAACTCCTATGAGACCAGACCCTGAATCTGGCGCCGTTGACCTGGCTTGGCTACCTTCGCAAATGACGCAGACAACATTTCCTTTTTCAGGAATGTCTTCGTGCTCTATCATATTTGCTGTTCTCATTGATAAACATAGGGATATCACTTTACGGCTGGAACAGAGCCGTAGATTTTTTTCCATTTTCGTATCAGTTCATACCTCGGATTTGCCGTCCGAAGCAGAACAGTGATCATCTCAGGATCATCAGGAAGATGATAGGTACAGATCGAAACCTTGGGAGAGTGCAGCCTCAGCGTCTCCCGAGCTCCGGCAAGCATCAGCCGCTCCGCCCCCTCAATATCAGCCTTCAGAAAATCAACACGGGCCAGCCCTTCACTATCCACAAACGCATCCACTGTAGTCACCGCCGCCCGAATCTTTCTTCCCTCCTGCGGCAGAATCATCGATGATCCCACAAGGGTATCGGCAAGAACCGTAAACTCAGCCTCCCCCGTTTCTTTCCCAAGGGCATACGGAACAATAGTCACTCTCTCGCAGAGTTCAGGATTTAGATCCAGTGTCTGCTTGAGCAGTTTTCGCGCCTCAGGAACCGGTTCGAACGCAAACACCTCGCCGCCCCGGTATGCCGCAAGCAGAGAAAAAATTCCGAGATTTGCCCCGCAGTCAAACACCACATCCCCTTCGGAAATCCGTACACCTCCCCACTCATACGGCCCCTCATCCAGATACCCGAATTTCCCAAGCATTGCGGGAAACAAAATGTCCCCAATCTCCATCGCATAATAGGCATCCTCGCGTGTCGGATGATTCTCTCCCGAAAGAATCGGCAGACGGAGCGGGCCAAGACGCAGGCAGTCATTGTTTTTATCATACAATTTTGAAAAAAATTTCTCGTACTGAAAGCGATAAAAATCCTCTGTCCTCTCCTCTTTGGTCAGAGAGTACCGCAGACGATCAAGCAGGGGAATATGATCCCCCATTTACACCTGACCCTCTTTTATCTCCACTTTTTCATTTGCCGCCTCACGCTTCACAATGCGGAAACTCGCAATAAATCCGATAAGAATATTTGAGTAATACATTATTAGCCGCTGTAAAATTACGAACAGTCCCACCACTGACGTTGGCAGAATCAGCGAGTAAAATGCTGCGTAACTGATCTCTGCAATGCCTGCGCCGCCCGGGGTTGTCGGCAGCATCAGGATAATGGCGATAATTAACTGGAACACAATCGAGACCAGCAGGTTCGGCGGATAGCCGAGTCCCATCATGATGACCGATGCAATCGAGTACTCGCATACCCAGAACACCACCGACAGCAGAAAACCTAAGATCAATCCTTTCTTCGCCTTTCCGGTAAACATTCTGAACGTGAGGAACAACCTATCGATCGTCTCGTCGATCTGTACATTGAGCTTTGCAATCCGTTCGCTCTCCCACTTTTTCGTGAAAAACCCGACGGTCTTGAGAGTGATCTTTCTCACCCAGTCAGGTCTGCTGAACAGCACAATCAGAAGCACCAGCAGTCCGATAAAAAATCCGGTACCAATCCATGCCGCAGTGATCATATAATCCGGTACGAGTCCTGCCCCGCCAGCAATCGAGAACAGTCCCATACCAACAATTACACCGATCACGAGCAGCACCGCTTCAAGCAGACGCTCGACCAGCACAACTGCCGTCGCGTCTGCAACCGGCATTTTTGCCTTGTACAGCTCGTGAATTCGTATCGGCTCACCGCCGATCTGTGACGGCGTGATTGATGCAACCAGCTGTCCGGCACAGACCATGTTCAGACTGTGGAAAAACGGAATCACATACCCGAGTGCCTTGCACATCACCTGAATGCGGACAGCCCACACGCACATCGCCAGCATGTGCAGACCGAACGCAAGCAAAAGATACCAGGGGTTCAGATTTTTGAGCGCTTCAACTGTGTCCTCATCAAATGTGAGAATCATCACCACAAGGAGAATCACCATCGACAAGCCGATGGATATCCACAACCACTTCTTCTGCTTTGCGTCCATACCGTCCCAAAAACTCTTAATAAAGAATTGTTCCCAGATGATTTAAAGATAGATCTATTCCTGAGCTTTCTTCATCGAGGATGCAGTCTCGCGTCTGACGATGTGCAGGCTTGCAATAATACCCACAACCACGTTGAAGTAGTACATGATCAGCCGCCATAACAGAACGAACACGCCAACCAGCGGCAGAGGAATTATCAGCGAGTAGAATGCGCCAATACTGATCTCTGAAATTCCAACACCTCCGGGCGTTAAGGGAATCATCATGATCATGGCGATCAGTAGCTGGAAGATGAACGAGAGTAAGAACATCGGTTCAAGACCAAGGCCCATCATCAGAACTGATGCGATGACGAACTCAGACACCCAGAATGCAACCGTCATCACAAGACCAAGCACAAGCCCGAGCTTTGAGCGGCCTGCAAAGTGGCCGATGGTTACATAGAACTGATCAACGTTTTCGTCAACCGATGCAATGAACCGCTCGACGCGGTGAGAGTCCCAGCGTTTGGTGAAGATGCCTGATATTTTGGTGATGAGAATTTTTGTCCAGTCAGGGTGCTTGACGAGCACCGCAAACAGTAGAAGCATTGCGGCAAAAAATATGGTGGCAAAGTATGCGATGCCCATATACACCGGGGGAAAATTCAGGTATCCGAACAGTTCTCCAAGCAGACACACGCCGATGACCGTTCCGATGCCGAGCACAATTCCGTCGAACACGCGTTCCATTAAAACGACTGCTGTTGCGTCTGCTGTCGGCACGTCAGCTTTGTAGAGTTCATAGACTCGTACCGCTTCGCCGCCGACCTGTGAAGGAGTCACTGCGGCTACCAGCATATTGGAACACACCAGATTTATCGTGTGGAAAAACGGCACTTTGTAGCCAAGCGACCAGCACATCAGTTTGATGCGCAATGCCCAGAACACGATGGATAAGACATGTAAGAGAAACGCAAGAAGAATAAACCAGGGATTACATTTTTCCAGTGCGACGAGGGTGTCTGCATCGAACGTCAAAAGAAGCATTACCACCAGTACAACTACACTGATGGCCACTGAGATGATCAGCCATTTCTTTTGCGCTTTATTCATGGAAAAAAACCTGAAGGATGTATAAGCGTATTGGCTATCAGCCATTAAATACTTTTTAGGAGCGCTTCACGTACCGGTGAAGCTGAATTCCTTTCGCATTCAGCCGTTCGCCGCCGTCTTCGTAGAGTTCAAACCCGAGATGATAGACAATTAGATCTGCATTGATGCGCCTTGCAAGTTCGATCATCGGAGGAATTATTTCGGTGCCCGGTCGTATCGCATACAGGACGTCTGCCCCCGCATAGCACGTCAGCGTCGGTAAAAACACGTCATCCACGACTGCGGGGACAGCCGCTCCTGCATACGAGTGAACATCAGTACAGAGGATTGGATGCCCGGCGTTTTGAACAATCTCTGCCGCTGTTGTTTTCCCGCCGAATCCTATTTCAACCGCTGATTTGTAGTTGTCCCGAATGTACTCGCCGACCTTTGTTTCAATCTGATGGACCGCCACCGCGTCAACTCCGTCTGAAATGTTCAATATGTTTATGTCCCGTCACAATGAACTTATCTACCATTATGGGAGTACATGTTTTCTGGGACAGCAGAGTTCCTATCGGTCTGAGCAGACCGGTCACCGAGGAGCTTTCAGGAGTTCTTGAGATGCCTGTATCCCGCATCGACAACGGCACGTTTCCGCTCGAAGGTTTTGATCCGATGCGCCAGCAGTGTGATGCCGTAAAAATACTCACCAAACTCGATATATTCCGCCAGCGGTATCCGCAGCTGTTCAAACCTGAGAATATTGATCTCGACTACTACAATAAGTTCAATCATCTCCATGAAAAAGTTCTGCTGGTTACACCGGCGGATATTTTTGAACCGCTCGCAGATTTTGTGTTCGGCCTTGCCTATCCGTCGCTCGGTGTTGCCGTTGTTTCTCCGGCACGACTTACGAACGAATTCTACGGTCGCCATGCAGATGATGATGCCTTGATTGACCGGATTGTGAAGGAGGGAGCGCATGAGATCGGTCATCTGTTTGGTCTTGAGCATTGTGATAATCCTGGCTGCATCATGTACTGCCCGAGAAATCTCGACGATCTCGACCGCAAACGCAAATACTTCTGTGGCAGATGCAGGATACAGCTGAACGGCCAGAGGGAAGGAGACTTGTTCTGATGATTCCTGATGTTTCATGGGTGACGGTCTGGGGGTATGGTTCAGACATCCGTGCGACCCAAAAGATGCTGATAGTTCGGGACAAATCCGCAAAAACAGCATATCCGCTTTCGTCCCTGCAGCATCTTCTGGTTGTCGGAGGACACACTCTTGAAACTGCGGCGATCTCTCACTTGATCGCGAATAATATCTCGGTCTCATTTTTTGATATTCACGGCGAACCGGTTGGCTCCATTCGTCCTTTCGGCGGTGATGCATGTCCTCTCCGGTCAGCTCAGAAAAATCTCCCGATCCACAGCTCGGCGATGTCGGTGATTACGTCTGCGGTGAAGTCGCGAATGATGTATCTGAATGAGCTTGCGTCCGGTCGTGATGACGGCCTGTTCTACAAGGGAGAGCTTGAAATTCTCAGCGATGCGTCCCGCGAGCTTGAGTTTTTGATCACGCTTCCCGAACTCGGACGAATCTTCACTTTGACGCGCAACATGTATTATGAGATCCTTTCAAGAACCGTTGCGCCTGAGTTCGGATATCACCGCAGGGAAAAGCCGCCGTATGTAGATCCGATCAATGCCATGTTTGCCCACGGGTATGCGGTTTTGTATGCAAGCATCTCGGTTGCGGCCGCGGGCGCAGGACTTGATCCTGAGATTGGTGCTCTCTACGGCAGTGTGGTGCCTACCGGTAAAAACCGCGGCGGTTGTGTTCTGGATATCATGGAGCCTCTGATGACGCCGATGGTTGACCGAGTCGTTGTCGGAATGGCAACGGAAGACCGCCTCAGCCACCGGTATGAGGTGAGCTCCCGCTGCATTATGTCAGAGCGACTGATGAAGGAGTTCAATTTGCGTCTTGCGGAGTCAGTTGATTCAGCGGTCATCAACAGAAATGTGCGGATGTATGCCGACGCTGTTTCAAACGGCGGATCCGGAATGTCGTTCTGATTTTTTTCAAAAATTTCCCCTGCCAAAAATTATATCGACAGAGGAGACAAAATTCCACTGAGTGCGGGGCTCAAGAGATAGGAGATATTTTTCAGGATGTACAGAATTCGAAACGCTGAGCTTTATGACATGGACTTTGTCATGGACCTTGTAGAGCAGGAGGGATGGAACCCTGGTCTCTTGGATGGCGAGAACTTTTTTCATGCTGACCCTGAGGGATTTTTTATCGGAGAAGTTGACGGGGAGCGCATCGGCTGCATATCTGCGGTTCGTTACGGGACGTTTGGTTTTCTTGGTCTCTATATTGTAAAAGAGGGGTACCGGCATCAGGGCTACGGCATTGCGTTGTGGAACCATGCGGTGCGGAGGCTGAAACACTGTACCGTCGGCCTCGACGGTGTTGTTGAGCAGCAGGAAAACTACAAAAAATCAGGTTTCCTGTTTGCGTACAACAATCTGCGTTTCAGCGGTGTTGTGCAGGCTGCGGCCCCTGCTACGCGACATATTGTTCCCGCGGACATAGGTTCGTTTTCCGCGATAGCCGCGTACGATGCCAGGCATTTTCCTGCACAACGGGAGATTTTTCTCTCGCACTGGCTCGGCATGGGAAATTCCCGCACGCTCTGTTACTGTGAGGATGGAGTACTCCGCGGATACGGTACGATTCGCGAGTGCGTGTCAGGATATAAAATTGGGCCCTTGTTTGCCGATACCGATGCGATCGCCGAGACACTTTTTCTGAGTCTCGCAGAGTTTACCAATGGTGCTGTCATTTCTCTTGACATCGCAGAGCTCAACGAAAGTGCCCGGGCAATGTGCGAGCGGTACGGGATGGAGAAGAGTTTTGAGACTGCCCGGATGTACATCGGGGACGCGCCTGTGCTTAGCTCTGGCGTGTATGGGATTACGACGTTTGAACTTGGATGAGCGGGGCAGGTGTGATGCCGCAGAACTTTTATTCAAAAAAAATATTCAGCGCTCTTCCTTCAGAAACGCTGCAATCTCTTCAAGCATTGCACCCGGGCGCTCGATTTTTCTCTCCGCAAGATTGATCACCGTGCTTGGCGTTCCGGGAAGTACGCCGCCATCGATGAGAAAATCATGTGCAACATTGACCTGATCCGAAGACACCGGAGAGATCTCCCCTGAAATGTTTGCAGACGTTGCAGTGATCGGGCTGTCAAGTTCTGCGATGATCGAAAGAGCGACTGCATGATCAGGATACCGGATGCCAATCGTGCCGGTCCCTCCGGTAAGATCACTCGGAAGGCAGTTTTTCACCGGCAGCACCACCGTCACGGGTCCTGGCAGAAATTTGCTGATGAACCGCTCGGCAAACTCATCCACATAAGCGATGCCGTGAATCATCTCGATGTCGCTTACCGCAACCGAGATTGGCTTTCCCATCGGCCGCTGTTTTGCCTCATACACCTTGTAGATCGCAATCTCTGAAAGAGCGTCCGCGCCAAGACCATAGATTGTCTCGGTCGGGTAGACAACAAGGCCGTCGCGGGAAAGCACATGCACCGCCTTCTTGATAACAGCCTCCATCGCCGGAGTTATCTCTGCTCGTTCATAGCTGTAGGGATTCGTGCAGCCGCACACTGAATTGTCTG
The DNA here is from genome assembly GCF_032714495.1 of Methanorbis rubei. NCBI lineage: Archaea > Methanobacteriati > Methanobacteriota > Methanomicrobia > Methanomicrobiales > Methanocorpusculaceae > Methanorbis > Methanorbis rubei. The sequence continues at coordinate 211,806 of NZ_JAWDKB010000001.1, read as the reverse complement.
GTTTTGTCATGAAAATACCTGAATTTTTTTTGGGATTAGAACTCGCGTCCTTTCACCCGGTAGAGATCAAACACGCCGATGGAACTGATATGCATCACTGCCATCACACCCGCCTGAATGGGGTCAGTCACCACAAGGTCAGCAGCATCTGACGCGCTGCCAACCATCTTCAGACAGATGACCGGGATCTCCTCTGCCTGTACTGTCCGGATCGCTTTGGTGATGTCGCCACCCATAATCGATCCTGCAAGAACGAGAATTGATGCACGCGGCAGACGTGCCACCGCTTCCACCGCACTGGCGAGATTTGACTCGCCGACCAGCGGAATCGTATCAACCGAGATTCTCTCTCCCCGGATATTGTGGCGGTCAGCCTCATTGACCGCGCCCATCGCGACTTGGGCTACCTGGGCGCCGCCGCCCATCACAATCACACGTTTTCCAAAGATCGTCGAGAACGTATCATGCTGTTCTACTCTGCGGATGCCAAAAATCGTTCTGAGATCGCAGACAAGATCCTCTGCATTGTCGCAGCCTTCGATTTCAAGATCCACCCATGCGTATCCTTTGTCAGGGCCGCGGGTCACGGTCTCCTGCTGGGTCAGAATAATGTTCGCATTATGCTCGGCGCAGACAGAGCCGATGTCACGCAGTATTCCTTTGTGATTGTCGACGACGAGACTTATTGCATAATTTTTCGGTGCGTCCATAAAAATAAATGCGATAACCGGGGATCGAACCCGGATTAGAGGCTTGGGAAGCCCCTGTCATGCCATTAGACCATTACCGCTGCAGTATGTTGTTTTGTAGTTGGGGAATATAGAGGTTATCCACCATCGATCAGAGTTTCATCGGAAGCGCCGGTGGTGTTGGGACAACCATAGTTTTTTGCGTGCCTTTGATCCGGTAGCGCCCTGCCTCCGACTCCACGTAGCCTTTTGCGGCAAGCGTCCGGAGTGAACCCGTCACCTCGGGAATTGAGTGGCCCACGGTGTCGGCGAGTTCTATCGGGGTCAGCGGGGTATAGATGAGTGCGAGAAGAATCTCTGACTCGATGCTGTTTTGAAACACTCCCCGACCGCTGACAATGACATCGTTCATCATCTCATCAATGTCTTTCTCAACAGCCTCAAGATGTTCGATCAGTTTTTCGCGGGAGTCAAGGAGTCTTCGGATCATGAGGATTTTGTCGGTGAGGGGTGGGACTTCAGCATCCTCGCTGACTTCAACAGCACCCCTGCTCTGCGGCGGCTGCTCTGCGACTGACATCTTCACCGACAGCTGGAAGTCCTGCACGAGATAGTAGTACTTCCGCCGTTTTTCATCCTGATAGAAGGAGATGACATCCTCTTTCTGCATAATTGCCAGATGCTCAATAACCGCCTTCGGGTTGATAACGAGCCGGTCGGATATCTCAGTGACGAAGCAGGGCTTCTGTCTGAGAAGATCTAATATCCGCCTCCTGTTCCGGTTTCCGAGAATATCCAGTAAATGTGCTATTGCATCCTGATCCATCATATGCAGCTTACATTATGTAAGTCTCGTTCTCGTAAATATGTTCTGGCTATGGAAACTCATCAATGAGTAAATTCTGTTGGAAAATACGGACAACGTTCCTTCAGACACTCGCGGTTGCGGGAGAAAAACTCACAGTGAAACAGCTCCGGCATCTCCATTGCTATTTCGAGATGCTGTAAAACAAAAGGAACCGTTACCCCAAGAGCAAGGAAGCTGTCACGTTTGCAGCAGCGAGGGCTGCCGGCTTTACCTATCGCATCAAGACATGCGGCGGTAAGCTGGTTCGCAAGCGACCATGAGTCAGTGCTGAGAGGGTTTGTCTTCGTCACAATCGAGTAAAACATTCCTGCACTCAGAGCCGCACCGCAGGAACCGGCAAGTCCGCAGAAACCTCCCGGCACCATCAAGCCGCGGCGCACCATCTCATCAAGCGCGTCCTTGGTAAGGACGAGGTCGCCCGCGTTGTGGTACGCCGCAAGAAGGGCGGCACCAACAAGAATGTGATGTTCAGGGCCGTGCATGTGAACAGACGGGCTTCGCATCATTGCTGCTGCGACAGTGAACGGATTTTTCGATTGTGTTTCCAGACAGATGGAACGAATCGCCGAAATTGCCGGGGACGCGTGACATGCATCGCAGACAAAGTGGCCGTTCTCGCAACTTGCATTGCTGGAAAATTTTCTGCCGCAGACTGAGCATGTCATCTCTTCCGCGGTGTCGCGGTAACAGAGAGGCGCACCGCAGACAAGACATGCGGGTTCAGGGGAATGCTGCATGGTATTCGTCATCGCTGTTCGGTTCGGACACATATCCGCCTCATCATAAGGCCATATATGCACATATGTGCATATAGAAATTTGGCTCTACATAATTTTGAAAGAGGCTATTGCCAGAACCTGAAGAGAAGAACAACGTAAGAATATTGACGGAAATTGCAAAACAAAAAGAAAAAAGCCTCAGGCGTGATTTGAACACGCGACCTCGTCCTTACCAAGGACGCGCTATGCCAGCTAAGCCACTGAGGCAGTGCGTGATAACAAGATAGGAAGTTTACAAATTTAAACATTATGGATTGAAATCCAAATCAGCCAGAAAAATATGCATCGCAACATGACTCGCACCCGCAAAACGGACCTCGCGCATCAAAGCAGCTCACGAATCCTCTTTGATGCAAGAAATGCCGTCGAAAAACATGCCTGAATATTGTAGCCGCCGGTATCCCCGTCGATGTCGAGCACCTCGCCGATGAAAAAAAGTCCGGGCGAGAGCTTCGACTCACAGGTTTTCTTATTAACCTCCTCAAGACTCACGCCGCCGGTTGTTGCCATCGCGACTCGATAATCTCCCACATGATCAATAGTCACCGGATACTCGGTGAGATTTCTGACAAGCATGGAACGCATCGAAACGGTCAGCTGCCCACCGGTCGTGCCATCGGGAACTCCTGCCTCCCTCACCAGCAGCCGCAGCAGCCGTTCAGGAACTCCTGCAAACGAAAGAAGATTCTGGACCTGCTTTGCTCCGGATGCTGCGCAGGCAGCACGAATCAGCGCATCCAGTTCCTCGATTTTTTTCTGAGAAAACGCGATTTTCAACAAATCACCATCCCGCATCCATCGCGACGAATCCAAAATCACCGGCCCTGAGTAGCCGAACCGCGTAATCAGCAGATCGCCTGAACGTGTCAGAATTTTTTTTCCATCCCGCCAGATTGCAACACTCACGTCCGCAAACGAGATGCCGGAGAGCTCAGAAAGTCGGTGATCAGCAGCATACACCGGAGAAAGCGACGGGTGCGGCTCGATGGTCGTATGCCCAAACGACTCGGCAAACACAAATCCGTCTCCGGTAGAGCCGGTCTGTGGGTAGGACTTCCCACCGGTCGCAATCACCACCGCACGAGCGGAAAAAACACCGAGCGCGGTTTTCACTCGGTAAACGCCATTCTCGCACGATACCGACTCTGCCGGCAGAGAACTCAAAATCTCAACATTCGCCTCATCACAGGCATCAAGCAGCGCGTCCAAGATATCATCAGCAGAAAGGGATGCAGGAAACACCTTGCCGGACTCGCGCTCGATGAGTTCAACACCGCGACTCTCAAAATATTTCCGCGTCGCAGAACTCGGAAACGCCATCAGCGCCGGCTTCACAAATGCACCATGGTCCCCGTAATGAGAAGCAAAACTCCTCGCATCACCCACATGCGTAACATTACACTGGCCGGAGCCTGCAATCAGCAGTTTTCGCCCTGGAAGAATCATCTTTTCCAGCACCAGCACCCGCAGCGGCGAAAGATTTGCCGCGCAAAAAAGGCCAGCAGGCCCTGCCCCCACAACAATGCAGTCATACTCCTGACCAGACATGAAAGTATATGCACCCGCAATCCTTATCTCGTCTTCTCTCTAACAGTAAAGGAGCACTTTATAGTGCTGACTGAAGTAAGTCCGACGTGTCTGTCATTACGACACTGCCGCAATCCTGCGGCTTTGGGATTACGACGAGTCAGTTCGGCTCCGCAGAAACTGCGGGAACGCGACACGCATTAGTAAAACACTGATGTAACTGCTCTTTTCGTGACTTACGGCTGTTTCCATTTGATTCCGCGAAGGAAACGGTTATCCGCTGTACGGGTGGACAGTCTCTTCGGAGGTGAAAACAATGGCACGCATACATGCAAGAAGAAGAGGAATCGCCTCCTCGGTCAGACCATTCCGCCAGGAAGTACCTGAGTGGTCCAACACCGACGTACAGGAAATCGAGAAGAAAATCGTCGAGCTTCGTAAGGATGGCCTTACCTGCGCTCAGATTGGTCTCGTCCTCAGAGATAAGTTCGGTGTTCCGAACGTAAAACTGGTTACCGGCAAGAGAGTCAACGCAATCGTGCGTGAACATGACCTCGACACCGACATCCCCGAAGACCTTCGTAACCTGATGTACAAGGCACTTGCGATGCGCAAGCACCTTGGCGAGAACAAGAAAGATCTCCACAACAAGCGTCAGCTCCAGCTGACCGAGTCCAAAGTCCGCAGACTGGTAAAATACTATGTCGGCAACAAACGCCTGCCGGCAGGCTGGACCTACAAACCGGAGACCGCAGAAATTCTCCTCTCCAGATAAAATCACTCACCCCTCATGTCACTGGAAACCGCAGCAGAAACCCTGGCAAAACGCCTTGCATCCATGGAGTACGTGGAAATGTACTCCCATTACGATGCAGACGGTATAGCTGCTGCTGCGATCATGTCTATAGCCCTGACAAGGGCAAACATCGCGTTTAAACTCCGGATTCTTCCGGGGATACACGAAGATGACGTGGAGAACCCTGAATGTTCTCTTCTCTGTGACTTTGGTGCGTCCTGTACCGGTCTGGTAGAAAGCACGATGATCATCGATCATCATGTGCCTTACAACACCTCCCAAAATCATGTCAACCCGCGCAGCTGCGGCGAGGACGGCGAAACCGAACTCTCTGCCGCAGGCTGTGCTTATCTGGTGGCAAACGCGCTTGGAGACAACCGCGACCTCGCAGGTCTTGTGATGCTTGGCATCATCGGCGACAATCAGAGCATCACCGGAAGGAATGCAAAGATCATCGGTGATGCGGTGGCAAACAACCTGATAAATCCGGGCCGCGGCATTCTAATGCCTGGACGATCCACAAAAGAACAGATTGCAACCTCTCTGCATCCGTTTCTGCCGAATCTATCTGGCGAGACAAAAAAAGCAGAGGCAATTGAGTCTGCATGCAAGTCCAAAATATCGGACGAGGATTATACCTCCTGCATACTTTCAAGGATCGCTCTTGAGTCAGATGCTTCCTATCAGGCTCTGATGAATCTCTACGGAGAATCATGGAGTTTGGAGCGCGAGGTTATCCAGAATGCTCATGCGTTCACCGCGGTGGTTGATGCGTGCGGCAAAGTCGGCAAGTCCGGCATTGCGTACGCTCTCTGCTGCGGTGACGCCTCCTATGTGGACGAGGCATGGAATATTGCGATCGCCCACAGAAACCATATCATCGATGCGGTAAAGTCTGCCGAGAAAATATCCGAGGCTCCGCTGATCTGGAGAGTGAACGATGCATCGTCTGCAAGTGATGCTGCTGATGTTCTTATCGAGTCTGCGAACGTTCCAACGTTTGTGATCGGCAGAGGAACTGAGTCGGTCCGGGTTTCAGCACGTGCCCCGGCAGGGTCTGCCGTGAATCTGGAACAGATGTTAAAGTCTGCTGCAGAGTCATGCGGCGGTTCCGGCGGCGGGCACTACTCCCGGGCCGGCGCAAGTATTCCGCTCGACCGCGAGGATGAGTTCCTCGCTGGACTGGAGGCGGCAGCATGTATGTGACGGGAACGATCACGTCCATGCATGCGAGCGCGGAAAATGTGGCAAAAGCGTTGTCTCCTGACAACGGCGGGTTCATGACTGTTGACGCTGTCGGTGGTTATGTGGTGGCAAAGATTGAAGGGAAGTCACTTAGATCGGTGATTGCGACGGTGGACGATTATCTGGTGAATCTGTCTGTATCGGAGCGGCTGTCCTAATATGGCCGTTTGTGAGATATACAAATCCAATTTCAAAAATTAAGGTTGATACCATGGCAAGAAAAAAGCAGAGTGGTGGACGCAAAGTCGAGGGATGGAAGGCAAAGAGCTGGTTCAAGGTCTATGCTCCGGAGTTCCTCGGTAAGCAGTTTATCGGAGAGATCATCTCCTCTGACACGGCAAATCTGTCGGGTCGTGTAATGTCGACGAGTCTTGGCGAGTTAATCCAGGACTACTCCAAACAGAATGTTAAGATGTCCTTTAAGATCAACTCGGTCGCAGGAGATGCAGCATATACGCAGTTCCACGGCCACGAGATGACGAAGGACTTTATCCGTGCAATGGTCAAGAGACGGGCATCCCGTGTTGACAGCACCATCACGATCCAGCCGGTCGGCAGTGTTCGTGAGCTTCAGGTGACGATCACGGCGTTCACGATCAATCATGCAAGACTTTCCCAGATTCACGAGATCCGTGCAATGATGGTGAAGGTTGTGCAGGACTACGCAAAGGAAGTAGACTTTGAGACCTTTGTCACCGCAATGGTGAAGGGCGATCTGTCGAAGAAGATGCTCGAGGCATGCAAGCCGATTTTCCCGGTTCGCAGAGTCGAGATCATTAAGTCAGAGTCTGTGAGCTCTGCCGCAGAGCGTGCAGCAGCTCTGGTCCGTTAAATTTACGGACAACTCTTTTTTTAAATTGTGTGAACAGCGGACGGTATCAGCAGTTGGTCATCGTACGTCAGCACGGCACCGTCCGGGAACCGGATCTCGGTGATGGTGGGCGAGAGGTCAACGTCCAGTATTTTGGAGATGATCGGATAGTTCTGAAGAATTCGTTCCGCTTCGGTGAAGTCGATGGTGGGCGTGGTATAAGTTGTGTTGTCAACAGCTGCAAATCCTCTGAGATGCAGGGACGCACCCGACATGTCGGAGTGGATGAGCGTTGCTGTTCCTCCGTAGTCATTGCATGCTTTTCTGATGTAGATCGCAGGGTCGCCAACTTTAGTTAAGACGCCGAGCTTCTCCAGCCATGAGAGAGTATATGTGACGTCTGCATTTGCGTCGCCGTTTTCGAACACGGTGATCGTCAGGGAGTCGGCAACGATTGCTGACGCGGGTGCCGCCATGAACGCGGCGAGGACGAGCGTGAGGAGGAGAAGTATCCGATATTGCATATGTGGGAGTTCAACGGGCGAGAACAAATAGTTTGTTGCGGTTTTGTCAGATTATTTTGAGAGGAGCACAAGGACTGTTTCGTCGCTGAAATCCCAAACGAAGAAACGCTCCCGCTGTAAATCACAAACAATACAAAAACTCAAGCAAAAAGAAGTGCATCGACCGGGACTCGAACCCGAGTTTAGGCGTTGGCAACGCCTAGTGATAACCACTACACTATCGATGCGTGTGTGCCTAATAAGATTAGCAGAATTCGCATATATACATTGTTATTTAGAGGGGTTAGAACCCTATCCATGCCCAGGAGCCGGCGATCGCGCAGCAGATTAAAAATCCGATGATCGCGCCTGCATTGATATAAGGAAGACCGGGCTGCGGCTTGCCGGTGTTGACCGGAATCATCAGGAAAGAGAGACCAAGAATTCCGCCGATGAGAGCGCCGAGTGCCGGAAGAGCGACTCCGGCAACGGAAAGAACTCCCGCGCCGCCTGCATACACCTGTGCCGAGACAACAAGAATCGACGGCATAATCATATCGCCCATACCGATCATGTAAGCGCCGCGTTCCTCCTTCTTATCATGGATCGAAAAACCCGAAGTGCGGTATGAGTAGCCGCGCGATTTGGGGATGATGAACATGATCGGCATCTTCTGACGAAGCACACCGTCCGCGAGCGTGAGCATGTGCTTTGTCCGGTGCACTGAGATCGCATCATAGACCAGCAGAAGAATCAGCAGGATAATAACCGGAATGATAGAGAGCGAGATGCCAAAAATCGCCGCACAGCCTGCGGAGATCAAAATCCCTGCGACATTAATCACATACCACTCAGGCCGGTACCACAAAAGCAGTATCACAATGAGTGCGACAACTGCTGCAATCGGAAGCGCCGGAAGTGTCGGAGTATAGATCAGAAGCAGGGATGAGACGACGTAATACATGACAAGAGCTAAACAGATGCCGATAATTGCACTGATGACGCTCTGCGCTTTCCATTTGATCAGCAGAAGCAGGAGCGCAGTGAACACAAGCATGATGAACAGGAACACAAACGGGTTTGCGATCGAGTCGGGATCCTCGAATGCTCCAAGACCAGCCTCGGTAACCGGGTTGATAAGCAGGAGAGACAGCAGGCCGGTGAGAAGCATCAGAAGGATCATACCAGCATACGGCACAAGGGCACGGAGGGAAAGTTTGCTCATGTATAGGTAACTTAATATTTTAGCGGTCTCCTTAGTTAAATTATGAATGTTCGTCGCGAATGCCTACCTGAGATTTTGCTAGTGATAGTGATGGCGGTTTCGGGCCTTGCTGCGCTCATCAGACTGTGGCAGGACGCTATTGTAGCGATTGGGATTGAACTCTTAATCATATGTGTTGGCATACTGCTTCTCCAGATTCTTGCACGTCTCCGTCGTCTTGAGGAGGAGAGCGCGGCACGCGAGCGAATCATGCGCGGCAATCTTGAGGATCTCGGCAGACAGTTGATACAGAAACAGGATGCAACGTCGCAGAAGGTTGTCGAGGCGGTCGAGAGTATTAAGAGCAGAATGTACAGGTAATCCATGGGCGTTGCGCTGCGGCCGCTGATTGCGGATTATAAGGAGGTACTCCCATGGGACCGGCTGGGCGGCATCGCGGCGATTGATGCGTTTAATGCATTGTACCAGTTTTTGAGCGGAATCCGCCAGCCGGACGGGACGCCGCTGATGGATGAGGAGGGACGAATTACGTCTCACTTGAGCGGTCTTTTGTTTCGGACGGCGAATCTGGTGGAGAAGAATATTACGCCGGTGTATGTTTTTGACGGGAAACCGCCGAAGTTCAAGGAGGCGACGCTTGCGGAGCGGCGGGTTATTCGGGAGAATGCGAAGGAGTCATGGGAGCGCGCCGTGAAAGAAGGGGACGAGGAGTCGGCACGCAAGTATGCGATGGCGTCGTCGAAGGTTGATGCGTTTATTCTTGAGTCGTCAAAGGAGCTTTTGACGGCTCTGGGGATTCCTTGGGTGCAGGCGCCGGAGGAGGGGGAGGCGCAGTCTGCGTATATGGCGGCTGTGGGGGATGTGACGTATGCGGTGTCGCAGGATTATGATTCGCTGTTGTTTGGAGCGCCGAAGCTTTTGCGCAATCTGACGGTGTCAGGCAAGCGCCGCGTGAATGGAAAAGTGGTGGCTGTGTATCCTGAGCAGCTGCTGTTGGATCAGGTCTTAGGCGGTCTTGAGATGACACAGGTGGATTTGATCGCGGCGGCTCTTTTGATCGGGACTGATTATAATAGTGGGGTGAAGGGCGTGGGGCCCAAGACGGCGGTGAAACTTGTGAAGGAGGGAAAGTTTGCGGAGCGAATTGGTGAGTCAGAGAATGCTGCTGACCCTGAGGAGTTGATCCGCTACTTCCTTGAGCCGCCGGTTGAGAAGCAGTATACGATTGCAAAGAAAGCGCCGGTGCGGGAGAAGGTTGTGGAGATTCTCTGCGAACAGCACGGGTTTTCCGAGGAGCGGGTGTCGGCAGGGCTTGAGCGGCTCGGGTCATCGAAGGGGCAGGCGACACTGGACTCATGGTTTTCCTGAGAATAAAAATCAGAAATGCGATTCGCGTTTCAGAATAACTTCCACAAAAAAAGTAACATCGTGAACCCGAATTTCCCTGAATGCACTCTTCTAAACACTAATAACACCTCAGAGCACATACAATTAGCGATATAGAGGATGTTTGAATGACGAAACCATTTATCACCATAAAGGACCTCTGCATGGATTTTCCTGCAAATCCTGCCGATCCTTCCGATAATGCCCCGGCCTGCAGTGCGTCGGAGATGGTACGTATTCTGGACCACATCAACCTCGAGATCGCTGAAGGAGAAATCGTCGGTGTCATCGGACGATCAGGATGTGGAAAAACCGTACTCATCCACCTCGTCCGTGGCATCGACCAGCCTCCGACCTCAGGCACCATCATCTATCATGTTGCGGTCTGCCAAAATTGCGGAAAAATTGAACTGCCGAGCGCTGCAGGCACTGCCTGCGACTGCGGCGGCAGCTTCAAAGAAAGAGACATCGACCTCTGGGCACCGGAAAACGAGGGAATCAAAACCCATATCATGGCAAAAACCGCCATCATGTTCCAGCGCACGTTTGGTCTCTACGGCAACGACCGTGTCATCGAAAACGTTCTCCGTGCTCTTGACGACGTCAACTATCCGGCAGAAAAATCCATCGGCAGAGCGGCTGACCTCCTTGAAGAAGTCAGACTCAGCCACAGAATGATGCACATCGCCCGCGACCTCTCAGGCGGAGAAAAACAGCGTGTCGTCCTCGCACGCCAGCTCGCCCGCGAACCCATATTCCTCTTCGCCGACGAACCCACCGGAACCCTTGACCCGAAAACCGCAAAAATCGTGCACGACCTCTTAAAAGAAGTCGCCAAAGAAAAGAACATGGGAATGCTCGTCACCTCCCACTTCTCGCAGGTGTTAGAAGACGTCGCCGACCGCGCCGTTCTCCTTGACGACGGAAAAATTATCAAAGTCGGATCGGCTGATGAGATCATCGAAGCCTTCATGGCAGGCTACAAAGACGATCTCCAGTACATCGATCAGGAGATCGGAAACCCGATTGTTCGAGCCGACCATCTCGCAAAAAAATTCATCGCCGTTGACCGCGGTGTCATCAAAGCAGTCGACAACGTCTCCTTTGAAATAAACGAACGGGAAATTTTCGGTATCATCGGTGTATCAGGCGGAGGAAAAACCACACTCTCCAAAATGATCGCAGGCCTCTACGAACCCACCGACGGAAAACTTGAGATCAGAATTGGGGATGAATGGATCGACATGACCAAACCCGGCTACCTCTACCGCGGCCGGGCAAAACAGTACGTCGGTCTCCTGCATCAGGAGTATGACCTCTATCCCCACCGAACCATCATCGATAACTTAACAGACGCAATCGGTCTTGAGTTTCCTAAAGAGCTCGCCACCCGAAAAGCAATGATAACTTTGCAGATGGCAGGGTTCACCGAGAAGAAAGCAAAAGACGTCCTCGGACGATACCCGTCGACCCTGTCCGAAGGAGAAAAACACCGCGTTGCCCTTGCTCAGGTGCTCATCCGCGAGCCGAGAATCATTCTGCTTGACGAACCCACCGGAACCATGGACCCGATCACCAAAGTCGACGTCAAACACTCCATCATCCATGCACGCGAAGAGATGGACGAAACGTTTGTTATCGTCTCGCATGACATGGAGTTCGTCCGCGATGTCTGCGACCGGTGCATGTTCATGCGCGGCGGAAAAATCATCTCAATCGGCCAGACACACGAGATTCTCGACAGCCTCACCGACGCAGAAAAGGATATCATGGCACGTGCCGTTGCCAACGAGCGCGACCGGGTTGCGGCCAACGCACCAAAATCCGTGCCGACCCAGGCCGATCCCAAGGGAGACGCCGTACCTGAACAGGACGCAGGAGTTCTGCATGCCAGCACGGACGAAATGTTTGAGATGTGAGTGTGAACAAGAAGGACGCACATCATGACAAACATGCATCTGTATCTGAACGGTGAACAAATCGAGGCAAAAGCCGGCGCAACCCTCTCAGCAATCCTGCCTGACCATCCGACGGGATGCAGCATTGCGGTACTCAGGCCAGGCTCTGCCGCTGAGTCCAAAGAGACTGCACACCTCAGATTCATTACCACCGCAGGCGACATTGTGGTTGAACTCCTGCCGGGCGTCGTGCTGCCGATCCCAACCGGCGACGTCACGGACGCCAACCTCCGTGTGCACTGGGAAGACAAGTACGCAGCAGCGTTCGGCCCGTTCCACGCAGAGTTCACCCCTGACCACAAATCCTATCGCTATGACCGCGGCGTTGTCGCCCTCGGCTGCGGAGGATACGACTCAAACACCTCATACCTGATGTTTTCCCGTTTGCAGCACATGGCAGACCATGGCGCGGCTGCTGGCGGTGCGGTGCTCGGCACGGTAATCTCTGGTCTTGGCATCATGAACCGGTGGCGAAACGGCGACCGGATCACGAAAATCGAACAGGTTTTTTCTTCGGTCGACAAAACCAGCGCAACCCTCACGACCGACCTCTCGCTCAAACTTGAGGACGGCATGCAGGTTTTTTCAAAAATCAGCATCAAAGCCGAAGGCTACGACGAGGACCACAGTAAAATCGACACAGAATGCACCGAGTCGGTTGAACATTTGCTATTCGCCATGCGCAACTCAGGTTACTTGGTTGACCGGACCGCGTCCACCTACATCCGCGACCATGCCGAAGGCAGACTCAGTGTGCCCCTCGAACGCCAGAAACCGCGGCGTGAAGGAACCGTCACCGTGCGAACATCGGGAAAAAGTTCGGGAGCCGTCTACATCTACACCAAAGACGTGCCAAGCAACCAGTACCACACCCGCACCGGAACCGTGACCCGCGGCGTGGAACTCGCAAGGTTTGCGACCGCCGGCACAAAACTCTCGGTGGATGTCGCGCCAAAACAGCTTGACCTCCGCGGTCTTCCGCTGGGAGATGCAGTGGCGTTGGCAAAAGCCCGCGGGCTTCGCGTGTTTGCCGACAACCGAGACGTCGCCGGCCGCGTCGTCATCGACCATAAACCAGCCACCACTCTTGAACTTCTCAAAGAAGGAAAAGTCGAACTCATCACCGTTGCTTTGACCGACGTGATCGACATCACGCTTGATTATGAAAACGCTCCGCTGACCGTTGACCTCTTCCGCCGCGTAACCGGTCTGAAGATGTATGCGATCGGCAGCATGCCGTTCTTCTACAACATCGATGAAGAGATGTACCTCTTCAAGCCGGACTTCCCTTCAGGCGTCAACATCATTCCGGAAAACGTTCCGAAGAGTGCGGTCTCGCCGCACACTCTCGCCATCACCAACGATGCACGGAGAGCCCGCGGCATGACCGGTGTCCGGACCGTCACGAACACCGAGTACGGGCCGACCGGTGAACCGCTCGAAGGAACAAACGTTGTTGGAACGGTCATCGACATCGATAAACTCCCGCTCATCAAAGAAGGGGCGACTGTCTTCATCCGTGAGGTAAAACCATGAAACCTTACGTTCCTCAGTATGTCGGCACCGTCACGAAATACGTGTTCGTGGACTCGCCCGACACAACGCCGCAGGACATCGCAACCGCAGCATATGAAATCGCTCAGGGAGTCATGATCAAAGAGACCTGTTTCGGATGCCAGATAACCGGCAGCCCCGAAGACGTGGATCGAATCATCGCACACCTGCGAAAGATGGATCCGTATCGGATCTATGTCAAGGATCGCGGGTTTCCGCCCGGAGACGCACGCAGGTGTCGTGCCGACCTCGGCGGTGCGCGGCCCGGGTATCTCGGCCACGAGTATGAGATGGGTATGATTCGCTACATCGCCCACGGCCTCGAAGAAACCGATAAAATGACGAAAAAAGAACTGAAAGCCGCAGCCGCAAAGGAACTGCCGATGCCGGACGCGCTTGATGTCGATATTTTAACATCACTCATCAAGGAGGAGTAATCAAATGGCAAAAGTATTCATCTATCCGGCAACCAGCCTCATCTTATCCGACCTCGTGGCACGGTTCGGCCACGAACCACTCGGCTCGGCGATCGCAATCCGCGAACATGTTCAGACTCCGGGATTTGATTCCCCGCCGATTCAGATGACCTCTGACGATCCGCAGAAAGGTCTTAAATGGGCCGCGGTCGAAGTTCCGTCCGGCATCCGCGGACGAATGTCTCTCTACGGCCCGATGGTCGAAGAAGCAGAAGCTGCGATCATCATCGATGAGCCTGAACTCGCGTTCGGCTGCATGGGCTGTGCGAGAACCAACGAGCTTCTCTGCTTCATGCTCCGCGAACGTGATATCCCGCGTCTGGAACTGCGGTATCCGACGTCAAAGGATGAAGGCGTAACCTTTGTTGCGGCCATAAAAGAATTTCTGGTAAATCTTGAGGTGAAAAAACATGAGTGAACAGCCGGTGAGAATTGCCCAGATTACCTGCGGCGCAGAGTACAGCGGTATCCAGAACGAAATTACGACAGCCGCAGAAACAGTCGGCGGCAAAATGTTTTACCCGGACGTTGCCTTGAAGGATGTGAAACGCGCCTACAAGGACTTTGGTCTGCCAGTGAAAAGCCCTGACTTAAAACTTGCGATCGCGCGGGCAGAGGCAATTGTTGAGGGAAGAATCGAGGCCGACGGTATTTTTATTGCCAGCTGTTTCCGGTGCGCGGAAGCGGCAATCGTCAGAAACGAGCTGAGACGATATATTGTGGAAAACTCCCGCATTCCGGTTGTCTCCTACTCGTTCAACGAACGAACCGGCTCGTCCACACTGCTCACCAGACTTGAAGCGCTCACTACGATTGCCCGCCGCCGCGGTCTGATGGCGCGTGAGGTACAGGTTGGAACCACGATGGGCGTGGACTCAGGATCCTCGACCACGAAGTGCATCATCATGCAGGACGACAAAATCGTCGGTACCGGATGGAGACCGACGACCGAGGTTCTGAAGAGCGCGGACGAAGTGATCGCGCTGGCTCTCGAAGAGTCGGGTCTCAGAAGATCTGATATTGAAGCGACCGCGACAACCGGATACGGTAGATTTTTGGTCGGCAAACACATGAAGGCCGACCTTATCCAAGAAGAGCTCACCGTGAACTCGAAGGGAGCGGTGTATCTCGCAGGTGCTCAGAAAGGATTTGCCACCGTTATTGACATCGGCGGTATGGACAACAAAGCTATCAGCGTGAACGACGGAATTCCGGGCTCGTTTACGATGGGCGGTATCTGTGCCGGCGCATCAGGACGGTTCCTTGAGATGACGGCAAAACGTCTGGACGTTGACATCACCGAGCTCGGTGCTCTTTCGATGAAGAGCGACGGCGGCGAGAATGTGCCGATGAACAGTTACTGTATTGTGTTTGGTACCCAGTCGCTGGTGAACGCACTTGCCGCCGGATACTCGCGTGAGGATGTGGCGGCTGCGGCTTGCCACAGCGTCGCCCAGCAGGTGTATGAACAGCAGTTACAGGAAGTCGACATCAAAGAACCGGTCATTATGGTCGGCGGTTCGTCTTTGATTCAGGGACTGGTTCGCGCAATGGGCAGAATGCTGAACACCGAAGTTGTTGTCCCGCACCATTCGCAGTACATCGGCGCAACCGGCGGCGCTCTGCTTTCCTCCGGATTTATCGATAAGAAGAAGGAGGCGTAGATGGCAGGCTTAGACTACTTCGCGGTTGAGTCCACGGAGGATGGAGCGGAAAACTACAACAAAATCGCGACAACGGTTCTGCAGGATCATCATCTTCTGTCGATCGTTGAAGGCCTGCATCTCTACATTGATCCTGAGTACCCGCTGTTTGTTGCGACCGGTCTTATCCGGCCGCCGCGTGCGGCAATCCGTGTGGCGGATGTGGGAAATGTTCTGGTGCAGGACGGAAAAGCAACGATCTCAGTCGGCGATGAGACATATCTTGCGGCGATGCTGAAGATGATGTGGAACAAGCTCGGACATGAGAATGTGGATCAACCTGACCGGTTCACGGTGATCATCAGCAATGTGGAGATCCCCAAAGATCTCGCGAGCTGGGTAGTGATAGACCCCGCAGAGTCGCTGTATAAGGACCTGATTTATGCAATTCAGGTGATTGCGCCTGAAGGGTTCAAGGTTCGTCGCGAGAACTACGGCTCTGACAGATTTTCGTACGCGGCAAGCGAGAACACACTTCCGGCAGAGGCTGTTGAGCAGCTGATCGCTGACCGGTTCAAGATGATGGAGGCGAAACTTCGATGATTCTTGTTCCGGTTACGTATAAGGGCGGTGTCTACCGGCTCGACGAGATCGTGGACTACATTGAAGATCTCGGCGGCTATATTGTGCAGCGACATAATATCGCAAACGAGGTGATTCTTCAGGTTCTGATGCCGCAGGATGATATCGAGGGGCTGAAGGAGTTTTCCCGTCCGCTGGCCGGCGAGGTTATGAGTTCACCGCTGGTGGGGACCGAGATTGCGGTGGTAATTCCGAGTCTTGAGATTCATCATCTGCCACACTCGGCGTGTGATGTTGCTGAGTATCTGCGAAGTAACGGGTCGAAGTCAAACATTCTCGGGATGGCGCGAGGGTTTGGCAAACGGATTTCGCAGATCAATGATGAGGAGCGGGATCTGATTAACGAGCATGATATGGCGATTTATGTGCTCGGCAATTTTGCGTCCTGTATTGAGAAGAAGTTTCCGAAACTCCGCCGTGGGGTTACGGTGCCGATTATTCTGACCGGTGCTCCAGACAAAGAGACTCTTGA
The DNA here is from genome assembly GCF_032714495.1 of Methanorbis rubei. Classification (NCBI taxonomy): domain Archaea; kingdom Methanobacteriati; phylum Methanobacteriota; class Methanomicrobia; order Methanomicrobiales; family Methanocorpusculaceae; genus Methanorbis; species Methanorbis rubei. Next base: position 195,232 of record NZ_JAWDKB010000001.1, on the reverse strand, counting down.
GAAGCAGACTGATCCGCCGGTTGCCGGGTATGTCGGCGGTCTTGGACGGTTTATGCACCGGACGCAGACGGAGGCTGATATTCACCGTCTGGATGTGGTGATTGCGGAGGTTGAGCGGGTGATTGAGCAGCGGCGTGCGGAGCTTTCACATGATCCGTTGTCGGTGTCGCCTGCAAGAATTCAGGATATGATTAAGCAGGAGATCCCGGAAATTGAGGAGGTCTACTCGCCGTCGCCGATTGCAGTGCAGCTGACGGGCCTTCGGGTGAAGCTCGCGTACGCGGACTATGCACAACGGATCAGGGATCTCGTGATCGAGGATGATGTGAAAGTCGGGGATGTGGCAGATGTTCTGCCGTCCCGGATGCGGAATTATATTCTGATTCGGATCCGACCGCTTTCTGAGACAAATATTGTGGTGTGATTGTAATGGTGAAATTTGATCTGGATTTTCATGAGGCTGTCCGCGAGGTTGAGGAGAAAGGAGCAAAGGAGACGGCTGCGGACTGGCTGGAGCGCGTGGAGAATGAGTACGGTGCGGTTCCGCTGATTTATAAGAAGCTGGAGAACTCGCCTGAGGCTTTGATCTCGCATCTTTTGTATAAGAATGCGGTGAATCAGATGAGTTCGCTTGAGCCGCGGGTGATTGAGCTGATCAGTCTCGCGGTTGCGTCGGCTCTCCGGTGCGATCACTGTACTGCGTATCATATGCAGGTTGCAAAGAAGATGGGGATTCCGAAGGAGGAAATTTTAGAGGCGGTGCTTGTGGCAGGACTTCTCGCGAACTCGTCGGTGCTTGCGAATGCGTATCGTGTTATGCCTGAGGTGTCGAAGGAGCCGTGCGGGGCCGGGTGTTCGATCGGCGGTGTTCCTGCGAAGAAGGAGTGATTTATTTTTTTGAAACGCGAATGGCGCGAATAACGCGAATAAAAAATCGCCAATGGCGATTTTTGAGGAGTGATTTATTTTTGGTGTAATTATTTCGTTTGGAAAAAAACATTGGTTGTTTTTATGAGCGGAATTTACGCGGTGCGGTTTTTGAGACACGGACCGCATTCCTACGGTCTGCTTACTGCTTTGCACGCCGTTCCGTCGTGCTCATTGCATCGCAGCTTCGCAGAACCACACGAAAAGACACGAACTATTTTTACCTTGCGAAATACTACAAAACACACAAAATAGGGACATCGACGCGAACAGTGTTGTTGCGACCGGTTTCGGCAGACAAACCCGCAATGACGTGTGCTGCTTGTTGTCGATGCGAGCATTAGGTGGTGAGAGCCCTTTTTTTCCAGACAGGAATTACATGAAAGCGTCTGGAGCATCTATTGTATACAGGATTGTCTAATGCCGCCGATGGAAGCATTTGTGCTGTGGGGACTTTTGTAGAATGGTATTTTGTTGAGCGATGAGTCGTGTTTCCACATATCACCACCCAACCGAACATCAATACCGAGCAGAAAGAAGGAGAGTGGTTACTCCCTTGTTCACATGCCTGCTGTCTGCTCAATTTCTCCCTTACGAGAGGCGTCTTCTGATCAGTACACCAGCCGTAAGCAGTCCGGTAAGGATGCCGAACACCGGTGTGGACGCCTTGGTCAGTGTCGGCGAGATATCTGTGGGCATCGTCGTGGGCAAGGCCGTAGCCTCTCGTGTTGCAGAAGCTGTCTCGGAGACAGTTGTTGGCTGCGGGGTTGCTGCCTCTGTGGCTGCTGTGGTCATGACCGTGGTTGATTCAATAGGTATCCACTTTGCATACAGTGTTATGTCGCCCGGGACAGCGTCTTCGTTGAAGGTCCAGGGAATGGTGCCGGCTTCGTTTTTGTACCAGCCGGCGAAGGTGTAGCCGTCTTTGGTTGGCGACATCGGTTGTGCTATGCGGTCACCGGAGGAGAGGTCGGTGGCAGGTGGTACGAAGCTGCCGCCTTCGGAGTCGAAGAGCACACGATAGGAGTAGTCAGTGTTGCTGTCTTCTGATGGGATGGACGGTTGGGGCGTGGGAACCGGCGGAGCTGACACGGTGACGAGTTTTTGTGCGGATGCAGTGGTGGTGCCCACAGTTGCGGTGACGGAGATGCGGTATGTTCCGGCACTGGTAAAGGTGTACGTGATTTCGCGGCCTGTGTTAGGGAGGGTGGTATCGTCCACTTTCCATTCGTACGCGGCGTCAGGGATATTTGGCGTCGCCGAATACTGTGCTGCAACTCCCAACTGAGGATTGACAGGTCCCTCTATCTCAACAGTAATTGGTTCGGGTTTATTGTTATCGAGATAGGAGGCATCAAAGTCCGGGGCTGAGCTCTGCCATATCAGAATCGGAAGACGGTAGGTTTCTTTCGTGCTCATTTTCCAGTTGGTGTCAAAGTCGGTGAAGGTGCTGCGGAAGAAGGTTATATTATCCCACAGAGTTTCGCTACTGGCGTTGGTTCCGTTTTTTCCTCCTTCGATGAAGAAACCAGAAATGTCATCGCCGATTTTTCCGGTTACGTTAGACCAGCCATAGGAATCGACGACGCTACCGTAACCTGCGACTCGTCCGATGAATGAACCGCTTGAGATACTCACCTGTTGGTTGAATGCAACGGAGTTTGTGATGCTATGGAATGTAAGACCGACAACGCCGCCTGCACACAAATAGGTAGAGGAACCAGATGTACTTACGTTGCCAGTTGCATAGCAATTGGTAATACTGCTGTCTGAATTTCCAAATCCAACAACACCACCGGCACCCGTGTAGGTGGAGGAGAAAATGATCGCACTTACGTCACCTGTCGCATAGCTATTACTGATACTACCATCCAGAGCCCCAACAACACCGCCGGCTCCTTCTATATAACTGGATTGACTATTTGTGCGTACATTACCTGTAGAATAACAGCTGTCGATACGACTCTCTGTACTGACATGCCCGGCGATTCCTCCTGCATAGAAAGTGTCTCTTCCTCCGTAATTCGCGATTATATCACTGGCTGAATAACTGTTTGCAATATTACTGCTCTCGACTTGTCCTGCTACCCCGCCAATAACCAGCCACGTGGGCGCAACATTAGGATGTGCTGCAACAGAGCCGTCTATCGAACAGTTGATAATCTTCCCTTTCCCGATGTGTCCAACTATACCTCCCACACATAATGTATACTTGCTCACGGTAGTGTTCTGATTTACTATGGCATTTTTCAGATGTAGATCTTTGATCGTACCACCTGCCACATATCCAAAAAACCCAACTGATGAATCAGAATTTCCAGAAATGTCAATGTTCATGTATGAAATGTTTTTGCCATTTCCATCGAAGGTACCCTTAAAATTTATCGACTCGGTGCCAATCGGTGTCCAGTAATATTCACCAAGATCAATGTCTCTCATGAGCTTGATGGTCATGCCCTGATACGTGTTCCCATCCACAGTTACACTTTTGGCAAATGCAGCAAGACTCTCAGCATTGTAGATATAGTATGTGTTGTCAGCGGGATTGATCCCACCATTGTCAGAGTACCACGTTGCATTAATGTGGTTATTCCAATTATCCTCCGCACTCACAGTTCCCGCCATCAGCACACACATCAGTAAAAACACAGCAGTCGCAAGCCAGAGACGATTTACTCCACATCTCCTATTTAGAGGCATGACCGCAACTCGCTTCAGATTTGTTCCACTACTCTCGTTGGGAACCAAAGACACGGGCACACAGCCGTGAGCGAGGGCTCCCACTCTATTATTGGGAGTTTTTTTCCCATAGATACGTAAAAGCATGTAAATTCCCCTCAGAAGCGATAAAATTTTGAGTAAACAGCACCGATCTCAAAATTGAATCATTGCATCCTAAGATATTAGTAGGTGGATGACGTGACATTATGAATCTATCTCTATACTGCTTGTTAAATTGCCCATACTGCTCATATTATTCCTATTTTGAATATGCCACCAACCGAATGTGTGTTTTGAAATTCATATCTAATCCATTTTTCCGATATTATTTCTGAAAAAAGATCATCAAATCACTCGCGCGAATTCGATATTTACCTTAAAATTTTTATCAAAAAATCTCAAAGTCTATTTCCTCATATCTTAGGAAACAACCTTCCTCAGGCATCACAATCACTATCTATCTTATTTCTCACTATCAACCAAAATCTCGCAATAATGAGTATTTCCCACAATTGTTCTGGAAAATACAGGCGAGCGAGATATCAGTTAGCAGATGAAAACCTAAAGTGCGATTCATGTTTTCAGATCTTTATTCTCCCCATCCACCACTCTCTCGCGATTTTTTCTCAAAAAACCAATAAAGTTTTTCGCAGCATTCTACCGCGTAACATCCATGAAAAAAGTGTGATTACTCCCTTACGGGAGTCGCCTTCTCATCAGAACACCAGCCGCAAGCAGCCCGATAAGCATGCCGAACATTGGTGCGGGCGCTTCGGTCATGGTCGGCGGGACGGCGGTCGGCGTCGCAGACGGCGAGGGTGTCGCCTCTTGCGTTGCAGAAGCTGTTCCTGAGACCATAGTAGGCTGCGGGGTTGCGGTCTGTGTTGCCGCCGCGGTCATGGACGCAACTGATTTGGTGGATGTCCACTTCGCATACAGCGTCATGTCGCCCGGAACTGCATCCTCGCTGAAGATCCAGAGAATGGTGCACTCTTCATCCTTGTACCAGCCGGCGAAGGTAGAACCGGTCTTGATCGGTGCAGTCGGCGGTGGTACGCGGTCGCCATAGGAGAGGCCGGTTGCCGGCTGCACAAAGCTGCCGCCTCTCGAGTCGAAGAGCACACGAAGCGCGTTCTCCATGTTGCCGTCAGAGGAGGAGACGGTAGGTGCCGAGGTGGGAGGAGATGACAGAGTGGGAGGGGTTGGTGGAGTGTTAGGAACGGGAGGGGTGATGGTAGGAGTGATGAGAGTGGGCGTTGGGGTGGGAGAATCTATCTCACCAGAACTTGGTTTGAGATACGAGGCATCAAAGTCCGGGCCGAACGGCTGCCATTTCAGAATTGGAAGACGATAGGTGTCGACCGTACTCATCGTCCAGTTGTCGGCGAAGTTGTCGAAGATACCGCTGAAGAAGGTTGAATTGTTCCATACTGTTGTACTGTCGACAGTGGTTCCATTTTGTGCATCGCCGATGAAGATGAACGGGGTACCGCCACCGATTTTTCCGCTTACATTGATCCATCCAGAGGAGTTAGTGGGAGTGCCGTATCCTGATACACGCCCAATGTATGAGCTGCCTGAGATGAGGGTCACATACTGGTTGAGTGAGATTGAGTTTTTGACAGTGCTGCCGAGCTGATATCCGGTAAAACCGCCGGCAGAAGAGTAGATGCCGCTCGTACTTACGTTACCGGTGGCATAACTGCTACTGATGCTACTGTTGTCGAAATCCAGATACCCGGCAAAACCGCCAGCATGAGAGGTAGCGGAGGCCGTCGCATTCACACTGCCGGTGGCATAACTGGTACTGATGCTGCCGTTTTTCAAAAATCCGGTAAAACCGCCGGCATACGAGTTGGTGAACGTGCTGGCAAGTACGTTGTCGATTGTACGCACACTGCCGGTCGCGTAGCTGGTACTGATGCTGCTGTCGCTGCCTAAATATCCGGAAACACCACCAGCATACGAGGTGCCGATGCCAGTGTTGGAGGCAGTTACCTCGCCAGTTGTATGATGGCAGCCGACAATACTGCTGCCGGAGTTCAGATATCCGACAAAACCGCCAGCATACAAGTGAGGGAAACCAGTGGCTGCCGTTGCACTTGCATGTACGCTTCCGGTCGCATAGCTGTTACTGATGGTGCTGTCACGCATGAAACCAGAAAAACCGCCAGCATAAGAATAGATGAGGCCGCTCGTACTTACGTTGCCGGTGGCATAGCTGTCACGGATGCTGCTACCGGAGTTCAGACATCCGACAAAGCCACCAGCACACGAGGTGGAGGAGGAGGATCCAGTTATGTTGCCGGTGGCATAGCTGTCACGGATGCTGATGCCGCTGTCTAAATATCCGGAAACACCACCAGCACACGAGGCGTAAGCGTCAGACGCGGTTACATTGCCTGTTGCATAGCTGTTACTGATGCTGCTGTCGCTGCCTAAATATCCGGAAACACCACCAGCATACGAGGTGCCGATGCCAGTGTTGGAGGCAGTTACCTCGCCAGTTGTATGATGGCAGCCGACAATACTGCTGCCGGAGTTCAGATATCCGACAAAACCGCCAGCATACGAGTGAGGGGAACCAGTGGCTGCCGTTGCACTTGCATGTACGCTTCCGGTCGCATAGCTGCCACTGATGGTGCTGTTACGCATGAAACCAGAAAAACCGCCGGCATACGAGTCGGTAATGGCGTCGGTAATTACGTTGCCGGTGGCATAGCTGCTGCTGATGCTGCTGCGATCCAGAACCCCGACTAAACCACCGGCATACGACCATTGTGCGCCGGTAGCAGTCACGGTGCCGGTTACATAGCTGTTACTGATGCTACTGTTATGCAGATATCCGGCAATACCACCTGCACATGGGTTGGTGGTTGAGCTTACATTTACCACAGCATTTTCCAGACGCACGTTTTTGATCGTAGCGTCTCTCACATATCCAAAAAGCCCGCCGCGGAAATATCCACTATCGGTATGGATGCTGACATTCATGTCAGAAATCGTCCTATTGCCTCCATCGAAGTTGCCTTGAAACTCTTTGGTGTAATCACCAATCGGCGTCCAGTGGTGCTCGGCGAGATTGTACGCATCCGCAGACTCGTTCGTCAGCAGGAAGTATTTTCCGGCAAAATAATTAGCAGGATCTTCGCTCAGGCCAAGAGTGAGGACTGCGATGCCGGCGAGCTGCGACGAATTGTTGATCAGATAAGGGGTGGCGGCGGAGTCGCCGCCACCCGGAGAATACCATGATATATCATACTCACCGGCATCGGTCCAGCTACCAATTGGTGCCGCACTCGCAGCTCCAACCATCAGCACAGACACAGCCAAAAAAGCAACAGAGACACACAAAAGACGGTTTGATTCGCCCGAATATTTCAAAAACGATGACGCAGACAGGGCAGCCCCTGCTCTTTCACTGGGATTTCTTTTTCCGCATATTGGTAACAACATACAACTCCTCCTGAAGCAGACAGGACTTTTGCGCAAAAATTGCCGCGCCCCCACAAAATCCTGTCAATTATCCTGAGATAATGAGTATGTGGCTGGCATGGTATTATGAATCTATCTCAAAATAATCCGCAAAATTGATCACATTGATCAATTATGCTCGTTTTTTACGAGATAAAATACTCAATTTGCGGCCATATTATTCCAACGCAGGTGTTTTCATAAGTATTTCCCGAAAAATACGCACACGGGACTTCCGCGCGGACTCGATATGAATCCGGAAATTCCTATTCAAAAAATCTCAACGCCCAAATATCTCTCACCGGAAAAACAGCCGCCCAAAAACACCACAAACACAACTTTTTTTCTCGTCCCCCATCACCAAAAATCCCGCAAAAATTAATACCCCTCCTCGCAAAAACACTCAATTAACCAGATGCCGCAACCTCTCGCAAAGCGCCCGCATCACCTACGACCCGTCCGGTTGACAGCTCAAACAGAGCCCATCATTTAGCCGGTTTGCCCGACACGGACACCAACGCACCAATCAACAGACATCACACCAGCCGAGGCTCTCCAAGAAAAATGTAGAACATCTGATAAAACTATCTGAAAATATGTCAGAACATGACATAAAAAAACTCAGTATTATCTTACATCCCGATCAATCACAGAACGGGGACAGCGGAACAACCCCACCACCAACACCGCAAAACAAACATAGATGAATCATGAACAAACGAAAACCACACATCAAAACCATCGGACAGCTGCTTGAAAACTACAACCGCAGCATCTATGACGTAGACATCCATCTCCTCATCAGTGTCGACATGGCAGACTACATCATCGCAAAAACCATCGCCACCGGTAAAAACCGCAGCGAAACCATCCGCGAACTGATCCGCACCGGCATCAGAACTGATCAAAACAGTCCCTGAGACCCTTGCGTGAACCACATTAACGTCCTCTGCCGAACAAAAACAGAAGTGTCTGACCCCAAACTCCTGACTCAAACAGAAAATTTCCGGACCAGACATTTACCCTATACGACGCGAACCTTCAAACATCTTTCCCTCAAGAATTGATCAAGAGTCATGAGTCAATGATCAAGAGTCAAGAGTCATGAATTGATCACACACAGGAAAAAACAGACAACACCAAACTTGCGGCCCCGCGTTCTCTCTCATCGAAATGACAGACAACACAACATCCCGCAGTCCTGTTGTATACTATGCAGCTCAGACATAATAAATCTGAACAATTTCCTGATGAAAAAGAAAAAAGAAAAAAAGAAAAAAATAGAGAGGGGAAACTCAAACATCCCAGAAGGCTCGATCAATTCATGATCGTTGACTCATGACTCTTGACTCATGATCACGGCAGTGGTAAAAACCACAACCATGAGAATCGGACTCAACCTACAACTCGAAGAAGAGGATATCGCTATCCTCGACAAAATCCTGCAAGCAACAGGATTTGAAAGCCGTACCGACTACGTAACCGCCCTCTTGCAGACAACAATCTACGGCCCGTCCGCAGTCGGACAAGAAATTCCAGCTGACGCCAGCACATGGATTAAGGAAATCCGTGAGATCGCCCAAACGCGCGATGAAACACGCCAGGCAATCCTTGACGCATACGACGCAATTGCGTTTCCCGTGATTGCCATGCGGGGCGGCAAAACCGCACTCGCACTCCTCAGGGGCGATATCGAAACAACAGTCCTCGAAAAATGCGGAGTGCTCCCAGCCCCCGAAGACCTCGACTTCTGTATGAAAATTTATCAGAACATCAGGCGGCCCAAACTTCTCCAGCACCGGACCCGCGAACTCGCCGAAACGTTCCGGCAGGCAAAAAATCAGGGAGGCCGGCCATGACCAGACCCACAATCGCCATTCACGCAGGCGACGTAATCGCCTGGATGAAGTTTGCCACCGGAGCCTGGGACTACAACGTCGCAAGAGGCACCATCATGAACCGCCGGACGGGCAGGCCGGTCGCATTCCACCAAAACGGCGACGGATATCTCAGAGCAACCGTCACCATTCGAGGAAAAGTGATCGATATCCTCAAACATCGTGCGGTCTGGATTGCTGCGCACGGCATCCTCGGCCTCCCCTTGGACTACTCCCTTGAGATCGACCACATAAACCATGACAAGACCGACTGCCGGATCAAAAATCTCAGGCTCGTGACCGGAAAAGAAAACCGAAATGGCCCGCACCCGGGGAAACTCGCGCCCGAAACGGTTCGCGAGATCCGCAGACGGTTCGCCGAGCAGGCTGTCTCCTACCGCACACTTGCCGAGGAGTACCGCATATCGCAGGCATCCGTCTCCCGACTCATTCGGGGCAAAACCTACTGCGAGGCACGCTATCATGACTGAGGAGAACGTCTTCACGAGTTTTGCCTATCGGTGCCTGACCTGTGGGTTCAGATTCACCACAGGCGGTTGGACGCCTGCGGCGTCTCCACCGCCAAAACCCTCCCCGATTCTCGTCTGTCCGGCGTGCCAAAACCCTGCACTCCTCACCGAAGACGGTGAGATATATACTGTGGATGAGTATATCAGACTGAAAGAGAAGGTTGCCGCACTCTTCAGACGGCGGCAACTGGAGGCTGTCTTATGATCACGGCGGCAGAGATTCTGAACGACTGCCTGCTCCCCAGCTGGCCGCGGCCCGAGAATTTGTTTGAGCGGGCCTACTGGTGCACGGAGCTTGAAGGCAGTCTGCACCGGCTTTCGCTGCTGTTCAACGAGGAGTTCAATACGACGGTGTCGCAGATTACGGCGGGAAATCTGACATCGCCTGCATATGAGCTGAGGTTTCCGCAAGTGGCGGTCCGGCGGGTGAATGTCCCGCTCCTGAGAGAGGAGATGCCGAAGATGTTTTCCGCGGTTGCGTATCTTCGTGCGACGGATGCAGAGCGGATTCTCTCGCGAAAGCTGCTGTATGAGCTGTGCCTGGGGAGTGATCCCGACCGCACGGCGAGTCTTGCCGCGGTGAACATCGCTGATCTGGAGAAGTTTCTGACGAGGCAGGAGATGGATGGTTTTGTTCTTACGGACCAAAAGCCCCTGCGGCCGGTGATTGTGAAGCTCGGTGAGGATGCATGAGATGGTATCAGTATCCTGAGCTTGCCGACCGGGCGGCGCTGATGGAGCTTCTGCGTGCCGGTATGTCGGTGAAGGAGATCTGTCAGCACGTGGGATGCACGAAGACTGCGGTTGCGTCGGCGATGCTGAATCATGGGATTCACCGACCGTTCGTCGACGGGGTGACCGAGGAGCTGAAGAGGCGGCTGCGGCTGTAGATGAGGAATTTATTTTTATTTTTTTGAGTGGGGCATGATGAGATTTTGAAACGCGAATAGCGCGAATAAAAAATCGCCAATGGCGATTTTTCAAAAAAAAAATTGTTTTTGCTTTTTCTGAGCTAAGATACCTGCTTGAAAAATAAATAATATTCGTAACTCCTTAAAAATCGCCATTGGCGATTTTTTATTCCGCGAAGCGGTGAGCAGGACGAAGGCATGCGATTCGCGTTTGGCCGAAGGCATGCGATTCGCGTTTCAAATCAGGAAAAATTCCTGATAATCCTGAAAAAATTCAGATTCATCCCTCGCAAAATCCAACAAAAGAGTAGAGACTGAGGAAAACAGATCCGGACATTTTTTCCAACAGCCTCAGGAGAAAAAAATGCCACTCGACTTCATTCCAACTTCGGTGGTGAAGAGCGCAAAACGCGTCTTCACCGTGCCGATCACCGACGCAACCGCGTTCGATGCAAACATCGCCGCACTGAAAAGTGCCGAGAACCCGCTTGGTGCAACCCCGTACCAGACCTCCGGCCAGACGGTGGACGCAGTGTTTGTCAGTAAAGAGGTCTACAAAGCCACCATCGTCTACCTCAATCCTCTCGGAAAAGTGATCGGCGGTCTTGTCCTCACCGCTCCGACCAGAGAGGCCTATGATGCGATTATCGCCTCGCTTCTTGCAAACACTGCTCTCACCGGACTTTTCGGCGAAGACATGGTCGCAGACCGCGACAACACCAAGGACTCCTGGAGCGTCAGGGTCAAGGTCCATGATCCGACCGGCGAGAATTACCATCTCGACTTCAACAGAGAGGAGCTGAAGATCAGTTCTTACGAGGCTGATGCAATTCTTGCCAAGGTTGAGGGATGGGCGGACGACATTCAAAATCTCAACTAACCGCCCCGCTCTGATTCTAATGGGGGACTGCTTCCGCCCGGGAACCGGGCGGGACAGTCCCCCAGAATCAAACCGGCTCGGCATCTCGAGTCCCTGCGGGACTCGGTCTCATGGTTGATTGAGATAATTCAATCAGTACATTCAAAAAAAGGAGAATCATTATGGACACACTCACTACCATTCTTGTCATCGGCATTGCAGCTCAAGGCATCGCCTGCGCCGCACTGATTCTTGCAGGCCCTATTTATGCCTGGAACGATAGATGGTTGGATAGGACCCATCGGACAACTGCTGACGAAGATCGGGGGTAAAAACCCGACACAATTTTTTTTGCAAAGTCCTTTTTCAGGAATGATTATATCATTTAGATATCCATTTTCTATTACTATAGGGGGAATTATCATTATGAAAAAATACGGGATCCTGCTGATCCTTTTTATTATACTCTGCTGCGTTGGGACACCCGCAGTAGCAGCGGACGAAATTGAAACTACCGAGACACCAACAGCTCCGCCAACTACCATCGTGACAACCGCACCGACAACGGTGCCGCCAACAACAATGCCACCGACCACGATCGTCACAACCATACCAACAACACCGCCAACGACGGCTCCGCCAACCACAATAGAAACAACCATACCACCGACAACGGTGCCGCCGACCACCATCGTGACGACCGCACCGCCAACGACGGCTCCGCCAACCACAATAGAAACAACCATACCACCAACAACGGCGCCGCCGACCATCATCGAAACAACCGCAGCGCCCACAACACAACAAACCACCGCCGAACCAACAGCGCAGCCGACAGCTGAACCCACCATACCCCCCACCGCAGCCCCCACTGACGAAGAATTCCAGAGCAAACCCATAGCTGATGCCGGCGGCAAAATACCGAGCGCACAGAGCCTCGTAGAGGATGCAGCTGGCAAACTGAAACCACAGACACCAACCCCGACACCAGTCCCGAAAGATACCACACCGCCACTACCGACAGAGAATCCAGTAGTCCCGGTATCCGTATCAACAGGAACAACAACAGCCGCAACAACCGAACCAACAACTACAGCACCAACTGAGACTACAACAACAGCCACAACAACAACCGAACCAACTGAGACAACAACAACAGCCACAACAACCGAACCAACTGAGACTACAACAACAGCCACAACAACAACCCCCCAGTACCTCACCGGCGGACCAACCGAGGCTTACCCAATCTCCGGCGACGCACGCGAAGTATATCCAGGAGACACCGCATTCGTCTATGAAAAAATCCGCATCAACATAGCCCCGGGGCAGTACGCAACCTCCATCGCCTACATGAGCGGCTCTGCAAGCCCCTCGGCCCTCAACACCATCCCCGCTGACGCAAACGGCATCATCAACCTCCTTGACGTATCAGTCGGCGGCTACACAGGCAGCTACCGCATCTACGACGGCGGAAACTGGACAGGCAGTTACATCTACATCTGGCAGCCCGATCTCACCCTGCGGGGAGAACTCGCCGGCTCCACCGACTCCATCGATGGGCAAGCAGTCAGCAAAAGCAGCAGCATCCACTACCTCATCGACTCCCCCAAAGTAGGCCCCTCAGGCATCGGTGCAAAAGCAAACATCCTCATAACAACCCCGGTCGGCGGCCAGACCACCATGCTTGGCTACGTAAACCTCGCAAACCTTGACATCAACTCAGTCAGAATCACAACCCCTGACATCTCGCTCGCCGACCCCACACTCATCGGCGGCACCTACACCGCACGCGCCGAATGGACTGTCCCCCAGGCATTCGCAAACTATGCCAAAAAATCCAACACCGTCACCTTCTACCTTGGCAGCAGCACCGGAATCACCATCACCGCATCCACCGAATCCGTCGTTCGCAGCAACCCCTTCACCGTAACCGTCAGCGGACTGCCAAACACCCCCTACTACATCTCCCTTGACGCAGGAAAAAGTCCGGTCCCAGAACTCATCCCCGGCCAGCCCGGTGTCGTTCGCGGCTCGGAGAATCCTACCGTAACCATGGGCGGAACCGCAAAACCCGCACTCATCCCTGACGGAGCCTCAAGCGACCCGAACTCATGGGGCATTGTAACAACGGACGCATCAGGAAAACGCGTCGTTCAGTACTCCACTAACCCGGTGGACAACAAACCAGTCGAAGAAGGAACCTACACCATCAGAATCAACAATGTCGTAGACTACGGCCAGTCGGTTGGAAAAGGAAGCGACTACGACCGCGTGAACGTAAAAGTCACCAAAGGCGGCATGACGATTTCGGCGACGTCCGGGACCGGCTCCGGCTCCTACTATCTCGGTGAAGAGGTGAAGCTGACCGGAACCAACACCGACTCAGACACCACCTATCTCTTCCTGACCGGCCCGAACCTGAACTCGAACGGCGTAAAACTTGACTCGCCGTCGACGCAAGGCTCAACCAAAGTGCCAGTGAAGTCGGATCACACCTGGGAGTATCGCTGGGACACCAGCCAGACCGGTCTTGATGCCGGCAGCTACACGGTGTATGCGGTCAGTACGATGAACGACAAGTCGCATCTCTCAAGCACGCAGTATGCGACCTACTCGATTCAGCTGAAGCAGCCGAGTTTGAGCACCGGCACCTCAACGGTCGCCGCAGCGAAAGGGGACACGGTGCACATCAAAGGAACGGTGACTGGCAGCCCGTCGTCGGTGGCGATCTTTATCTTCGGCCCGAACTATTATGAGCGAAAGACGGTGTCCATCGACAACGGGATGTATGATTACAAGATGAACATCCCGGAGAGTATGTCGACCGGCGAGTATTTTGTGGTTGTGGAGCATCCGATGTACGACGGTAGGTTTGGTGTGCAGGAGATTCATCAGGATGGAAAGACGATTCTGGCGATGGTTGCACCAAACGGCGGCACCCAGAGTTCGTTTGTGGTGGAGGGGCCAGGCCGGCTGCAAGGATCGGCTGCGGCGAATGCGCTGGTGAAGATGCTGGACTCTCCCTACATTGATGATCTGTATACGACGCTGAAGCTGACGGTGCAGGCGCCGTATGTGACGATATCACCAATTGGCAATCAGTTTGTTGGCGATTCGTTTGTGATTTCAGGCAGGACGAATGTTGCGCCGGGTGATAAGCTGCTGGTGGAGGTTTCACCAAGTTCGTTTGTTCCGGCTGGCAAGAATCAGCAGACACCGGCAACTGGTGTGTCCGGCTCGGTTGTGGTCGCGAAGGGGTCGCCGGATAATGTGTGGAGTTTTGCGGTTGACGGCTCGCGCCTGACGGTTGATTCGTATACGGCGAAGGTGTCGGGTGTTGAGGTTACGGTGAGTGCGTCGCAGGTGTTTGATGTGGTGCAGCGGCCAATTGAGACGCCGACACCGCTGCCGACGACTACTGCGCCGCCGACGACTGTGCCAACACCTGAACCGACCGAGTCTGCGTCTGCCGCGGTGTGGTTTGCGGGACTTTTGGGCGCTGGTGTTGTGGTGATGCGGACTCTGCGTCGGTGAGATTTTCCTGCCCTTGGACTCACTCGGAGTAACCACGGAATGCACGGAGCACACAGAGTTTCACGGAAAAAATGCACGGAGAACGCCTGCGGCGCCGGAATGCACGGAATAAATTTTCCAAAAAATCAACAATTTTTTTAGTCGGATTACAAAATATCCCCTTTACTTATCTCTTCCGTGCATTCCGGCGCCGCAGGCGTTCTCCGTGCATTTTCACGAAGTGATGAGCAGACCGAAGGTATGCGATTTTCAGTGAAGCTCCGTGAAATTTCTGTGCATTCCGTGGTTACTCCAAGCGCGGCCACATGCAAAAAAAGATGAGATTTAGACCTGAGCAAGTGCCAGATCGAGGTCAGCGATGATGTCGGCTGAATTTTCCAGACCAATCGCAAGCCGGATGGTATCAGGGGCAACGCCGGTGGAGAGCTGTTCTTCAGGGCTGAGCTGCTGATGGGTGGTGGATGCCGGATGAATGATGAGGGATTTTGCGTCGCCGATGTTTGCAAGAAGCGAGAAGAGCTGGACGCTGTTCTGCACCTTGACCGCTGCATCGTATCCGCCTTTGACGCCGAAGGTGACGATCGGGCCGCCGGATCCGCCAAAGTAGCGGACCGAGTTTTTGCGGGACGGGTGATCAGCAAGGCCCGGGTAGTTGACCCATGCAACCTTCGGATGATTTTTGAGATGCTCTGCAACCGCGAGCGCGTTTTCTGCGTGGCGCTGAATTCTGAGGTAGAGGGTTTCCAAGCCAAGCGAGGAGAGCCATGCGTTGAACGGGCTGAGGGTTGCGCCGACGTCTCTCATGAGGGAGACGCGGATGCTTGTCGATACCGTGGCAGGACCGAAAGCGCTGTAGTGGACAAGGCCGTGGTAGGCCGGATCGGGCGTGGTGAATTTGGGGAATTTGCCGTTGTCCCAAGGGAATTTGCCGCCTTCGATGATGACGCCTGCGAGTGCTGTGCCGTGGCCGTTGACATATTTGGTTGCCGACATGACGACGATGTCTGCGCCGTGGTCAAGGGGCTTGACGGTGCCGACGCCAACAGTGTTGTCGACGATGAAGGGGACGCCTGCGTCATGAGCAATTTTTGCGACTGCTTCAAAGTCCGGGATGTCAAGTTTGGGATTTCCGATGGACTCGAAGTAGACCGCGCGGGTTTTGGGAGTAATAGCGTTTTTGAGTGCGACGAGGTCGTCGGATTTGACGAACGTTACGGTTCTGCCGAAGTTGGGGAGAGTGTGGTGGAAGAGTTCGTAGGTTCCGCCGTAGAGGTTGTCTGCGGAGACGATTTCGTCCCCCGGGTTGGTTACGGCAAGTATTGCGTAGCTGATGGCTGCCATTCCTGATGCGGTGCTGATGGCGGCGGTTCCGCCTTCGAGTGCGGCGATTTTTTCTTCGAATGAGCTGTTGTTGGGGTTGGTGAGGCGGGTGTAGATGTTTCCTGCGTCGGTGAGGCTGAAGCGGCCTGCGGCCTGTTCTGCATCGCGGAAGACGTAGGCGGTGGTCATGTAGATGGGTTCGGCACGGGCTCCGGTTGCGGGGTCAGGTTTTTGACCGGCGTGGATGGCGAGTGTTTCTTTCTGGTAGTTTGTATTGGTCATGTGGTAATCACCTATTTGTGAAAAAGTTCACGCTGTGAATACAGTTATTTTCTTTCAGTGATATATAGGTTTCTTTGGTTGATATTTTTTTGAGGCTTTGCGAGCTATCCCGTTAACTATAAATACGAGGGCGGTCAATGATGTATTCACACTGTGAAGTTCACAATGTGAATTGTGTGTCAGAACCAAAAATGTACTGAACACAGAAAAAAATCTACATGCCAAGTTGGCGGAGTGGCCACGCGATTGCCTGCAGAGCAATTCTACTCCCGTTCAAATCGGGAACTTGGCTTTCCCTGAGAAATCGGGATACCAAATGAATCAAACAAAAAAAATTACATGCCAAGTTGGCGGAGTGGCCACGCAATTGCCTGCAGAGCAATTTTACGCCTGTTCAAATCAGGCACTTGGCTTTTCCTGAGAAATCAGGAGAGCAAACAAAAAATTACATGCCAAGTTGGCGAGATGGGGACACGATTGCCGGCAGAGGTCGGGCGGCGAAGACGCCTCAGACCGAGCATGACGCGAAAGCGGCATGCGAGACAATTTTACGCCTGTTCAAATCAGGCACTTGGCTTTTCCTGAGAAATCAGGAGAGCAAACAAAAAATTACATGCCAAGTTGGCAGCGTGGAGACACGATTGCCAGCAGAGGTCGGGCGGCGAAGACGCCTCAGACCGAGCATGACGCGAAAGCGGCATGCGAGACAATTCTACTCCCGTTCAAATCGGGAACTTGGCTTGTCCCGAAGAATCGGGAGATCGAAATCAATCGCATTGTATCCATGCAGAATGCCAAAAACAGGATACACAAAAATTCACAAGCACCAGACCATTCCCGAAAAAAATCGGGAAAATCGAAATCAACCGCACTGTATCCATGCGGGATAGCAAATGAACAGGATATTTCAACAACTGATACTATGTCACAAAGAGCTATTGATGCGGTGTTCACCGGTCTGTATCAGCTGACCGACATCCGTGCCGTTCTTCGGAGAACCGCACCCCTGCATCAGCTGAACGAGTCGGAGAAAGAGAGTACGAAGAAAGCGATCGAACAGGTTCGAAAACAGCTCATCATTCTTGAGGAGGAGCTGACATGACCATCCGATGCGCAGCAGGAATTGAGACGCGGACCGTTGAAGAGGGATCGATTAACTTAGACCCCATTCAGGCGGCAGGACGGCTTACCCCTGAAGCAATGAAGGCCGTTATTGCCTGGGGCGACGGCTACTCGGTCTGCGACCACTGCCACAAACCATTCCGTTTAGACTATGTCACCAACCCGCCGATCGCAGACTTTCACACCGATCTCGCCCAGTGGCTCGGTATGGATAAATCCCAAGTGGTACCGGGCGCACGCCGTGCGTTTCAGGAGGTAACCGGAGCGCTCGTCGGCAAAGGCGAGCCGGTGATGATGACCGGTATGGGCCACTACACCGCATACCTCTCGGTCGAGGTGGTGAACGGTGTCGTCCGTGAAATTCCGCAGACACCGGATCATCACATCACCGCAGCCACCGCAGCCGAACGAATCGAAGCAGCGGTCAGAGAGTTCGGATACGCGCCCAAGCTGCTCTTCATTGATGCGGTGGACTTCATGTATGGAAATATGCATGATGTGAAGGGCGTTGCAAAGGTTGCGCACCAGTACGATATCCCGGTGCTCTACAATGGTGTCTACACGGTCGGTGTTCTACCGGTGAACGGCAAGGAACTTGGCGTTGACTTCGTGGTCGGGTCCGGCCACAAGAGTATGGCAGCCCCTGCACCCTCAGGAGTCCTTGCAACAACCGATGAGTACGCTGACGTTGTTCTCCGGACGACGAAGATCTCAGGCGACGTGACCGGCAGAAAATTCGGCATCAAGCAGGTGGGTATCCTCGGCTGTTCGCTGATGGGTGCACCGATCGTGGGACTGCTTGCGTCGTTTCCGGCGGTGAAGGAGCGAGTGAATCACTGGGATGAGGAACTGGCGAACCATAAGATTGTGATCGATGCATTACAGTCGATCGAAGGAACGAAGGTGGCTTCCGAGTTCCCGCGTCGTCATACGCTGAC
Source organism: Methanorbis rubei (assembly GCF_032714495.1). NCBI lineage: Archaea > Methanobacteriati > Methanobacteriota > Methanomicrobia > Methanomicrobiales > Methanocorpusculaceae > Methanorbis > Methanorbis rubei. The sequence continues at coordinate 176,734 of NZ_JAWDKB010000001.1, read as the reverse complement.
GAGGATGGATACGGCAGCATCGTTTGATGTGGTTGCCCGCACGCATAAGAAACGCGGCTTCTTCCTCTCAAGTGCTCTGGCAAAACGCGGTATCACGGGTATTATGCCCGGGGTTACGAAGCAGTGGAAGTTCAATACATATGGTCTTACGCGGGAGCAGGCAGAGTATCTGGCTGATGCCTTTGTGGATATCGCAGAAGAGAACGGCCTGCGGGTTGGATAAAAGCAAGGGGGTGATTCCCCTTGGACTATTTTTTTTGTATGTGGCTTTGCTTGAGCCTCCCACGGAAAAACCGAACACGCAGAAAATCTCACGGAAAAAAAACATCACAGAGCAGACGTGAACATCACAGAAATATCGTTTCAAATCTGAGTTCCGTGATGTTCACGTCTGCTATGTGATGTTTTTTTCTGTGATATTTCAGTGTGGTCCGTGTTTTCCGTGGGCTGAATTTTGTTTAGAATAAAGCCGAAAATTACCCATTCCACGAAAGGCTTCCAAGGAAGAGGTCTTCGTCGGGAGCGATGGACTCAATCACGGCATGCTCGGCGAATGTGTAGCGGTAACCGCGGACCAGCACGACAGGAACACCTTCATTTGCCTCGCCCATGAGAAGTTCAGCTGTTGACGCAAGCGAGTCCGCAATAGCACGGCGGGTTACCTGAAGCTCGTGGCCGAAGAGGTCAGGCTTGCCGCGTTCGTCGGTGATCGGAAGAATGCCTGAACAGCCAATAGCAACACCGGAGACACCGAGCCGCATCGCATGCGTGCGGGAGTCGATGATGATGACCGCGACCTCTTTACCGGTTCGTTCCCGAATCTCTTTTCGAATTCGCGCCGCACTGGCGTCGGCGTCCTCGGGAAGGCGGGTGACCCAGCCGTCCGGAGCATTGGACTCGTCGACTCCTGCATTCGGAAGCACGAGATTTCCCCGTGATGCAAGCAGAAATCCGGGGATGCCGCCAAGGATGCGGTCGCTTTCATCGATGACAACCTGAGCAAGCCTGGGGTCGAGTGAGTATTTTTTTCCGAGCGTTTCAGCCTCCTGCCCCGGCACGACGTCAGCGAGTCTGATATTTCGCCCTTCGGTGGTTGACAGCGGGGACTCGGCGAAGAGGAGAATGTCATTGTCGGCGATTTCGTGTGCGCCGGTTGCAGAAAGTGCGGTAAGCACGCGTCCGACGATGTCGTCCCCTGATTGCAGGAGGCCGGTGGATATCCCATAGACGGAAAAACCCGGGTTCATTGTGATAATAATTGGCGCTGAATACCTATGTGGGTTGTGTTCTGGATAAGGAGATATGAAACACGAATAGCATGCCTGCGGCCAAATGCGAATCGCATGCTTGCGGCCTGCTCACCGCTTCGCGGAATAGCGCGAATAGCGCGAATAAAAAATCGCCAATGGCGATTTTTAGGAAATTGCTCAGTATTTTATTTTAGATAGAAGCATCCAGAGAAACAAAACAAAATTTGAAAAAAATCGCCATTGGCGATTTTTCATTCGCGCTATTCGCGCTATTCGCGTTTTAAAATCACAGTAACCGCTCAAACACCAAAACAACATCCCGCACTGCCAAAACATCATGCACCCGCACAATGTCCGCCCCCTGCTCCAGGAGGAAAAACAACACACCAAGCGTCCCAAACAGCCGCTCCTCAGCAGGCTTTCCCACAGCATTCCCGATAAACGCTTTGCGGGAAACCGCAGCAAGCAGCGGACGCTCAAACTCCTGTAACAAAGAAAACCTCCGGCACAGCTCCCAGTCAGCATCAACTGACCTCTCCTCAACCCACTTCCCCACTCCCGGATCAAGAATCAGATCAGAAATCCCAAACCGCTCTGCCCGCTCGCACACCAGCCGCAGTGCCGAAAGTGTCCCGGAAAAATCAACCGGATCGCCGGGCCTGTTCCCTGCCGCCATCGCAATCACTGGAAGGCCCGAGTCCGCAGCGATTTTCGCATACAAAGGATTCCCAAGTCCGTTAATATCATTGATCGCCGCAATATCATACCGCAGCGCAGCATCCAAAACCTCAGGATGCATCGTATCAAGCGACAGAACAGCCCCGCACCCATCAAGTTCCCGCAGTGCTGCAACAACCCGCTCCCGCTCCTCAGAAACACTCAACGGCGGGGCGGTTAGTGCAGTACTTCGCGCTCCCAGATCGATCATGTCCGCACCCTCCTGCATCATCTCCAGAGCACGGACAAGAATCTCGTCGCAACGGGTAAACGAATCCGAAAAAAAAGACTCGGGGCTGATGTTCAAAACCCCCATAATCTTTGGCGAACTGCCTTCGCCAACCCTCACCCCTTTAATCTGCACCGCCATGCTACCGCCGAAAATTTCACTCCCGAATCTCAGGATACAGAGGATAGCGCAGACAAAACGTCGTGACCTCGTCCTTCGTCTCCGCAAGAACCGCCGCGTTCTCAACATTGTGCAGCACGCGGGAAATCCATACGCCCACCTGCTTACACTCCTCCTCACGCATACCGCGTGTGGTGATCGTCGGTGTTCCAAGCCGCAGACCTGACGTCTCAAACGGTGAGAGGTGCTGGCGGGGAATCGTATTTTTGTTCACCGTAATACCGGCACGCCCGAGGGCAATCTCAGCCTGATGACCGGAGATTCCCTGTTCTGAGAGATCCAGAAGGCAGAGGTGATTATCGGTTCCGCCGGTTACAAGTCTGAAGCCTTCATCTATCAGAGTTGCGGCAAGCACTTTACAGTTTTTCACCACTTGTTCAGCATACTCTTTGTACTCATTGCTCAGCGCCTCGCGGAAGCAAACCGCCTTTGCCGCGATAACATGCATCAGCGGGCCGCCCTGAAGACCGGGGAACACCGCTTTGTCAATTGAGTTTGCATACTCTTTACCGCACATGATCACTCCGCCGCGGGGACCGCGAAGGGTCTTGTGCGTTGTGGACGTAACATAGGTCGTCACACCGACCGGCGAGTTGTGCAGGCCGGTGCAGCAGAGGCCGGAGATGTGAGCAATGTCAGCCATGGAACGTGCGCCCACATCCTCGGCAATTTCGGCGAACGCCTTGAAGTCGATCTCACGCGGATACGCAGACGCACCGCAGACGATTAAGTCAGGCTTTACTTTGCGTGCGGTTGCTTCGATTTCCGCATAATCCAGCAGCTCGGACTCAAGGTCCACGCCGTACGAGGTGATGTTATAGTATTTGCCGGAGATATTTGCCGGGTCGCCGTGCGAGAGGTGGCCGCCGTTGTTTAAGCTCTGGCTGAGGATTTTGTCGCCGGGTTTTAAAAACGAGAGGTAGACCGCTTCGTTCGCCTGACTGCCGGAGTGCGGCTGAACATTGGCATGCTCAGCGCCGAACAGCCGACAGAGCCGGTCGCGGGCGATATTTTCAATCTGATCATGAAACTCGCATCCGCCGTAGTAGCGTTTACCCGGGTATCCTTCTGCATATTTGTTGGTGAGAATTGTCCCCATCGCTTCCATGACTTCGCGGGCAACGACGTTTTCGGATGCAATCAGTTCCAGGCCTTCAACCTGACGTTTGTACTCTTTGTTAATCAGATCCGTTATCTCAGGATCAAATTGCCGTAAAAATGACATATCGGTTGTCTGGGCAAGAAACGACATATCCCTCATATTTGTTACAGAATCATATAACCATCGCGGTCGTTGTGAGGGATCACTTTAGTAACCACGAATTGTTCACCGTTTCGTGGAAAGATGCGGAGTAAAAACGCGAATAGCGCGAAGCGGTGAGCAGGCCGCAGGCATGCGATTCGCGTTATTCGCGTTTTTGATCAGCCAGATGATCCTCAGCGAACCGGATCATTGAGTAGAGCCCGTCAGAGATCGGATGGATCTCAAGCATCGACGAAAACTCATGCACCGTAACACCTTTGCGCACCAGATATCCTAAATACGTCCCCACAAGTCCAGTCCCGGGGCCGGAGCTGGAAAAACCCACAATCTGACCGTTCGATGTATCCACATTCAGCTCCATCGTCCCAACCGACCCATCCGACACATGCCACACTGACCCGGGCCCGGCAATATTCGGCGACGCAAACGATGCTCCGCTTGCGTCCGCATCGCGGCACACCGTATAATCAAGACCCAGCACCACCGTAAACGGAATACGCGACAGATCAACAGTTCGCGAAACCCCGAGAATCGCATCAGCCGCCGCAAACCCCTGAAGACGCGACACCGGCGTAAAATACGGAGCGCCAACCACATCCCCGCACGCATACACTCCCCGGACTGACGTCTCCATTTTCTCGTTCACCACGATTGAGCCATCAGCATTCTTCAAAAATCCCCGCACATGCGGGGAGTGCGGGCGCACCCCTGTCGCAAACAGCACCGCATCGCATGCAACCGTCACGTCACCTGCGACCACACCCACCACATGATCCGACCCAAGAACCCGCCCGATTGGTGCATTCTCATAAATATGTACCGACGAAAGATCCCTGAGAGCCGCCTTATGCATCCGCTTCGGCAGCATCGAAAGAAAAGAACTTCTCGCAAACAGTGAAACCTCAACACCAAAAGAAGAAAAAATATACGCAAACTCAGCCGCAGAAATACCGCCGCCGACAATCGCCATCCTTTTTGGCAACGCAGGCATCGATCGGATCGTTCGTGCCGTGTATGTCCCAAAAAGTCCGGCACCGGACACATCAGGCACATACATCTCAGCGCCCGACGCAACAATCACCGCCTCGGCATCATCATACCGAACTCCGTCAGCAATCACCGACCGCCCCTCAACCTCCGCAGTCACCCCGTACTGTATTTTTACCCCTGCATCCAGCGTCTCACGCTCGAGAATTTTGGAGAGACGGGCCTGAACCTCTTCCAGACGCCGCATCACCTCAGGATATCGGACAGAGACGGTACCTTCAATGACACCCGTGTTTCGCAGAAACTCGGTGTCGCGAATGCTGCGGGCAACATCATTCAGCCCGCACACCAGCATACAGCCATCATGCACGCACTGGCCACCCAGCGCACGCTTCTCAAAAAGAGTAACTTCTTTGCCGGCAGAGGCAAGCCGCACAGCCGCCATCCTGCCGGCCGGACCTCCACCGACAATATAAATCATTTAGAACACTTCACAGCCTTCATCCGACGGAACAGAAAGCTCTTCGCCGGTATAGGCATTCACTTCAATAATATCCTTTTTCCCGCGAACCTGCCACACCGGCACGTACACCTTCTCAACCGTAACCTCAATATCCTCAGGTGCCGGCTTGAACTCCTTCTCCTCAGCAAAAATTGCGTCACCGGCAGTCGTCTTAATCCGCACACGCTTCGTTAACTTCTGCATCAGATCAGACCGGACTTTTTCCTCGGTATCAGCTTTTGAGTTCACCGGATTCATCACATCAGCATCAGCCGGAACGACTCCAGCGATTGGCACCACATCGCCGAAGTCAGACTCAATACCATTGATCGCATTGACCCATCCTGACCCTTCGGCATCAAAACTCACCATCTTACCCTTGTAGCTTGCTTCACCCGAACTCACATACTGATAGTACCAATACGGGATCATGCGAAGCACCGTTGGTCCTTCCTGATGAGCAATACGAACTGCGTCGCGGTCCGTGATCCGGATCGGCAGCAGCTGATCACCGCTTGCACCAGGGATCGAACCGATCGGCGAACGACCGAATGTGCTGGGTGCAGACACCGCTGACGCAACCTGATCCAGATCAAAATGCTCTGAATAAATGCGTGCCATAGCAGACGCAGCAATATACTGTTCCAGCTGCTCACGGGACCACATCTCCGCCTCTTTCGGACGGAAGTAGGCATTGCCGGTAAAAATCAGTTTATCGCACCGAACCTTGGTCTCACTGAGCATAATCGTGTACGGTGTCATATCGAACCGCTGAAGGAGATTGAGATCATCGGAACACAGGACAATCAGGCAGTCCCTGCCTCTCACTGCCGAGAGATTGAACGCTCCGGTCTCCTCTTCGGTATCATATCCTGCGGTTTCGAGAATGCGACGGATCTCAATAACTGCATTTGCGTGTACAAGTTCAACCATACTATAGTAGTACTATGGCTTTGGATACCAAAAATACTTTGCAAAACACTGGATTGATCTCCAAGCAAGTATTTATGCACTTATACTCATAAATTAGTTAGAATAACCAATTTAGGTGTTTTCTTTGAAACTTCGGAATTCAGCCCTGATAATTGCAGCATGTCTCATGCTCGTGCTCATTGCAGCACCGGTGTCCGCGGCTCAGGTTTCCTACTCAACTGCGGGAATTGAATTTTTCGCATCCGCAGATGGTGGAAATGAACTGGTCCCAGGAACCGAAACAGACTTTACGATCAAACTCACGAATAATGCCCAGTACCAGGTAGTCGCACTTGAAGGCGGCATGCAGCGCCAGTACGATGTTGCTACGCCCTATCAGCTCCGTGTCTATCTTGAGGACTCTGATGGAGTTACCGTAAAGACCGGCATGCAGACCGTTTCCCAGATCAGCCCGGGACAGAGTGCAACTCTGACCTACCGCGTGTCTGTTGATCAGTATGCAACCCCCGGACCGCGTACCATGACGGTGCATGTCATCTATAATGAACTGTACTCTGTCGAAAACTACGGCGATGCCCTTGGCTACTACTGGGTCAATGACCGGGTAAAAGATGTCCCGCTCGGAGTCTCGGTCAGATCCCAGGTGTCTCCAGAAGTTCTGTCGATTTCAGGCGATGATATCAGCGTCGGAACGTCAGGATTTTTGACCCTTGAGATCATGAATGCCGGCGGTATGGATGCAAAGAATGCCTATGGACGGCTGATCACCTCCACCGGATCAACGACCTCGGTCATTGTTCCGGTTGAGAACAGTGTGTTCATCGGCGATTTCCCGGCAGGGTCAACCCAGTCGGTTACGTTCAAGATCTCTGTTGCAAGCAATGCAGAAGTGAAGGAGTACCCGATCGGTCTGCAGATTGTGTATCAGGACAACTATGGTGTTGATCAGACTTCTTCCCCGGTTATCGTGGGAGTGCCGGTCGGCGGAAAGGTTGAGTTCAAAGTAACGAGTGTGGAGGCAGCTCTCGCACCCGGAGATAAGGGACAGGTCAAGGTCACTTACAAAAACACCGGAAACACCAAAGTTTACAGTGCAACAGCACGTCTGAGTGCAGTTGATCCGTTCTCCTCCAATGATGACTCGGCATATCTCGGTGATATGGCACCAGGAGATTCAGTCGTCGGCGTTTACGAAGTGAGTGTGGATGGTGCGGCAACTGAGAAGAGTTACGGTCTTGATACTGAGATTCGCTACCGCGATGCAAACGATAACAGTATTCTTTCCAAGTCGATGAAGGCTGTTGTTGATATTAAAGATCAGTCCGGACCGCTGTCCTTCTTCACGAGTCCGCTCTTCATTATCATTGTGCTGGCAGTCATTTTAATCGGCGGCTACTATGTGTTCATGAAGCGTAAGGGTAAGGTTTAATCCTCCCTTTTTCTTTGCTTTTTTTTATTTTCTTTCTGTTAGGAATTACGCGGTGCGATGCTGCGACATGTGGTTATTTCAAGTGAAACCAAAAACAAAAAAAAAGTTACAGCAGGCATTCAGCCTGAGTTCGTTTATGGGAACTTTTTCTGACAAGGGCAAGCACGGTCTCTTCGAGCGGAGTTTCCGGGACAAAGTCATGAGCCTCAAGGCTGATGAGAGCTGCATCAAGTTCGTTGTAGGTTATGCCAAGCTCATGCTCATCGCTCTGCCCAGGCCAGAATCCGGCGCTCGGTACTTTTTTTATGATTGATGCGGGAATTTCAAGCTCTTCAGCGACCGCGTAGACATCCTTCTTCCATAAATGCAGGAGCGGCTGGACGTCTGCTGCTGAGTCACCCCATTTGGTGGTGTAGCCGATCATGTACTCGGTTTTGTTGGAGGTTCCGCAGACGAGGGCACAACGCGATGCGGCGATGTTGTAGAGGGTTGCCATACGCAGTCGTGCGGCAAAGTTTCCGCGGAGAAGGGGGGTGTCTGTCATTCCGGGATTTTCAAATGCTGCGTCAACGAGGTCTCCAAGCGGGACGATGATCATTTCAATGCCGAATTTTTCGCAGAGCTCGGCAGTGTCGGCCTGATCCTCAAGAGAGCTTGAGGACACCGGCATGTGGACAGCGAATACATGTTCGGGCCCAAGCGCTTTTGCGGCAACCGCTGCTGCGACCGCTGAGTCGATGCCGCCTGAGACGCCGACGACGATGCCTTTTGCGCCCGACGCCCAGAGGGTCTGACGAATAAGGTCTTTCATTCGGGTAACGGCACACCCGATATCTTTACACTGCATGATTGTGTCTCTCCAAATAAAGTTCCGGCAGCTGATCAGCGATCCGTTTGAGGGCATAGGCGGCTGAAGGATGGCCAACAGAAAATGTTTTGAGAAATGCGGCGATGTCTGAAGAAAACGTGCTGGTTTTTCCAGCAGAAGAGCCGCCCACCCATCCGTGATGGCTGGCATAGAAGTAAACCTCGGTTCGCGGGATTGTTGAGAGCGGGCGGATAGTTTTTTTCTCCGGAGTCTCCAGAAGGTCAGTGGTGTTTCCAAGACACACTAAACTAAGAAGGTGTTCAGCAATATCGTCAAGGGTGTCTGCGGTCACGACTGCGGTTGCGAACGCGGTGTCTGTGACAAACGTAACGTCGCGTCGTCCTGCAAGGATTACGGATAGGAGATTTGAGAGGGCATGCGACTCGGCGCTGCCTCCCTCACCAACAAACAGTTTTTCGCCTGAGGAAATTCCGCCGCATTTTCGCACTTCGCGTTTTGCTTTTGCTTCAATGTCGGCTGCGGCGTGGCGGGGACAGAGGGCAACGCCTGCATACTCCTGCACAATGACCGCATCATTTCCGCACCGCGAGCATTTCATAGTACATCAATAGTTGGCGTTCGTCTGATATGTAGGTTGCACTGGTTTGTGTTGAGTAGGTAGGATGAGATTTTGAAACGCGAATCACATGCCTTCGGCCTGCTCACCACTGATCATCATGATACTTTTATCCCTGCAAAGTCAATCAATATCTAATGCCTTTGTCAGCCGATGACATCAAAAATCTTCACAAATACGAAATCCGCATTCTCAACGCCTTAGAGCGAATGATGCGCCGCTACCGCTGGGTCCCTGAGGACGACCTCAGAACAGCCGTTCACCTCTCCGCAAACGAAACAAAATACCGTGTCGGCAACCTCATTCACCTTGACATGGTCAGATCAGACTCAGTCCCCTACAAAGGATACTCACTCGTCTTCAAAGGCTACGACGCGCTCGCCCTCTCAGGCCTCACCGCAAAAAAATCCATATCAGCACTCGGCTCCATGATCGGCGTCGGCAAGGAATCGGAAATATACGAAGCGCTCGGCTTTGGCGTCGTCGTACTCAAACTCCACAAAATCGGCCAGCGCTCATTTCAGACCGTTCGCACCAACCGCGACTACATGCCTGAAGAAGGACACTGTCCCTGGATATTTGCCTCCGCAAAATCCGCAGCCCGCGAGTACGAAGCGCTCACCGCACTCAACGGAAAAGTCAACGTCCCGGTCCCGATCGACATCAACCGTCACGTCATCGTCATGTCCTTCATCCAAGGAGTGAACCTCAACCGCTGCCAGCTCGAAAACCCGGACGCCGTCTGGCAGGAAATACTCGAACAGGTAAAAATCGCATACAGCGAAGGCTACATCCACGGCGACCTCTCCGAGTACAACATCATGTACGACGGAGCGGTTGTCTGGATCATCGACTGGCCGCAGTGGATTACTCCGGCTCACCAGAATGCGGACGCAGCACTTCGCCATGACCTCGAAACCGTCGGCGCATTCTTCACCAAAAAGTACCAGAAAACCTACGACATCGATGAAGCACTCAGATTCGTAACCGCAGTCAGGAAGGAGGAATGAACAGACTCATCTTCGGTATCGACATCATTCGGGGTTCGGTCAGATCAGGAACCATGCGTCCCCATTATGCACTCGTTCGCGTAGCGGACGGAGTGGTCGTTTCCGAAGAAAAAAATGTCACCCAGTATCGGCTGATCCGCTATCTCAGAGCCGAACGGCCGGAGATACTCGCAGTCGACAGCATTCAGGAGATTGCGAGTGACAATGCCGCACTCTATGCGTTTCTTGCAGAAATTCCAAACGACACAAAACTTGTACAGGTAACCGGCGACTGCGTTCACATGGAAAGTCTCCCGCGGGTTGCCGCACGATACAATCTCACGTTCGATAAACAGAATCCGATTGAGGAGGCAAAAGCCTCGGCACTCCTTGCATCCTTCGGCGCAGGATACGAGGTTCTCGCCTACGAAGGCGTCACTGACATCATTGTCTCGCGATGCCGGTCGCCCGGACGCGGCGGATGGAGTCAGAATCGCTATGTCCGCAAAATGCATGGAGCAGTTCGCAGCCATGCCCGCGAGATCGAGATGAAGCTGGTTGCAGCCAACCTTGAGTACACGGTTTTGGTTCGCCGTGCGTTCGGAGGCGAAAGCCGCGTGATGTTCACGGTGTATGCACCCCGTCCCGAGATTCAGGTCTCGCCTTCCAAAGGCGGCGACACTCAGATACGCGTGAACGGTCGGCGGCGGGAGAAGCTTGAGTTCCGGCAGCTGACCCGCAAGTCAAAACATCTGATTGTGGGAATCGACCCCGGCACGACGATCGGGGTTGCAGCGCTTGATCTCGATGGAAATCTCGTCTACCTCGCAAGTACCCGTTTGTTTTCTGCTGCCGACCTCGTTGCCGAAATTGCGGGCCTTGGAAAGCCGCTGGTGATTGCGTCCGACAAGGCGGAAATGCCGTTCGGCGTGGAAAAAATCCGACGTGCATTCTCTGCGGTGGCGTGGAGTCCGAAGAAGGATATTCTGGTGAAGGAGAAGTATGCGCTTGCGAGCGGTTATGATTTCAAAAATGATCATGAACGTGACGCGCTGTCTGCGGCGATGTACGCCTACCGGACCTACAAAAATAAGTTCGACAGTATTCTCAGGCGTGCTCCGTCAGGGTTTGATATCGATGAACTGCGGGCGCAGGTAGTCCGCGGTTACTCACTCGAACAGACGCTTGCAAAGCTGTCAGGCGAAGAACCTGCTTCGCAGACGTTGCCTCAACTCTCAGAGGCTGAGGTTGAAGCTGAAGCTGTCATCTTTGATGAGCGTGATGAAAAGATCACGCGACAGGAAGAGACAATTCGCCGGATGCGGACTCTTGTTGCGACGCTGTCGCGCGAGTCAGAGGGAAAGGACAAAACGATCTCTGCTCTTCACAAGCGGCTGAATGCTGAACGGGAGGGACAGCATCAAAGAATGCTTGCATCGGTTGAAATAGCTGACCGTGACAGTGAGATTGTCTCAGTAAAAAAGCAGCTGCGAAAGGAGGAGAGACGATGTAAGAATCTTCGAACACGGCTCGACCGAATGAAGCTGTATATTTCCCTGCAGGCAGGGGAAGGCTGTTCGGCGCTGAAGATTCTGCCGCTGCTTGCCCGCGAGGCGGTTCGCGATCTTGATGAGGAGATGGGGTTGTTTGCCGAGGATCTTTTGTATGTTCTGCAGATTGACGGATGGGGGAAGTCGGTAATCCGCGATATTGCGGATGCGAAGGTGAAGGCGGTGATTCTGCCGAGGCATGTGTTTACACGTGCCCGCGAACAGCATCTGATCGAGGAGTTTCGGGAGATTGATCTGCCGATTCTCTCAGGAGCCGATCTGTCGCCGCGGGTGAAGGGAAAGATCGGTGTTGTGGATACCGCAGCTCTTGATGCGGCACTCGAGGCATGGACGGCGACGCAGACGGTCTACCGAACGCAGAAACAGAGCGAGGCGCTGGACTCGATGATGAAGGAGTATCAGGTGGAGCGAGTACGTGAGGTACGGGAGCAGGGAATTGATCCTGCGACAATTTTGCCGGAGAAGTATCTGCGAGCCGCACCTGGACAGAAGCCAAAGCCAGTGGTGAAAAAATCTGTGCCGGTCCCGCCGGTTGCGCCGACACCAGCGCCGCAGAGCGAGCCGCAAGTTTTGGCGTCTGAGCCAAAACCTGCGGAGGTACCGGAGGCGGAACCCAAAGGGGACGTTCTTTCCTCGGTGTTGACGGCGTATCGTGAGCAGAGAAAGAAGGAGATTACAGGTGATGAGTGATGGATGACCGGGAGCTTTTGGAAACGATCCGTGATCTAATCGGGCGCGATGAGACGGCAGACGACTGTGCGGCGAGTGAGTTTGAGGAAGGTAAACTCATTCAGGTTGCGACAACTGATATGCTGCATGAGACGACCGATTTTCCGAAAGGGATGACTAAGTGGGAGATGGGCTGGATGAGTGTCGCGGTGAGTCTTTCAGATGTTGCGAGCTGCGGAGCACAGCCGACGCAGGTGCTGGTGGCGGTCGGGCTTGACCGGCCTGAACGGCTGAGGCCGATCATGGAGGGAGCGGTTGCCTGTGCAAAACGGTATGGGGCAAAAATTGTCGGCGGAGATATTGACAGCCATACGGAGCTGACGATTGTAACAACCGCGCTCGGTCTTGTTCCGCGGGAGTTTTACCGCAGGCGCTCCGGAGCAAAAGTGGGGGACAGAGTCTGCTGCACCGGAGCACCGGGCGCTGCACAGGCAGGACTTGACGGGTTTACCGAGTACCGGAAAAATCTGGTGACGCCGGAGCCGCAGGTTTTCGAGGGACAAAAAATTGCGAGAGCCGGGGCAACGGCGATGATGGATGTCTCAGACGGCATTGCGGTCTCGCTGTATGACATGGGAGAAGCGTCAGGGGTCGGGTTTGTGCTGTATGATGAGCTGCCGACGCTGGCGATCTCTGATGCGGAGAAATATTTCCTCTATGGCGGGGGAGATTTCGGTCTGCTGTTTACGATTTCCCGGGAGAATTTGGCGCGACTTGATGTGCCAGCGTCGGTCATCGGCGAGGTTGTTGAAGGAAGCGGTGTTGTGCGTGGTGGGAGGACGGTTGAAAACCGCGGCTATGCACATGTTTGGGAGTGAAACACGAATCGTATGCCTTCGGCCAAACGCGAATGGCGCGAATAAAAAATCGCCAATGGCGATTTTTCAAAAAAAGAAATTATCTGCATTTTTCTGAACGAGCAAATCTATTTTAAAAATAAATAAAATCTTAAAAATCGCCATTGACGATTTTTTATTCGCGTCATTCGCGTTTCAAAATAATAATTCAAAAAAAATTATTTCCGATGCAGAAACAGTTTCGGAAACTTCATCGCAATCCAGGGATTATTCTTCAACATCGCCGCAAGCACCGACGGCACCGTCACCTCATTCAGCTGAAGATCCGGAACCGACTCGATGACCTCGGCAAGCATCGCATCATCCATCCGGAAAAACACATCACGGATCAGATACGACCGCGACAAAAATTTTCCCATCCGGCTCGACCGCCATGCCGCATCATACACCATCAGCGCCTTCTTCGAACAATCGTTCCGAACAACAGCATCAGCCGCCGTCCTGCCCGCAAGCTGTCCGGAAAAAAGCGCCTGATAAATTCCGCCGCCCGTGAACGGATCCGACATACGTGCCGCATCGCCGCAGATGATCAAAGAGTCCGCAGCCGTACAGGAAAGTGGTCTGCATGTTGAAACACCGCCGACAATCAGCTCCGTAACCTTGCCGTTCGGAAAATTTTTCTCCATATATCGGTCAAGATAATCCTTCGCCCGATGACCGTCGCCTGACTTTGTCCCGGGAATCCCGATACCAATGTTCGCCGTCCTCGGGCCTTTCGGAAAAATCCAGATATAGCCATGCGGGCACTCAGCATTGCTCCAGAAAAAGACATTCATCTCAGGATCAATATCGATATCAGTCACCAGATACTGCACACAGGAATCCAGATCAGCAAGCGGCACCGTTGTATCAATCCCTGCAACTTTTGCAAACTTCGACTCAACACCGTCAGCTGCGATCACCACTTTCGCACGGACCGTGTGAGAAACTCCATGCTGATGAATCACGGCCCCTGCAATGCGGTTGTCTTCAACAAACGGCACCGCACGTGCATGAACCGCAACTTCGACTCCAGCATCTGCAGCACGCATCACCAGCTCGCGGTCAAATATCTTCCGATCCAGCGTGTAGCCAAGCACCTCATCATCGGATTTGCCGGAAATAAGAAAATTTGCGCCGCCCGGACCCATAAATCTCGCCCGTCTGATAACTGCCGAAATCCATTTTGGATCAGGAGTCGTAAACTCCAAAAGATCCCTTGTCACAATCCCTTCCGCACACCGGACCGGAGCACCGACCGCCGGACGTTTCTCCACAAGAAGAACAGACGCGCCGCATACCGCCGCCTCTCTCGCAGCCATCGCACCCGCAGGCCCTGCGCCGACTACCACAACATCATACGCGTCTTTCATCGTACCTGAAAAAAATAATTTTGGTTAGAGTGCTTTCAGCAGATGCGGCAACTCAAGAGCCAGCCACGGATTTGCCTTGAAGATAGCAAGCACCAGCTTTCTCACGCTCAGATCATCGATCTGCATATCGCTCATCGAGTGAACAATCGAGTTCAGCTTTTTGTCATCCATCTTAATAAACGACTCCTTCACCGCATAATTGCGGGCAAGCGTCGTGCCGACCGGACCGTCACGCCAGGTCTTATCATAGATCATCAGCGCCTTCTTGGAGCTGTCGCCGTTCTTAATTGCCGTTGCCGCAATGTTTCCGGCGAGATTTCCGGTGTACATCGCATTGTAGATACCGCCGCCCGTGATCGGATCAGACAGACGTGCAGCGTCCCCGACAACAATCAAATTGTCAGCAACCGTGCACTCAAGCGGCTTGCAGACCGACACACCGCCAACGATCAGCTCGGTGACTTTACCGTTCGGGAACTCTTTTGCAAGATACTTGTCAAGGTAGTCCTTTGCACGGTGGCCTTCGCCGGACTTTGTACCGGCAATACCGATACCGATGTTCGCACATCTGGGGCCTTTCGGGAAAATCCAGATGTATCCCCAGGGACATGCTTCGTTGGAGACATGGAACACATTTGCCTTGTTATCGAAGTCAATATCATTGACAATATACTGGGCACAGGTTTCCAGCTCCCAGAGTGGCACGGTCGTATCAATACCGGCCCACTTCGCAAACTTCGACTCAACACCGTCAGCTGCGATCACGACTTTTGCACGAACCTCATAGGTTTTGCCGTGCTGGTGAATGACTGCACCGGCAAGTTTACCTTCGATAATAATCGGGGCTGATGCACGTGCATGCACCTGAATTTCTGCACCTGCCTCTGCCGCACGCCAGATAAGCTCGCGGTCGAAGATTTTGCGGTCCAGCACATATCCGACTTTACCGCCGGCAGCCTCGCCGCCGATCGTGAACTTCGTTCCGTCCGGACCAACAAGCACTGCACGTTCAATGTCTGCTGAGATCCATTTCGGATCAGCAGCGATAAACTCAGCGAGAGCTTCTTTACCAATGCCTTCCGCACAGCGGACCGGTGCACCAATAGCAGGACGCTTCTCCACAAGGAGAACCGACAGACCTGACTCTGCCGCAGCCTTTGCGGCAAGAGCTCCTCCCGGACCTCCGCCAACAACTAAAACGTCGTATGTTTCCTTCATTTCTCCACCCATTCAATAGCACCAAGAGGACAGACGGTCGAGCAGATCTTGCATTTGTCTTTACAGGTATCGGCATCAACAGTCAGGTACGCGTCAATGAGTTCAAGCGAACCCTGCGGACACACGGACACACATGCTCCGCAGTAGCCGCAAACGTCTCTACGAATATTGATCATTGCTTTATTATTTGGGAGGCGCAACGCATAAACTCTCTGGATGAGAAAAAGGTAAGGAGTATGGAAGAGGATACGCCAAAACCCGGACTTATGTACATCGTGCTGATGATTGTTGCAGTTGCCTGCGTCATCTATGGTATATCACTGATGCTTTAAAATCCGAAGATTGCCTGAGCCACAACATAACATATTCCAGAAACCGCTGCCGCCGCAGGAATGGTCAGAACCCATGCCGTTATCATCTGACGGACCGCTCCCCATTTTACCGCGCCGGTTCCGCGGGTCACGCCGGTTCCCATGATGGTTCCTGTCGCAACATGCGTGGTTGAGACCGGAACACCGAACATGGTCATAAATGACAGCACAAGACCGCCGGACATTGATGCCGAAAATCCCTGATAGGGCTGAATTTTGGTGATACCGGTACCCATTTTTTTGATAACCTTCCATCCGCCGGAGAGAATACCAAGAGAGATTGCAACAGCCGAGAGTATAATAACCCATAACGGCAGCTCGCCGTCCGCGGCAATGATGCCTGCCGCGATCAGAATTGCCATGATGATACCCATGGCATTCTGGGCATCGTTGCCCCCAAGACTCATTGCCTGAAATCCTGCACCGACAATCTGAGCACGTTGGAACCATTTGTTCATCTTGGAAGGATGACGGGTGTTTGCCATGACTTTGGTGACGAGGGTCGTGAAAAAGTAGGACACGATCAGACCGAGCGCCGGAGAGACACAGATGAAGAGAAGGATTGCAAGCAGACCTTTGATCACGAACAAGTCAAGGATCATAAGCAGCGGTATTGCAATAATCGCGCCAGCGCATGCACCGAGGATGACAAAAGTTTTGATCTTATCATGGGCGAGGAAGGCGACGAGCGCCATGATAAGTCCGCCGACCAGAGCGCCTGCGGCAATGTAGATGATCGTCCATGTGGTCATGGTCGGGTCAGGCCAGAACACTGCAGACACTCCGCCTGCGGCGAGACCTACACCGATCAGTCCGCCGACGAGCGCATGGGATGAAGAGACAGGAATGCCGTACTGCGAGCAGGAGTTAACCCAGAGCACTGCTCCGATAAGTCCGATGAAAAGTAAAACAGGTGTGAAAATTCCCGGGTCAATAATTCCCTTGCCGATAGTTTTTGCAACAGCGGTTGAGAAAATAAAAGGACCCGCAAGACAACAAATTGACGCGATAATAATCGCGGTTCGTGGAACAAGTGCACGGGTTGCGATGACGGTGGCTATCGTGTTTGACGCGTCGTTTCTTCCATTGGAAAAGTTGAACGCGAGTGCAATTATGATGCCGAGAATGATGATGATGGTGTTTGCATCCATTGAACTCACGTGTGACGGATTAGGATCGAGGCAAAGACATCGGCGACATCCTCACATTTGTCGGTTGCAATCTCAAAGTGTTCGTAGATGTCCTTGAGTTTGATGATGATGACCGGGTCTTTGGTCTTGAACAGATTCTGCAAGGCTTTTGACAGAATTTCGTCGGCCTGGTTTTCCAGTCGGTTGATCTCAATGCAGCAGCCTTTGATGGTTTCCGGATCGTTTAAGGTGCGAAGCCCGGCAACACCGGTCCGGATTTCTTCAGCTGCCTGACGGATGACCGAGGCAAATCCGATCATGAACTCATCAGGCTGTTCGATCTCATAGATCAACAGCATGTTGGTTCCTGAGTCGATGAAGTCGATCACGTCATCGAGGGCAGTGGTAAGGCGGGAGATCTCTTCTGGTTCTATTGGGGTGATGAAGGTGCGGTTCAGTTCCTCATACGCCCGGTGCGCCATTGCGTCGCCGCGGTGTTCGAGGTCCTTCATCTGTCGGTATTTTTCTGGAATGTCGGTGTAGTCGGTGAAAATATTCTGTAAAAGATCGGCTGCTTCACAGACGATCTCCGCCTGTTCTTCGAAGAGCTCAAAAAAGATTTTATCCTGCGGGACAACCCAGCTTTTCAACCCCATGAACACGTAACCTCTATACAAGATACATGGTAGGGTATCTGACATGAACCTTTGCCTTTGCCGACTACGTCGTTTTCTTCGTTAATCAACAATAATAGCTCGTCATTTGTCGTATATTTCTTTCGCGAAAAATGCCTGAGAAAGTGATGCAGGGAGAAAAATTTCGTCAGATTTTGAAAAAAATCATGATGAAATATTTTTCAAATAAAAGTCGAGTTGTGTAATTTTGATACAGGGACTTTACTTGGAACAACCCCTGCCGAATACTACTTATCAGAGGTGAACATATGTGGATGAAGAGATAGCCATGCAGTATTTTTCGTACGGAGAAAAAGAGATTGCCAGACTTGCAGCAGAGGATCCGGTTCTCGGAGCTGCAATGGACCGACTTGGGCGCCCTGACCGCGTAATATTCCCTGATCTCTTCTCTGCACTGATCAGAAGTGTGGTTGGCCAGCAGATATCAACCAAAGCCGCAGATACCGTGTGGAACAGAATGCAGGACGCTTTGGGAAACGACATCACGCCTGATGTGATAGCTTTGGCAGGAGCTGACGAGATACAGCAGTGTGGGATGTCAAAGAGAAAGGCAGGCTACATATGCGGCATTGCTGACGCCGTTGCCGCAAAAAAAGTTGACATCTCCACATTCAGGAAAAAAAGCGATGAAGAGATCATCAAAGAGCTGACGGTGCTGCCCGGTGTCGGTGTGTGGACAGCAGAGATGATGCTCCTTCTCTCGATGGAGCGGCCTGATGTGCTGAGCTGGAATGATCTCGGCATTCGGCGAGGCATCATGCGGCTGTATGATATGCCGTCGCTGTCGAAATCAGAGTTTGAAATTCTGCGAAACCGCTACTCGCCGCACGGAAGTGTTGCTTCGATCTATTTGTGGGAAATAGCCCATACTGATTGTTGGTAATTTTATCAAACAATGATTTTTTTACAATATCTATTCTCTTTAATAGTATTCTGCCGTAATTAGTATGTATGAGACCCATGCGGCGTAAAGCCTCACAGCTTTCAGACTCTGATGCAAGAGATATTCTGCAGAACGGAGTCTGGGGAACGCTTGCCACCGTGGACGCCGACGGCCAGCCGTATGCAATTCCGCTGAACTATGTTCTGGTAAACAATGTCATCTACATCCACTCGGCTCACGAAGGACATAAAATCGATAATCTGAAAGAAAATCCGAAGGTGTCGTTCGCGGTTGTCGGATTTGAAGAGATGATGGCTGATAAATTTGATACACGATACCGCTCAGCAGTTCTCTTCGGCACCGCACGAGTGGTAGAAAATCCTCAGGAGAAACAGGCAGCCCTTGAGGCACTGATGAATAAGTACTCCGCTGCCTTTCATGACGAAGCGATTGAGTACATCCGCAAGAACAGCGACAAAACAACGGTTGCGGCTATTGAAATAGTTCACGTCACCGGCAAGGAAGGAAAGTAAGATTGTATGATGTGATCATCTCCGGAGCAGGGGCGGCAGGCTGCGTTGCGGCAAAATTACTTGCTGATGCCGGCTACTCGGTGTTGGTCGCCGAAAAAATGTCTCTGCTGCGGGAAAAGTCCTGCAACGGAATACTGATCAGAAAGTCAATAGCTATTACTGAACATGTGTTCGGCCAGATTCCGCAGGCCGTGCGCTGCAATCCTCAGATCAATAAGGGTTTTACCCTGTTGAACGAACAGCGGGTGAAGTCCACGGTTGAGGGACATGGGATGAATGTCTGGCGCAATCTGTTTAATTACTGGATGGCTGTAGAGACCGAAGACGCGGGAGCCAGGGTTTTGGAGAAGACGGAGGTGATCGATTTTCGAATCGAAGAAGATCATGTCGCGGTAAGTCTGCTTGGTAAGAAAACCAGGACGGAAAAGGGACGGGTTCTTCTTGGATGCGACGGAGTGACGGGTGCTGTTCGAAAGACGCTGCGAAACCGTCCGGGGGATAGTATTGCAACATACCAGACTTTTTCTCCGGGATCAGTTGATCTTGACCCGGACTACTTTCATGCCTATCTTCAGCCTGAGTACTCCGGGCATGCGGCATGGTGCTGCATCAAGGATGAGTTCGTGGTGATCACAGTGAGTGGGCGCGACCCCTCAATGCTGCCGGAATATTATCAGAAGTTCACCGAGTATCTCGTCAAAGAGTTTGATGCAGAGCTTGGTGATGTGCAGTGGGAGGAGTATGGTCTGCTTCCTGATGTTGCGCCAACGAATCCGGTTGATATTGGGGAAGGCAGGATTTTTTTTGCAGGGGACGCAGCAAATTTTTTAACTCCGGTGTGTGAAGGAATTTCTCCAGCGTTTATGAGCGCTTATGCGTTCGCAGAGGCATACAAGAGAATCTGCAAACCGGGCGAGGATCCCAATCCAGAGAAGCTGCGGGATGAGTATGAGAGAAATCTTGCGTCAAGCAGGGAACACATGTACCAGCAGTGGAAGATGCTCGGGTATGCGTCACCGAGGTTTGCGTATCTCACGAATGTCTGAATTCTGCCTTGTGTAGAATAAACGCGAATGGTGCGAATGAAAAATCGCCAATGGCGATTTTTACGATGAAAATAATGTGGTTCGATTTTTTTAGCGGACCAAGCCCAAAGCCACAAAGGGATGAGAGCGACCCTGTTTGCAGGGGAGCGGCCGCATGCCTTCGGCCTGCTTCATTCCCCACTGCATGGGTCATCAGTTTAATCCTGTGGGGTGCGGGCTAAAGGCCCGCACCCTCACATTAAAATTGAAGCGGGGCGGCTGTCTTTATAGGGTTACAAAACCAAAGCTATTGCAGAGATTTTTCTATGTTTTTGATTGGCGAAGCACTCGTTGGCGATGGAGCGGAACTCGCTCACATCGACCTCATGATCGGCGACAAAATGGGCCCGGTCGGAACCGCATTTGCAAACGGCCTGACCCAGCTTTCCGCAGGTCACACCCCGCTTCTCGGCGTTATCCGCCCGAACCTCCTCCCAAAACCGGCAGTCCTGATTGTGCCGAAAGTTACCCTCAAGCACACTGAGCAGGTTACCCAGATCTTTGGCCCCGCACAGGCAGCTGTTTCCAAAGCAGTCGCCGACGCACTTGAAGACGGCGTCTTCACCGGCATGGATGTGGATGAGGTTGTTATTGTTGCAAGTGTTTTCATCTCTCCTGATGCAAAAGACTTCAACAAACTCTACCGCTTCAACTATGGTGCAACCCGCCTCGCACTTTCCCGCGCACTCGACAAGTTCCCGGACACCGCAACTGTCCTGAAGGAAAAAGACCGTGCAGCCCACGGTGTTATGGGATTCAAAGTTCAGCGGCTCTGGAACCCGCCCTACCTCCAGGTCGCTATGGACCTTGTCGATATGAGACAGGTGGAGCGTGTACTGCGTGAGGTTCCGCAGAACGATCACGTCATTTTTGAAGCAGGAACTCCGCTCATCAAACAGTTCGGCTTAAACGTCATCGGTGAAATCCGCAAAATCCGCCCGAACTGTTTCATCGTTGCAGACTTAAAGACCCTTGACACTGGCAACCTTGAAGCACGCATGGTGTCCAACGCAGGCGGCGACGCAGCAGTGGTATCAGGTCTTGCTCCGGTTGAGACGATTGCCGCATTCATTAAGGAAGCAAAGAAGTGCGGTATCTATGCAATCATCGACATGCTGAATGTTGACGAGCCGGCAAAGCTGATCGAAAGCCTTGCAAAGATGGGCGGCGCAGCACTTCTCCCGCAGTATGTTGAGATGCACCGTGCAATCGACAAGGAAGCAAGCGGCGACTACAGCTGGGGCGACATCAAAAAGATCAAGGCAGTCGCAGCAAAGTATAATGCGAAAATTCTTGTCGCAACCGCAGGCGGTATCCGCGTGCCGGTCGTGAAGAAGGCACTCGCAGCAGGCGCAGACGTTGTTGTCGTCGGCCGTGCAATCACCGCAAGCAAAGACATTAAGAACGCGGCCGAGTCCTTCCTTGCAGAGCTTGACTCTGAAGAGATCGATCAGTTCCGTGTGATGACCGATTTCTAAATCGAAATTCATTTTACTTTTTCTTTTTTTATCTGAAACGCGAATAGCGCAAATAGCATAAATAAAAAATCGCCAATGACGATTTTTCAAAAAAAAATGTCTGCAGCAAAACCGTAGCCAAAAACATATACTTTAAACACTGTCCAACCCAATATAATCACAGTGTGAACGCCCCGAGAATAAAAAAATGAATTCAAAAATTACCAATACACCACATATCGGAGGAGGGCCGTGACAGGCGGATCAGTGGGTGATGTCGTAACCCGGTACCATACCCTGCAGACGCCGCTCCATCTGGAATCAGGAGCGGTACTCAATGACATCGTCATCGCCTACGAACAGTACGGCTGTTCGCCAGCACACGGAAACACCATCCTTGTCTGTCATGCACTCTCCGGCGATGCGCACGCAGCTGGCATGCACAAAGGAGACAAACATCCGGGTTGGTGGGACGGCGTCATTGGGCCAGGAAAAGCGCTTGACACCGACCGGTACTGCATCATTGCAACCAATGTGATTGGCGGCTGCAAAGGATCAACAGGCCCTGCCGCAATCAATCCTGATACAAAACTTCCTTACGGCCCGGACTTTCCGGTGATCACCATCCGCGACATGGTTGCAGCCCAGCACACATTTCTCATCGAACAGGAGATCCACGACCTTTATGCAGTTGTCGGCGGGTCAATGGGCGGCATGCAGTCCTTGCAGTGGAGTGTTGAGTACCCGGGATTTGCCCGTCGCATCGTTGTGATTGCTGCTGCCGGCTACTCAACACCGATGCATATAGCCTTCGGTGCTGTGGGGAGAGCTGCCATCATGACCGATCCCGCATGGAAGGGCGGCCGCTATTCCGCGGACGAAAAACCTGACCGCGGTCTCTCCCTCGCCCGTATGATGGCACACATTACTTATCTCTCGGATCAGTCGATGCACAAAAAATTCGGACGAAGGCTTCAGGAAAAAACCGAGTACGGTTACGGCTTTGAGACCGAGTTCAGTGTCGAGAGTTATCTGAAGCATCAGGGCAGAAGTTTTGTGCAGCGGTTTGATCCAAACTCCTACCTCTACATCACCAAAGCCATCGACTACTATGATCTGACAAAGAACGGATCCCTTTCAGAAGGGTTGAAGGAAACGGATGCCAAATTCTTAATTCTCTCGGTCTCGACCGACTGGCTGTATCCGCCGTATTTGTCTGAAGAGATCGTGATGGCTTTGAACAGCATTGGAAAGGATGTGCAGTACACCGAAGTGATGTCAGGGTTCGGCCACGACGGATTCCTGCTCGAAGACGATCAGATGAACTATCTGATTGGCAGGTTCCTTACTCCGTTAACGGTCGCAGACATCATGATCCGTGATCCCCCAACCATCCGCGGATGTGCAACTATTCGTGCCGCTGCCGCGACAATGATAGAGCGTGAGGTCAACCATCTGCCCGTGTTGCACGCAGACGGAACGCTGTGCGGCATTGTGACGTCATGGGATATTGCAAAGGCGGTTGCCGGTGAACACACGATGCTTGATGAGATCATGACAAAAAATGTTCTGAGTGTGTCTGCAGACGCAACGCTCCGCGACGCGGCAAAGATTCTGGACAAGTATCACATATCAGCCCTGCCGGTGGTAGGGCAGGGAAAAGTTGTTGGTATGCTGACCAGTGAACAGCTATCACATATTGCAGAGAGGAGATAATATGAAAATACTTGGTATTCATGCGGACCGTGTCTGGTATAAGGTGACGAAGAAAACGAAAATTGCAGAGCCGGAACCGATCCCTGAAGACGAGATGCTGGACTGCGTTCTGCTGTTCTGCTGTGTGGAAAAGTCTGATGAGGTGAATCCTGAGGTGACGGTGTCTGCAACAGTTGAGAGTATTTGTGTGCGGCTCGGGCGGCTGAAGGCAAAGCGGGTGATGCTGTTTCCCTATGCACATCTCGCGTCTGATCTCGGATGCCCGGGAATTTCGCAGTGGATTTTAAAGACGATTCAGGCGAGGCTGAGTGAGGAAGGGGTGGAGACCAAACGTGCGGCGTTCGGTTGGTACAAGGAGTTTGAGATCAAGAGTAAGGGCCACCCGATGGCTGATTTTTCGATGTCGGTCTGTCCTTTCATCGGTGGGGCATGCGAGGGAGAGTGCTGCCCGAAAAAGCAGGAGCATCTGGAGATCATTGGTCAGTCATAATTTTTTTTCTGTTGTGGACGTACGCATCAGCCCACGGAAAAACGGAACGCATGCCTTCGGCCTGCTTACTGCTTCGCAGGAATACACGGAATTTCACAGAAAAAAAAACATCACGGAGCAGACGTGAATACCACGGAAATATTTTTCTAAATTGAAATTTCATTAGCGTGCTCTTGGAAAATTTTCAAAAAAATAATTGCAGAAAATATTTTTCGGGGCCTCACATGAAAATATTTCATCACGAGATTTCAGAAAAAAAAATCGTTGGCATGCTCTTGGAAAATTTTCAAAAAAATAATTACAGAAAATATTTTTCGGGGTCCCACATGAAAATATTTCATCACAAGATTTCAGAAAAAAAATCGTTGGTTTGCTCTTGGAGAATTTTCAAAAAAATAATTACAGAAAATATTTTTCGAACCCTCACATGAAAATGTATCATCACAAGATTTCAGAAAAAAAAACGTTGGCGTGCTCTTGGAAAATTTTCAAAAAAATAATTGCAGAAAATATTTTTCGGGGCCTCACATGAAAATATTTCATCACGAGATTTCAGAAAAAAAAGACATCACGAAAATATTGTTCAAATTTATACTTCCGTGGTGTTCACGTCTGCTCCGTGATGTTTTTCGGTGATATTTCAGTGTTTTCCGTTTTTCCGTGGGCGGTAAAAAAATCACACAACAACCTTCGCCGTGCTGCCGTCAGGATTTTTCGCAACAATGATCTTCTTCTCAATCCGCTGACGCAGATCCTCGACATGCGAAATGATTCCTATCAGCCTGCTGCCGGTCCGCGGCGCCGCAAGCGTTGCCAGAGTCTCAATCGCCTGATCCAGCGACACCGAATCAAGAGACCCGAATCCTTCATCGATGAAGAGAGCGTCCAGCTCAATCCCGCCCGAGGTCTCCATAATCACATCAGACAGCCCGAGGGCGAGGGAAAGCGCTGCCTTAAACGACTCGCCGCCGGAGAGGGTCGAGGTCGGCCGCTGCTTTCCGGTGTAGAAGTCGATCACATCCATCTCAAGCCCCTCCTTTCTTCGCTGATCCGTTGCCGCACTCCGCTGCACAACACGGAACCGGCCGTCGGTCATCGCATGCAGACGAATATTCGCCTTCTCAAGAATGCGTCCGAGATATGCGGACTGCACATACTCTTCAAACTTCATCCGAACCCCTAACCCTGCCGCATCACCGTTCGCCGCACGGGAGAGATCAGAAAGTTCAGTGTGTCTCGCAGAAACTGCTGCATACTTTTCCAGAAAACCTGATATCTCAGACAGAGCGGCAGAGTTTTGCATAATCCGGTACCCGAGATCTTTTTCCTCCTCCTGAAGAGCTGCGTAGCGGCGTTCCTCATCAGCGAGACCTGCGGCAAGAGCAGGGATGTCGATTGTGGTATACCCTTCGGTCTTTTTCTTCAAAAGCACAATCTGTCCATCGGTCGAGGAGCGGAGCTCGCGGTACTGCTTCAGCTTCTCCTGCGCAGCAAGAACCTCTGCATCACTCATCAGCGCGTTGTGATATCCGTCGCGGGTGAAGCCACGCATCAGAAGTGCATTGTTGAACGCCTCCCCGCTCTCGCGGGAGGCGCGCTCAGCATCAGAAAATATTTCCTCAGCAGCCGTGCATGCCGAAGCTGCATCATATCTCGCAGACTTTGCCAGATCAGATCTTTCCAGCAGCTTGGCCTCACGCGTCCGGCGGTCTGATATCGCAGACTCCCGTTTTTTGATCTCCTCAGTCAGTTCAGCAACCGAGGAGTACTCAGGCGGGAGCTGACCTTTCAATGCCTCGGCCCGTGCCTTCGCATACCCGGCACGCTGCCTGATGTCGGCAGCATTTTCTGAAAGCTCGGCAAGCTCTTCCTCGCGTTGCGGGGAGGAGTCATGCATCTGTTTGAGCTCAGCTTCAAGAGCAGACTTTTCCGTGAGCAAAGTTTGAAGCTCTGCAATCTCAGCACGAATTGTTTTCAGCTGGCCTTCGGAAGAATTCGTCTCCTCACGAATCAGTCCGTCAAGAATTCTTGCCCAGTCAGAACGCTTCGGAAGCGTGAACAACAACTCAGCCGCAGAAAGAAGATGCTGCTCTCCGGCACGAAGCGTGCTTCGCGCTCCTGAACATTCGGATGCAGCACGGCTTCGGGCATTTTCTTTTGTGGAAAGTTCAGCCTTGGAAGCATTCAGTTCCGCCTCGGTCGGGATACCGGCAGGCAGGGATGCCGGACGCGGATGAAGGGATGAGCCGCAGACCGGACATGGAGAGCCTGCACGCAGATCCTTTGCCATGATGCCTGCCTGTCCGTCGAAGAAGGCACGTTCCTTGCGGGTGAAGACATCCCTGGTCTCTTCATACGCGTCAGCGGCCTTGGTGTAGGCGATCTCTTTGAGGGAACACTCCTTTACTGTTTTCTGATACACCAGAAGCTCTTTGGTAAGAGCGTCAAGGGATGTGAGCCGCACGGCAATCTGATCCTCGCGATGTTTTGCGACTGAAAGTTTTTCGGGAACAGGAGCCAGCTCAGAAAGTCTGAGCATCAGTCGGTCGCGCTGGACATTCATCCGCTTTTGATCAGCCTTTCGTCCCTCAAGCTCTTTTTCGATCCTCTCAAGCTCACTGCCGCCCCGCACATGCTGGCCCCTCACCGTCTCGTACTCGGCAAACTGGGGAACAAAACCTTTGAGTTTGCCGATCTCCTCCTGCATCAGCGGAAGGGAAAGATTCTCCCGCTGGGCTTTCGAAAGTTCCGCAGCCGCGGCTTCCGCTTTTTCCTGTGCAGCAGTAAGTCTGGCTTTTGCTGCGCCGCATCCGTTTCGTGCAGCAGTCAGCCGCTCGCAGGCTGCGTCCGCCCGTTCTCCGTACGGCACTACCTCACGAACCTTCTGCGACATCTCCAGCCGCTCGCCAAGTTTTGCCATTTCGCTTTCCTGTTCACGAAGTTTTTGCGCGACTGCTGTTGTCTCCAAAAGTCGGTCGAGGTCAGCATTAATCTGTTTTGCAGCTTCAATTGATGCATTGATTTCTGCGGTGCGGTTTCTCGCTGACTGGCACTCGCCTTTGAGAACAGCTGCATGCGTTTTGTCATCCCTGAACTGGGTTCCCGCCGCCGCGGAGAGATCGTTCAGACGGAAAAATCCGTCCGGAGAGCCTCGCACCTCATCCAAAAGAGCGGCGAACGCGGTCTCTGGGGCCGCGATAAATCTGCCGGCACGCTCCACACATGACTGCTGGATTTTTTCAGTCTCCTGCTTTGCGGCACGCGCTTGTGCAGCAATTCTGTTCTGGAACTCCTCGAACCGTTCGGTTGCGAACAGTTTTCTGAGAATGTCGGCACGCTCTTTACTGGTGCTGAACAGAAATTTCTGAAAATCATTCTGAGCCAGCATCGCAACCTGACGAAACTGCTGACTGTCCAGACCAAGAAGGAGGAGGACTTCCTCTCCAACATGTTTCGCGCCGGAGATCTCGGTGCCGGTCGGCATCACAAGACTCGCGGTTGCTTTCTTCTCAGTGCCGGCAATGATGTAGGCAGGAGTGCGCCGGATTGTGTAGGTTTCATTGCGGTGAAGAAACACCAGCTCGACAAAAGGGACCGCGTCCGGTCCGGCAAAGTCACTTGCGAGAGTTTTCGCCTCGCGAATGCTGCCGCTTGCAACACCGTAGAGGGCGTAAGTTATCGCGTCAAAAATGGTGGTCTTTCCTGAACCGGTGTCGCCGGTTATGAGAAAAATTCCTGACCCGTCAAATACCGAGAAGTCGATCACCGTTTCTTTGGCATACGGGCCGAACGATGACATCGTCAGACGAATTGGTTTCATCGCTCCCCTCCCATCTCCTGCAAAATTTCCAGAACAACCGCTTCCTGAAGAGTGGTCAACGGCCGCCCTGAGACTTCAGCAAAAAAACCTGCAAAAAGATCGCGGTCCGATTTTTGCAGATCCTCCATTCGTGCGCCGGCAGCTGTTGCTGCAGGAGTGGCGTCACACACCCGCTCAACACCAATGACCGCAGGATACTTTGCACGCAGCCGAGCCATTGTGTCTGCGGGGGGCATCGGGTCAGTCAGCTGCACGAAAAAGAAGTCATCGTGGGGCGTTGGAACCGCGCCCGCAGCAGTGAGGTCATCAACCGTTCCGCAGATGATACGCAAATCGCGTAACGGTTTGAGTGGAATCTGGCGGATCGTTACATTACCTTTCTCAAAAAATTCCACGACCGTGACCGACTTTGCCGGCCCGCACTCAGACGGCGAGTACTTTAAGGGAGAGCCTGCGTAGCGGATGGTGGCGAGGCCCACCTTCTGCGGTTTGTGGAGATGACCGAGCGCCGCGTACTCAAACTCGGCAAAATGTTTTGCATCCACCTGTTCAATGCCGCCGACCGTGATCCGTTCAGACTCGGATGATGCAGGCATCGTGCCAAATCCTGCAACGAACTGGTGCGCGATCACAGCGTACCGCTCGCCTGACTTGATCGGAATTGAGGCGAGAACGGCAGCAACCGCCTCATCAAATGTTGTAACCGTGATGTCGCCGAACTTTCCCGAGCTTCTCACTATCGCAGGATCGATGTAAGGCAGCAGGCAGAGATGCAGAGGACCGAACTCGTCAGAGAGATCGATGACTCGGACGTCACGCTCGCTGTCATAGACGCCGTTGATGTAGATGCTGCAGGAGTCCATGATGCCACTGCCGTAATGAATTCGTTCCGGCGAGTCATGATTGCCGCTGATCATAAAGACAGCGATGTCTGATTTCTGAAGGTACGTGAGAAATGTGTTCAAAAGATCAACCGCAGCACGACCGGCAACCGGCGTATCAAAAATATCTCCGGCAAGTATGATGCCGTCAGCGTTTTCCGAGACGGCAAGCTGGGCTATCCGGCGGAGAATGAATGCCTGATCCGCGAGAATATTGTATCCGTAAAACTGTTTTCCGAGATGAAGGTCGGCGGTGTGGATGAATTTCATGGAGTTGTATGCCGGATTTTCGTAATTATACTTCGGTGTGTGAGTGATTAAAGATTTACCAGAGAGACGTTCGTGCTAATGTGCCACATGATAACATACCGCACTAATTTATATCTCAGAAACGGCAACATGGTAGTAGATTCAGATGAACGAAAGCCACACCCATTCTTACAGCGGTTACAAGGCTTTGTTCCTCGTCTTTTTCTTCTTTAGCTTTAACTAAAGAACCGTCACGTTTTCGTATGACGTTTTTTGTAATGCTGTTCTACGAACTTGAGTGACGTCCAAAAGACGCGAATCTTTCGACAAAGGTGGATGCTACAACATGTTTGGAATTAGTGACCCAGGGATATGGATAACCTACGTAATCTGTATCGCCTCCTTGATTGGCTGCTTTATTTACGGATACCTTTACTGGAACAAGGATAGTGACGACGATGGCAGTAAGTACTGAGTTGACAATTCTCATCGTGCTCTTCTATCTGGTAATGATCCTTGGTCTTGGATACTACGGATACAAGAAGACAAAGAAAGTTGAAGACTACATGGTCGCGGGTCGCAACACGCATCCGATAATTATTGCCCTCTCCTATGGTGCGACGTTCATCAGTACGTCAGCAATCGTAGGGTTCGGCGGAATTTCCGCACAGTATGGTATGAGTCTGATGTGGCTGACCGTGCTCTGCGTTATTGTCGGTGTGATCATTGCCTTCCTGTTCATGGGAAAACGCATCAGACGTGTGGGAAAAGAGCTTGGTGCCCTGACATATCCTGAACTATTTGGAAAAATGTTCGGGTCCAAGTTTTTGATCTATGCATCAGGTCTGATCTTTGTCGCTGCGATGCCGCTCTATACGGCAGCGGTTCTCATTGGCGGAGCACGGTTTATTGAGACGACGCTTGGGATTCCGTACATGACGGCACTGTTCGGGTTTGCCGTGATTGTTGCGCTTTACGTTGTTATCGGCGGACTGATTGCTGTCATGTACACCGATGCGGTGCAGGGAGCGATCATGCTTCTCGGTATGGGACTGCTGCTCGTGCTGACCTACATCTATCTCGGTGGCGTTGTTGTTGCCAACAGTGCGCTGGAAGCAATGACACCGCTGGTTCCGGAAAATCTTGTGGAAGCTGGAATGACCGGCTGGACCTCAATGCCTGAGTTCGGCTCGCCCGTATGGATGACAGTGATTACAACGCTGGTGCTTGGTGTGGGTATCGGTGTTCTTGCCCAGCCACAGCTTGCTGTTCGGTTCATGACGGCAAAGGACGGCAAGTCACTGAACCGTGCGGTTCCGATGGGGGCACTCTTCATCGTGATGATGACCGGAGTTGCGTTCACGGTCGGCCCATTGACCAACGTCTACTTCATGGAAACAACCGGCCAGCTTGCTCTTGCAGCAGCCGGAGGAAATGTTGACTCGGTGATTCCGCTCTACATCAACTCGGCAATGCCTGAGTTGTTCGTGATAATTTTCATGCTGACTCTGCTTTCTGCGGCGATGTCGACACTTTCGTCACTCCTGCATACGATGGGAACAACGCTTGGCGGCGATATGTTTGCACGGTTGAAAGGAAAGCGATACTCGGTCCGGGCAAATCAGATCGGTATTGTGGTCATGCTGATTGTAAGTCTTGCGATCGCAGTTGTCATGCCTGACAGCATCATTGCCCGTGCCACGGCAATGTTTATGGGTCTGTGTACAGCAGCACTTCTACCGGCGTTCATTCACGGTCTTGTGTCCAAACGTCCTTCGTTTCTTGCGGCAAAGTGGAGTATGATCGCGGGAGCCGCAGGCTGGCTTGTCTGGACGGTGTTTGCCCATACGGCAGAGTCCAAGGCGCTCGGCATCTGTAATGCAATCTTTGGGGTTGACTCGCTGGTTGCAAGTCCCTGGAACTATCTTGATCCATTAGTTGTCGGAACGATTCTTTCGATCGTGGTGCTGATAGTTCTGATCCCTCTGGACAAAAAACGTGTCACCCGCGAACAGCAGCATAGTTTTGTGTGAAAATATTTCATATCTTTTTTTGAACAGATTTTTCCTGACACATTTCGAGAGGTTTTCGGAAATGGATTCCCGTTGTGTCCTATTCAACACAGAAAATCGACGTCTGAAAAATATTATTAAAAAATGAAGATATATTTGGGACAAAGGGAAATTATTAAAAATCAAAATCCAGAAAAATATCAGAACATTACACCGGTTTATGATGATAAAGATGCAAATATGCAGTATTTCAGGAGTACTTTCAAACAAATCTGCCCATAGACACTCAGAAATATTTATTAACAAACGTACCCAATTACATTATACAGATAGGATGTAAACCCTGTTTGCACAATTACGATTGTCCCGAACAGATCATTCGTCCCGGCGACATTCGGACTCCATGCGGCATTCTGAATCTACGGAAAACCACCGCGTAGTTTCAGATTACGGGAGTCATCGCATAACTACACTCTCATAAATATATCTGCATGGACCCGGTCGATACCGTAAATTTTTTTAAGATAACGTTATGAAAATATTTCTTTGGTTTTTTTCAGATAGAGGTTACGCGATACGTTTTTTGAAAATATTTGCTGCCCGTAAATTTTTTTCCCAAAAAAAAAATAAAAAAATAAAAAAAATATTTTTGAAAAAAAATGTCACGCGGATTTGGTATCCGCGGTCCAGGAAAGGATCATGCCGACAATCAGAACAATGATCGCCGCAAGAACCGTTGCATGCATCATGACAAGGAACACATCCAGATAATCCACACTCATCTTTGTGCCGGCACCAAGAACAAGATTTGTCAGAACCGTCATCATGCCGATTGATATAGCCATGCCAAGCATCCGTGTTGTCGAAAGCGTTCCTGACGCCATGCCGTACTCCTGCTCGGTAACCGAGTTCATGATAGCCGTGCTGTTCGGCGTTACAAAAATTGCAATGCCCACACCGAAGAGTGCCTGAACCGCAATCATCGTCCAAATCGCCTGCTCGGATCCGCAGGTCAGCAGCAAAACCATGCCGAGTGCAATGATCACAAGGCCCGTCGTTGTCGCATACTTTGGCGGAGCGTTTGCAACAAATCTGTCGATGATCGCAAGAACAATCGAACCGCATCCAAATGCCGCAACACTTGCCGCAATCACTGCCATCGCAAGCCAGGAGGGATCAGCTGACGGAGCACCAAGCAGGAATGCCGCAGCACCGCCAACCACGGCAAGGACAATGCCTGGGAACAACAGCCACTTCGGCAGAAGATGATCGTAGAATTTTCCTGCAACAATCGTAAACAGCACAAGAACCAGCCCCTGCGTGGTGACCACAAGCGCACGATCGAGTGCGGAAAATCCCCATGCATGAGTCATGTACATCGACACAAGCGAACCCATCGCATAAATTGCCACATAATACAACAGGTTCGCCGAGTTGTTGAAGGTGAATCCCTTATTCTCCAGAAGCAGCCGCACCGGAATGAGAGGGTTCGCCGCACTTTTCTCGTACCGGAAGAACAGAACAAGAAGGATGAGTCCGAGAACCAAAAGCCCGAGAGCAAGCGGGTCTGGCATTTTGGAAAAACCGTAGAGGCCAAGCGTCATGCCGACTATGAAGAGAACAGCTCCCGTCCAGTCATAGGGTTTGGTGTCTGTGGGCTTGTCCCGCGGGATGAACGGCACGGCAAGGATGAATGAAAGGAGAGAGATCGGCACGAGAATCAGATACACCATCTGCCATCCCCAGACATCAGTTAAGGCACCCGCGAGCAGCGGGCCTGCAAGCTGACCGAGGAACACACCGGTCATGGCAATTCCGATCGCAGTTCCGCGAAGCTCAACCTTTACGGCTGAGGTCACCAGAGCGATCGCGGTTCCAAACATCAGCGCATTGCCGACCCCTTCAATCGCCCGCATCACGAGAACCATCTCACCAGTCGTGGAAAGACCGATGCCAAGCGAACCGATGCCAAGCAGCAGAACACCAATCGTGAAAAATAATTTTTTGCTGATTTTATCCGCATACCGTGCGGCGGGAATCAGAAATATCGTTGACGTCAACAGATAGATCGTCAGTATCCAGCCGAACATGCCCATCGGCAGCTGGAGATCGGCGATCAATGACGGTAGTGCAATGTTTGTTGCCTCACCAATAAACGGCGGCAGAAAGCATGCGATTGCAACAGTTATCGCCACCAGATACTGCTGACGGCTCATGCGCAGGGATTCCATACTATTCCATTGGCAGGAGCTATGGTATTAAGATAGCGAAATGATTAGCAACTCAATTGTGAGTAAAAAAAGATTAGGAGTTTCTTCTGCCATCCTCGATCACGTTATCGGCACGATCCGAGTCAAGGTGCGGGCAGAGTGTGAACCACTCGGTTTTGATCTCGCGCTCGTCGGCTGGGTCGCGGAACTTTACCAGAGTGGTGACAGCACGGTAACAGGTGCGGCAGAGTGGAACTGGATGTTCACTGCCGAACGTAGGAAGATCAGTTGGGGACGAGGCACCGCAGAGGTAACAGGTGTGAAGTGATGATATCTGCTGACGCCTAGCGGCGGGAGCCGTGGACGTCGGTGGCGGCGGCGGGGCAACGGTTTTTACCGGAACCGGCTCTGCCACTGAAACGGACACTGGTCGCGACACTGGCTTTCGCACTGATTGCCTTGGAACATCTTCTTCTTCAAAGAGATCCTCCTCTTCTTCTCTCTCCGGTGCGGCGGGGCTGCGGCGCGGCTCATCATACTCGATGTACTGCTCGGCATCCTCGCACTCATAGGCATCGGATCCAAACTCAGGGTCAACCATCCGATCAACGATGCCGGTCTCCATAACTCCGTCGCGGATGCTGAGTTCAGGATCGCGGACATGCTTGGGCACATAGGACTGGGGAATTTCCTCGGTCTCGGGCGAAACGGTTTTCTTTGCCGGCTGTTTTTTGCTTCCGCCAAAGAGGGAGGAGAAAAATCCCTTCTTTTTTGGTTTGGATTTTGAGGAGGAGGAGCCTGTTTCCATCAGAAAATCAGTTGAATCGCCAAACGATGCGTCGGAGTAGGTATCAAACGACTCCTTTTCCACCGCATGTTCTCCGCCGAATCCTCCGCCAAGGACGTCAAAGGATTTTCCTTTGGACTTTTTCTTTCTCGACCCGCTGCCGCCTATCGACCCTCCAAGCGGGTCAAACTCCTCTTTTTTCCGTGCCATACTTCATCCTTCGCCGTATTTCTACTTTCATATGCAACGCCCACCTATTAATACCTCTGGAGTGATCTCTTTAGTATAGATGAGTGGCAGTGCTGAGATGAATGATGACGCCTACTGGTTTTCCCGCGGCGAAATGGAGCGGGACACGGGAAATCTCCGGCAGGCACGCCTCTGCTTTGAGCGGGCGGCTGAACTGAACAAAACCGTTCCAAAGTACTGGGCCGAACTCGGTCTCGTGCTGAGCGATGACGGCGAGGATGAGGAGGCAGTCAGATGTCTGCGGCGGGCAACGGATCTCGATCCGAAGTGTGCGGAGAGCTGGTGTGCCCGCGGCGTTGTCTGCTGCCGGGCAGGCGATGTGGATGCAGCTTTGTTTGCATTTGATCGTGCGGTTCGGCTGAACCCTGAGGTCTCGGATTACTGGTTGAACCTCGGCCTGATGTTTGCCGAGCAAAGTGAGTACATCAAAGCAGTGACCGCGTTTGAGTGCGGCCTTGAGATCAATCTCTATGACGAAGAGTTGTGGAAACAGAAGGCAAAATGTCTGATGAAACTTGGTGAGGATGTTCGGGCCCGCCACTGCTTTGAGCGGGCAGGAGAAATTGAGATGGAGAGGGCGACCCGGCCCTATTGAATTATGAAGAAAATCATTTACGTCTACCTCCCGGACACCATGGCTGAATGGGAGCTTGGAAATGTTCTGCAGGCATTTGCTATGGAACCCATGCTTTGTTCAGGAAAAAAACACTTCACGGTAAAAACCGTCGGCCTCACCCGCGAAGCAGTGAAGACGCTGGGCGGTCTTACGGTTATTCCTGACTGCGTGATTGCAGAGATGAACGACAGCGATGCAGCAGCCCTGCTGTTTCCGGGTGCGGAAACCTGGAAGGATGAAATTCACCAACCAATTCTCGAAAAAGCTGTCGCATATTTTGAAAAAG
The DNA here is from genome assembly GCF_032714495.1 of Methanorbis rubei. Classification (NCBI taxonomy): domain Archaea; kingdom Methanobacteriati; phylum Methanobacteriota; class Methanomicrobia; order Methanomicrobiales; family Methanocorpusculaceae; genus Methanorbis; species Methanorbis rubei. The sequence continues at coordinate 141,612 of NZ_JAWDKB010000001.1, read as the reverse complement.
GAGTACTGGTCGCTGCTGCCTGCGGGGCAACGGTTGCACTCGCTGACCTCGGACTGCTGAACGAGAGACGTCACACCAGCAACGCACTTGAGTATCTCAAAGCCTGTTCACCAAACTATCAGGGAGAGGCACTCTACCAAAACGCACCGGCAGCGGCTGACGGAAATATCATAACCGCGAGCGTGGCAGGAGCTCTCTTGTGGGCAAAAAAGATCATCGAACATCTGGAGCTTTATCCGCAGCCCGTGATCGAAGCATGGTACCGCTACTTTCAAACCGGCGATCCGAACTGTTATCTGGAGCTCATCGCGGCAACAGAAGAACAGTAATAACATAACGATAAAAAAAACGAGTGGACCCGCAGGGATTCGAACCCCGGACCTCCAGCATGTAAGGCTGGCGTCATGACCAGCTAGACCACGAGTCCAATAATGCCTAAATCTATTCTCGCTGCAGAGTAATTAACTCTGCGAAACAACCCCAAAAGGATTGGGGGAGAAATCCCCCCATTTGGTAATTTATGCAAGACCGAAGGACTTGAGAGTCACTTCGGTGTTGACTTTTCCGACCTGGTAAACTTTGCCAGAAGAAATCTCATTGATGATGACTTCTGCTGGAGAGAACAGGCTCTTGTCGATCTTGTAAAAGTCGTAGCCTGCTTCCTTGAAGATGTCGTTGAACGGCTTGCCGTATCCGTTGGATGAACAGCTCGGGATCTTTTCCAGATAGTCAACGATCTCAGGAGCATTCATCGTCAGATTGATCTGTCCGTGGTAGATCGTTGCATCGTTGGTGACTCCCATGGCAAGTTTTGCGCCGCGAACCGGCGGAACTGGCGCGGTACCTGCTGCTGCAAGGATTTTGCGGGTGTCAAAGCCAAGCTCATTTAACTTGTAGACAGCGGTCTCAACACAACGTCCGGCAACCTGAATGGAACCGACGATAGAGGAGGTCGGTGCGACAAGTGCACAGACATTAGCGACGTCAACCTTACACTTTTCTGCAATTTTCTCCATGACAGCGCCGTTTGGCAGGTGGTCTGCCTCAAGACAGATGACTGCTGCGTCGCACTCATCCTCGTAGCCGATGACTTCATAGGTGTGTTTCGGCTGCAGGGACAGAGCACGTGCGGGGCCTGATCCCATTGCAAAGAAGTTCTCGTGCTTCACGGTCCAGCCGGCTTTCTGTGCACCAAGGCAGGAGATTGCCGGGAAGTCGGTGTTCACATCAATGAAGGTCATCGGGAATTTGCCGACCATTCCCTGACGGAATGCGATGTCGCCAAGACCGCCCATACAGATGCGGGTGAAGTAGTCGCCAGCGCCGAAGCCTCCGGGAACTGCCACACCACAGTCTACAATACGGGAGCCGTTGTCAAGCTCATGATATGCTACATTGAATAAATCTGCATTCTCTACGAGTTCTTCGAAGAGATCGAGTCCGAGTTCATTTACACTAACCAAGATTATCCCCCTTAGGATTTATGATTCAGATATGGGTGAGGAAAATAGATAATTGTTATGTGTTTGGCTTGCAGCCTGCCTGAATTTTTCTGAAGGCTAAAACACGTTTTGGGTCGTATCTGAGACTGATGATACGCTGACGGCCTTTTCCGGCGTTCTGATAGGTGAGGGTGACGAGCCTGAGATGATCAAGTTTTTCAATAATTTGTACAAACGTTGTGTAACCTGTTGCTTTCTCGCCAAGAGCGGTGTGGACTTCTTTGGTGGTGATGATGTCTGCATCATTGGTCATCTCGGCAAGTTTGAACAAAACAGCTGCCTCTTCATCAGAAAGTACCCGCACTACATCCGCAAGCCGAAGGTCGCGGGAGATGGAGAATGCTGCGGTGACGTCGTCGTCGGTGACGTTCATTCGTGCGGACTTTTCTGCGTTCATGACAGAACGTTTGATCAGATCAAGACCGATGCGGATGTCGCCGCACTTCATGGTGCGGTCCACGATGCGGTCAAAGAGTTCGTTTGCGAGAACATTCGGATAGAGTCCCTGAGTTACACGCTGGAAGAGAATGCCAGCAATCTCTGACGCGGTGTAGGGTGCGAAGTGAATGATCTGCGGCCGGAAGACCGATGCAACGCGGGCGTCAAGCGAGGACTCGAGATCGACGTCAGGGTCGCTGATGATCACAATCACACCGATTCTGACATTTTCATAGGCTTCATGGGATCTGAGGAGTGCGTAGAGAACTTTGTTCAGTTCTTTTTCATAGACAAGGTAGTTGGCATCGTCAAGGCAGACGATCGGAACGACCGATTCGTTCTCGATGTACTTGGCGATCATGTCAAAGAGCATTTTAAAGGAGGTGCCGGTTGGCGGCTGGCGGTTTTTGGTGAGCTTGGTATAGATGCGGGAAAAGATCGCATACTCTGAGCCGTCAATCTGGCAGTTGATATGGATAGGAACGATCTTTTTGGTTGTTCCTTCGATCTCTTCAAAGAGTTTTTTTACGGAAGTGGTCTTGCCGGTGCCGGGTACCCCTCGGCAGACTGTGTTTAAAATGCGGCCGCCTGCAAGGGCCGGGCGGACTGCGTAGGCGAGCTCCTGAATCTGTTCATCGCGGTACTCAAACTGTTCAGGAACATAATCGATGTCAAAGACTTCGATGTCTTTGAAGAGGGTCTGATCCCACATGAGCAGATTTTTTTTCATGTTCTCTCCTTATTTCATGCAGGCCTTGCAGAGCGTTTTGCCCATGAAGAGGTTGGACACGTCGCGCTGGACTTTGGAAACAGTTGCTCCGCATTTTTCGCAGGTGTAGACGACGGGGTCGTCAATGGTTTTTTCTGCGGTAGAAACCGGTACTTCCGGCTCCGGTTCTGTGAGGACTGGTTCGATTTTTATCGGCTCAGGCTTCGGCACAAAAATTGGTTCCGGCATCGGAGGTACTTCGGGAACTTCAATGATGAACTCCTCTGCGACTGCGAAGACTTCGGTGACGGATGCTTCATCTGCGACCATGTCGTCACATGTGGGGGCAGGACCGAAGAGTTCGTCAAACGGATCCGCTGCGGGCGAAGTTGCCTCTGCAGCAGGATATTTTTCCAGAACCCGCGTGCGGTATTTGTCGATGGATGCACGGGTCGTGGCATCGTTCTGGCCGTAGCCGTCCAGTACCTTATTCAGGTATGCGGCGAGTTCGGCAGCGTCTGACTCGCTCTGCACCTCATCGCTCACTTCCAGGCGAAGACTTTCGTAATTACCCAGATTGATTGCCACACCGATTGTCAGTGTCCTCTTCTCTGACATAGTTACTATACTATTTGGCGCTTTGCGGAATTAATGATGCGTGTCCCTGCGGCACTACTAATTCCCCATAGCTCCGCCCACAGAAAATCGGAACACACTGAATACCACGGAAATTTCACAGAAAAATATCACGGAGCAAACATGAACACCACGGAAGTGAATTACTGTACTTTCACAAAAAATGAATTACTTTCGAATTCCGTGATGTTCTCGTTTGCTCCGTGATATTTTTCTGTGAAATTTCCGTGTGTTCCGTTTTTCCGTGGGCGGCTCGTGAATGATGAAATATAATCCACCGGAACGAAAGACTCATACTCTGATTCTGCAATAGATACTATCACACAAAATCGGCAGATGATGAAAGTTACCCCCGCTGAGCCGCAAGGTAATGATGACGCAGGGGTCTGATGCCGACTAAAAAAAAAGTTTTAAAAATTATTCGTCGTTTTTCTCGACTTCTGCGATCAGGTTTTCCATAACCTTGTCGACCGCGTCCCTTGTAGGATTCTTTTCGCTCGTTCTCTTGACGATGAACGGTCTGCCTTCGTCACCTGCTTTGCGCATCTCGATGTCGATTGGGATAGAGCCAAGGAAGGGAACATTGTACTGGGCTGCAACTTTTTCTCCGCCGCCTTTGCCGAAGAGATCAACGACCTCGCCGCAGTGCGGACAGACCATGCCTGACATGTTCTCAATGATGCCAAGCACTGGGAGATCCATCATCTCAACGAACTTGATTGCCTTCGTGGAGTCAAGCACCGCAACATCCTGCGGGGTCGTAACGATCACGGCACCCTCAACGTTTGGTGCAAACTGTACGATGTTGAGCGCCTCGTCACCCGTTCCCGGCGGGAGGTCAACGACGAGATAGTCAAGGTCTCCCCAGTCGACATCGCCGAGGAACTGTTTGATTGCTGCTGCCTTCATCGGGCCGCGCCATACGATCGGGCTGTCGGTGGTGTTGAGAAGAAGGGCCATTGAAACGACCTTCAGTGAGCCGGTCACTTTTACCGGCATCATCTTGTTGCCGAGCGCCTGCAGTTTCAGATTCTCAATGCCGAGCATCTTGGCAATGCTCGGGCCGTGAATGTCAAGGTCAAGCAGACCGGTCTGGTATCCGTGGCTGGCAAGTGCATAGGAAAGGTTTACCGAGACCGTACTTTTGCCGACGCCTCCCTTGCCGGAGAGGACAAGAATCACATGCTTTACACTGATGTCAGCTTTCGGTGGCTGCTGGCAGGTATCGGTCTTCTGCGAGCATCCGTCGCAGTGTCCGTCACATCCTTCTGGTTTATCTGACATGTTTTCATTTCACCTGTAATGTAAGTCTATATAATGTATTGCCTATTCTGTTGCACGGTAGAGAGTATAGTCTTTGCGGATTAGGCGGTGTTGAACGTAAAGGAAGGGCTTTGCTTCTAACGTCCAATAGGCTGAAAATTTTCAGTCATAGTACTTGGCAATCATGAATTCTCTGATTTCTTTTCCGAATGAAATTCATAACTTCTTTTTTATATAACAGATATTCGTCTGTGCCGGAAAACTTTGGAGGAGTTTTGAACTCGTCAAACGGCAAATAAAATTTAATTTCCTGATTTTCGTCAATCAGATCCTCCAGTAAAAAGAAATTGACGTAGCCGATGAAATCATCAAACAAATCGAAAAAATTCTTGTATCTCAATAAGGTATCATAAAGAGGACTGTCTTGATCTAAATAAAAACGGCGGATACATTCGAGTGTCAAGTCAAACCGGTCGTCAATGAAATAGTTAATTCCGCGTGCCTGATTGATTGTGTGGTTGCCGTTAATTCTGTTATTGGGAAAAATAATATAGGCCCCAATAGTGGAACCCGCATCAAAGAGTCCATTTACTTCACCGGGAATTTGTTCTACAAGCCATTGCTTTCGTTTCTGATTTTTGTATGAATGGGTAATAGCATCGCTCCCAAAACAGAACTCCCCTAATTCTGATTTATGGTGTAAATAAATTCCATTTTTGTTGTCAGATAATTCGAAATGTTTGCCATTGGGTAGTGGTTTACTCCATAATATCTTATGGTATTTTCGAAGAGTTTGGCTGGTAGAATCGGGATCTCCACCCCTTGCATCAGTGTAAAAATTGTAATTTGTATCGATTTTCATATGTTTGGTTCTCTACTTAGATGTAATCCCAATTAACTCGTTGGGAATCACCCAGCATCACTCGTTTTCCGGGGAATCTATCCCTGCATAGTAGGGTTTTATGTCAAGTACCGGTGTGTTGTCAAGGGCTTCGAGTCCCCGGACGGTCAACATGGTTCCTTCTATTGATTCGATGGTCACAAGAGTCAGCGAGATGGGATTCGGGCGGACTGGCGCACGGGTTGCAAAAACGCCGGTGAGTTGTTTTCTGCCGTGCGGAACAACCTGCAGGATATCGCGTTCGGAACGATCAAACCAGCAGAGAATGAAGACGGCATCATCTGGAGACAAACCAACGAGGCCGTCGCGGTACTCGGGAAAAATTTCGATGTGACTTATCTCACGAGTATTTCTCCCCTGGTTCGGTGCATCCTTTCGGTCCTTGAAGGGAGAGTGAACAATGCCAATGGGCCGGCACTCAACAGGTTCCCTTCCCTTCCGAAGGTCATCAATCATATCAGCTGCTGACATTTTGTCAAGAGCATTGTTGCACAACCAGTCGCAGGACCCGATGTACGAATTTTCCCGCGGAACATGATGATAGCTGACGCTCGCAAATGCTGCGGCACTCTCCTCTGCCTCCTGATGAAGCGGCTGAAGAGATGCGGAGCGCACTTTGTAGGTTCCGTTCATCTGCGATATCATCAGCTCGCTGTCTGAGTAGATGTTCAGCTCGGTTGTTTTGGGTTCTGCATATTTTTTCGCCGAGCGGATGGCATGGATGAGTGCAGTGTACTCGGCAACATTGTTCGTCTGTTTTCCAAGAACCAGTACGTCAGACTCAAGAACTTCAGTTCCCCGAAGAATCAGCCATGCGGCAGCGGCGTTCCCTGGGTTCCCGCGGCTCGCGCCGTCCGTATATATTGTCAGGCAGTCCATGTGAGTTCTGTTACCTCTCACCCTATTTATGAATAAGGTTTGGACTGGTTGAAACATTATCCTCAATCTATACATCTATAATGATTCAGAGGAGAGGGTATGTACTATGGAAAAGATTACCATCCATCTCGGAAAAAATGGTATTACCCCGTCGAGCACACTTTCCGGCGGGAACATCTCGCCGAAAATTGATCTCTCCGGTATGCCGCCTGAGGTAAAGTACATCGCAGTCATTGTGCAGAACAAATCCGGCAACGGAAAGACAGAGTGTATTTGGACGATCTGGAATATTCCATCGGTCGGACATGTCCCGCCAGGATATGAGGAGGGGCCGGTGCCAAACTTTCCGTTCCCGGCAATTCAGGGTCTCAATGATTTCGGCGGACATGGTTGGCACGGACCCGAGCCGAAACTCGGAAGTGATGAGAGGATGCTCTTTCAGGTGTTCGGCAGGGCTGACCGCATTGTGATCTCTCCGGACGCGAAAATGGATGAGGTAATTGCAGAACTCCGTGACGGCAAGACGATTGCTTTCGGCAGTCTTGAGTCGATGCTTCACTACTGAAGCACTCAATTTTTTTGCGGCGTCTCTTCATCCAAGAGGGGAAATCTCATGCAAAATGCCGCGTTTTTGAGAGGCTTTGCGCGTGAGAAAATCCGAGGCGTTTTGAGTCAACATTTATCGCCGTATTCTGAGTTATTTTCCAATTGACGTGATATGAGCCGCTTTTTTTCTGTCATGACAAACAGGTTTATACACCAGAAAATCAGATGTAGAATTATGTCACACAAAGAGGCAAAAAAAGCAGAAGCCCCAAAGGCAGCACCGAAAGCAGCAGCAAAAGTTGAAGCACCAAAGGTTGCACCCAAGAGCGGAAAGAAGAACTAAGGTTCTCCCCCTCATTGCATAGAACACAAGATACCGATTGTTGAACGTGTGACACCCTTGACCGGAATTATTCGGTCATCCGCCTGCCACAGATATCATGCGTTGGCCGGAGATGCCCTCCGGCATTCGCATGTTTTGGCTGTTTTTTTACAAGTAATTTTGTTGTTGGGGAACTCCGCAAAGTAGACATAACAGTAAGCCTAAGTTATTTCTATGGCACTAATTACCAGTGAGATAAAAGAACAGATTGCAAAAGTAGGTGTCTGCCATCTGATCACCGCGTCCAAAGCCGGTGTTCCGAATGCAGCGCCGATGGGCGGTCTGTGGGTGATGGACAACGACACCATCTGGATCTCCAACAACTTCATGAACAAGACCGCAGAAAATGTTCATGAAAACTCCCAGGCAGCACTGCTTGTCTGGAGCAGAGAGCTTGGCAACTGCATTCAGCTGAAGGGAACGGCAACTCTTGAGTCCGACACAGACGACTACAAAAAGATGCGGGAGTTAATGGAAGCAAAAAAGCCGGGACTCCCAAAAAAAGAACTGCTGAAACTTGTGGTAAAAGAGATCTATACCTGCATGCCGGGACCTGCAGCAGGAGAAAAGATCGCATAATTTTTTTTATTTTGAAAACTGTTTTTTCAGCTGATACTCAACGGCAAGAATCGGAAACGCCATGAGGATGAGTTCAACAGCTACAATCAGCAATACGGTGGATGGATCAACTGCGGTTCCAATGCAGAGAAGCAGAACTGGAACAGCTATCAGAAGAAAAACTCCATAGCCGACAGAATATGTTCCAAACATTTTCTGCGCCGCATCCCATGACTCCTGCGACTGTCTGGATCGCGGTGTCCGTTAACCGATAATTCTGGAAATTTTTTTCGGCGGATACTTCAAAAGCCCTGCAGCTCCGGCAATGAGAACCATAGGTACCACGAGAGAGATGAACAGGATGAATACCGGATCAAGACTCATTGCTGTTCAGCCTTAATCCCCCGAAGCTTGCGGATCGCGTGTGATGATCGCGCAAAGAATGCGGAGAGGAAGAACGAGAACTCAACCGACCAGACATCAACACCCTCGAGAACCTCATAGCCGTCTTCTTCCATCACCTGTCTCACATGCCGGCCAAGAGAACCGGAGAGAACTTTTTGTTTGTCAGAAAGCAGGGACTCAGCGCTCGTGTAGTTGCGGCGGACTTCGGTGTAGTACCGGTCCTCATCAATCCAGGGACCGGCAAACTCCTCCTGCATCAGATACTTTTCCACAAACCGGTCAGCATTTTCATGGTTCCAGACCGGCGGGCCGCTTCGCAGAACAATTGCCGGCAGTCGTGCAATGATAAGCTCGAAGAGAATTAAGCAAGTCTCCGCGCCCATGGAAACCTCAGCACGGTGAACCTGAAAGTCCTCGGCAATAAGCATGGCCTTCATGGACTCCATGGTTTTCCGGAGCTGGGGAACAACTGTGTCCGCAACGTAAGCAGGGGTCTTCATCCGCACGGCAAGCATCGAGGTTCCGCGCATCTGAAGAACAGCCGCGAACTCGGTTTTTCCCATCTGGGTCGGCGGGTCTGCAACAAAGTAAAGCGGACTCGGAGAAGCACAGTAGTCGCGGGCAAGCTCCATGAACTCGGCGAACCGTGTAGGTGTGAGCGCGGCTGCAACATTTCGATCTTTGTCGGTCGGGTCGATAACAATGAGCGGCTCGGAAAATTTTTTTCTGGTCTCCTTCGTATCGGCATAATATTTTTCGATGTCAACGACCTCACCGTACCGGAACTCAGATGCTGCCTGCATAAACTGGGAAAATTCGCCGTAGGCTAAGATGAGAAGCTCGCACAGATATCCTGAGAAGCCGCCGGTCATATGGTCTGAGCCGTAGACTCCTCCGCCTTTGGCAAACTGTTTGAGAAGCAGAACATCCTCGCGAAGACTGCCGATTTTTGGGAGAAGGTAGCGTGTGTGAAACGGTGTCCTATCCACTGCGCACTTCATCTCAGCGGTGGAGCCGACATGATAGCAGGGAACAAGGTCCACGTCGAACCCTTCAATCACCGCATTGAGATACGGATGCTCTGCATATTTTTCCTCAGACGTGCCAGAGAATTTTTCGACCACCGCATAGGCTGCGGCAAGTCCTTTCTCCTGCAACTCCTCGCGGGAAATCTCCGGCGGGAAGAGCATGAAGATATCAATGTCCTTGTCGCCGCGAACCCAGGTACCTCTGGCGACCGAGCCGGTCATCATCGCAGGGACGCCTGCCACTTCGTTGACTGCGGCGATGAGTTTGTTTCCCATCTCCTGTGCTGCAGAACGTTCCGCGTCGGTTGGGAGCACGCGGCCTAAAACTTCCTGTTCTATACTACTTCTCGTCACAGTTTCACCTCAGCAATTGTTTCATATATTGGACCGGATGGGGTTAAGGTACTCTTTTTGAGTGCTACCTTGTCAATCGTGCAGCTGCCAAAATCTGCATCTTTGACTGCGGCAACTTTTGGCAGAATGTCAGGCGAGTACTCCTTTACGCGGGCAAGCGTGAGATGAGGGGAGAAGGGTTGTGTTTCCTTGGGGATGCCGATCGAAGAGAGGAGTGAATCGAGTTTGCTCGCAAGCTCTTTTGAAGCTCCGTTATCTTTGACTTCAGCTTTAATCACGCGCGTCGGCCTGCCGAAGACACCGACACCGGACGCTGAAAGCTGATACGGTTCTCCATGAAGTTCGGAGAATGTGGTGATGATTTTCGGTATCTTTGAGTCCGGCACCTCGCCAAGGAACTTCAGGGTGATATGCATCTGGGATGCTCCCACAACACTCAGTCGCGCAGACGTCCCCAGAAGCGACTGCGCCGCAGCCGCGAGATTATTTCGGATCTCCGAAGAGGGTTCCACAGCAATAAACAGCCTCGCCATTTCTGATGAGTATGTAGGAGGTCTGGAAAAATAGATTTTTTCTGGAGGCACTGCCTCTTTATGTATGAGCCACCTACGGAAAAGCGGAACACACAGAGTTTCACAGAAAAAAAACATCACGGAGCAGACGTGAACAACACGGAAATATAACTTGAGATGTGATTTGGTATGAAAATCAAATGTCAATCCCTTTTTTCGTCGGAGAAGTTAATACGAGGTATCGGGAGTATTTTCGTGATGTTCATATCTGAAAAAAAATCGTTGGCTTGCTCTTGGAAATTTTTCAAAAAATAATCGAAGAAAATATTTTTCATGATCTCGCATGAAAATATTTCATCACGAGATTTTAGAAGAAAAAAAATCGTTGGTCTGTTCTTGAAAATTTTTCAAAAAAATAATCGCGAAAATATTTTTCGTGATCTCGCATGAAAATATTTCATCACGAGATTTTAGAAGAAAAAAATCGTTGGCCTGTTCTTGAAAATTTTCAAAAAAATAATCGCAAAAAATATTTTTCATGATCTCGCATGAAAATACTTCATCACGAAATCTCAGAAAAAAACATCACGGAAATATCATTCCCAAGAGAAATTCCGTGGTGTTCACGTCTGCTCCGTGGTGTTTTTTTCCGTGATATTCAGTGTGTTCCGATTTTCCGTGGGCTGAAATGCAAGCGGTGACGAACAGTATTTGTTAACGAACAAAGGTACAAACAACACAAAAAATCATCGTGCGATCTGGCGGATGTGTTCATCCGAAAGTTCCACCAGCTCTTTTTGTTCCGCAAGCTCCGCAACACTGCGGATAGCCTCCAGCAGATGAACAGAGTCCTCAAGGAAGCTTAAGATATCTGCCGGAAAAAGATCCACACCGTACTCCTCAATCAGATGATAGTGAATCTCGCGATGACTGAGCCCCATCTCGCGAAGCTCCAGAATCGCAATAACAAACTTCCGCTCAGGACACCCGCAGAGCGGCGAGTCGCGGCAGCTGCACTCAAGAAAATCCTTGTAAAACCGCATCACCTGATCCCGTGTTTCGGGATCAAGGCTGTCAATATTCATCGAGCCGGTAATCGCCTCAAGATTTGCCGGATGGAAAGCTCCGTCCGGCAGCCGATATCCTGCTGCACGCTGCAGTTTTTTGATATAGCGAAATCTTGCGCGACCTGCAATCACTGGGCTTCTCCGGCTTCCTCATCAAAGTTCTTCAAGGACTTCAGAGCATCCGCAATACGCTCGACCTCAACCAGCCACTCATCAAAGAGCGTCGGCTCGTCCGTGTCCTTGACATACTTGCCGCAGCAGCTTGCGCCGTTAATCACCGCAGCACCAATCGAAGATGCCATATCAAGAGCCTTCTCCGGATCCTTGTCAAAGGCTTTGCGACCGTCCTTCACAAGATTCTTGACTTCCTCTGCCGGAGGATAGCTCTCCTCCAGATATTTTTGTCCTGCTGCAAAGAGCACCAGCATTGAGACCTGCATGGATCCGATAATCTCGGCAACATCAACATTTTGCACCTCGCCCATGACGATCTCTTCCACGCCGCGGAGTTTGGTTCTCGCGTCTTCTAAGGAAATTCTTTTGTTCTGGAAGAGTTTGATGATCTTTATTGTGGCAAGAGTAATGTCATCGGAAAAACCGTCAAGAATACGGTAGCCTTCCGGCATCTCATCGCTGTCATCATCGCCGGAAAAGTCAGCTTCCGCGAGCGTGTTCAGCCAGTTATCCCAACGCTCCTGGTTATAGAAAATATAGAAGAGCTTTGCTGATGCTTCCGGTTCTTCAGTTTTTTTGGAGGATTTCTTCGCAGCCATTTCTCACTGTAATAAGTTCAGTCCTGATTGTTATAGATGTTGTGATATAACGATCCTTGAGATGCCCAATGCCCCAAACCTTCAGTAAAGCCGCCGCATATTTATCAGGTTACAACATATACTGATAAAGAAACCCAAATTCACACAGTGAATATTATCATGAAAACAGTTCTCTCAAAGCTTTCGGTGATTCTGAAAAAACACTCCCCGATGATGATTGCCTTGTCCGGAGGTCAGGACAGTCTCACCCTTCTTGCCGCAGCAAAAGCTGCCGGCATTCCGGTAGTTGTGGCAACCGTCATCTCAGAGTTCGAGGTCCCGGGTGAGGCTGAGCGTGCGAAAGAGTTCTGCAGAATACTTCAGGTGCAATGGTATCCGGTTCATGTCAGAATTCTTGAGGATGCTGCAATCGCTGCAAATCCGATTGACCGCTGTTACCTGTGCAAGAAAAAGATCATGGGCCCGCTTGTCGAAGTTGCAAAAGTACACGGTTACAACGTCTGTGACGGCACGCATGCAGATGATGTCCCTGAAGAGCGGCCTGGGAGTGCAGCTCTTCAGGAGCTTGAGATCAGGAGCCCCTTTGTAGAGGCAGGTATCGGCAAGGAACAAATTATGTCTCTTGCAAAGGAACTCAGTGTTCCAGTAATTCCTCCCTCTTCGTGCCTCGCGACACGGATTCCCTTTGGAACCGTGATCACTGAGGAAAATCTCCGCCGTGTTGCAGCAGCAGAGACCTTTCTTCATGAACAGGGCGTTACAGGGATACTTCGCGTGCGAATGATTGGTGATGAGGCGGTCGTGGAGGTTGAGGCAGGAGAGATGCAGCTTGCGTCGAAGCATGCGGTTAATCTTGAACAATTTGGTTTCTCCCGGGTAAGGGTTGCAGGCTATATTTCGGGAGGGGTAACTCGATGGAAACAAACACAGCAGTAATGGTGAGAATCGGTGAGCTCTGGCTGAAGAGTGAACCGGTAAAAAAACAGTTCATGACAGCCCTGATGCGAAACATTCGTGCGGCACTGGATGCTAAGGATCTCGCATACCAGACCGAGGAGTATCGCGGGCGGGTTCTGATCTATGGTGATGCGGAAAAAATCGCTCCCGAGGTTGCAAGAATTTTCGGTATTGTGGATGTGAGTATCTGTACTACCTGCGGCAACAGTCCTGAAGAAATCTCTTCAGCAGCGGTTACGCTTGCAGAGAAAAAACTGAAAGCCGGCATGCGGTTTGCGGTGCGGGCCAGACGTCAGCAGGTGAAAGGGATCACCAGTCAGGAACTTGCACGAATAGTTGCAGACGCTGTCTGGGAAAAAATCCCAGACTTTGTGGTTGACCTTGACAATCCTGAGTATGAGCTGTTTGTTGAGGCACGCGAGTACGGAGGAATTGTGTATGATGACCGCATCCCAGGTCAGGGCGGTCTGCCGCTTGGAACAGCAGGCAAGGCAATGCTCCTCCTTTCAGCAGGCATCGACTCGCCGGTTGCGGCATGGCTTCTGATGCGGCGCGGTGTTGTGCTCTCCGGTATGTTCATGGACGGCGGACGATGGGCGGGCCCTGCAACGAAGAATCTCGCGCTCGACAATGCAAGAATTCTTTCGACCTGGTCACCAGGCAGAAATTTTCCGGTATGGGTTGTGAACATGGAACCGTTTTTTGATGCGATGTCAGCTGCCTGTGAGACTCACTACACCTGTATCTACTGCAAGCGGTTTATGATGCGGGTTGCAGACCGGCTGGCACTCAAAGGAAAGTACGATGCTCTTGCGTCAGGAGAAAATCTCGGTCAGGTTGCTTCTCAGACAATTCAAAATATGGGAGTGATCACGGCATCAGTGAAGACACCAATTCTCCGGCCGATCCTCACTTATGACAAGGAGGATACGGTTGCAATCGCCCGAAGAATCGGAACGTTTCATGAGTGTCCGGGAGATACCGGCTGCCGTGCTGTGCCGAAAAAACCTGCCACCAGATCTGACATTGATCTGATTGAGACGCAGGAGGCAAAACTGAATCTCTCTGATTTAATCGAAAATGCGGCAACAACTGCCGAGCTCTGGATTGCAAGAGATGGAAATATTTCCCAAAAGATAGTTGATGCATAAAAAAATATAATTTCCTGTTTTTTTTTACAGCTGTCAAGTACATTGACGCTTCTAAAGTATTTATATAGGTGGCTACCCTACAATATATCAGGGTTATACCCTGGTACTTGTTCGCGCCAAGCGAAACCAGTGTCAAATAGAACCTATACGTCAGAGCTGGGGAGTTCTGTTGGCGTAGGTGGATTCTGGTGATAGTTCTGACAGTTGCAGTTTGTTTCTAAAACTGTCAGAAGTGCGTACCTACCATAGAAGGCATGACAGCTCCCCTGAAAAAAATGTGCCGGCGAAATAGGAGGATTGTTTCCTTTTGGTACTGGCTTTGGATTTGGTCCAAGAAACTTGGAACTGCAAATAAAATCCATTCCCAAGAGAAACCAATCAAACTTTTTTGCGTTTTTACGAACGGATACCACAAATCGATGTAGTTCCTTTTTTCTGCAAAATGTTCGTGATGAGTCGGCATGATGAGATTTTTAAAACGCGAATAAAAATCGCCAATGGCGATTTTTGAGATTTTATTAAATATTTATTTGGGACAGACCAAATTTTTCAAAAAAAACACTGAGAATTTTTTTTGAGATTTTATTAAATATTTATTTGGGACGAACCAATTCTTTTAGAAAAAAACGCTGACAATTTTTTTTGAGATTTTATTAAATATTTATTTGGGACAGACCAAATCTTTCAGAAAAAAAAACGCTGAGAATTTTTTTTGAAAAATCGCCATTGGCGATTTTTTATTCGCGTTATTCGCGTTTATTTTTCAGAAAAAATCAGTGGTTCAACCGTACCGCTTGCGATACGTATCAATCAGCCGGAAGTAGATCTCTTCAGCAGAACGCAGCTGATCAATTCTCACCCGCTCGTTCAGCCCGTGCAGGAGCGACAACTCGCCCGGTCCGTACTCAATTGCCCGAAAGCCTGCCTTTCGCAGTGCCCGGGCATCAGACGCTGCCCACTGCACCATGGGATGTGAGGGAACATTATACACACTGCTGACAGCGTCGCACGTACTTTGCACAAGGAATGATTCAGGGTCGGTGAGTGAAGCGTTTGCTCGCGTAAGCGGCGTTACCTTCGCAGACTCCGGCACATGAGAACATATCTCGCCAAGTACCGCATCACAGTCGCATCCCCACGGCAGCCGCATGTCCATAGTGAGGAGACATTTTTGCGCAACAATATTCACCCGCTCGCCGCCTGAGATCAGACCGGGGTTGTACATAATCTGTCGAAAGATCGGTGAAAGATCTTGAACTTCCGCCACATCACTGATACAGATCGAGTGGTTAATCAGCCGCTCAAGCTCGTCTGACTGCGGATACACACGGGTGTGCAGCTCAGCCATCCATTCCATAAACGAAAACGCCTGCATGATTGCACTGTCCCCGACAAGCGGAAACAGCGAGGAGTGCCCGGGCGTCCCCGTGAACTCCACCTCGAACCGACAGATACCTTTCTGTCCGACAGATGGAGCAAACGCAGGAGTCGGCTCTGCGATCAGCACATCGCACGGATGAATCAGCTGCTTCTCGATCAGATATCGTGTCCCGGACCGACCGCCGCCCTCTTCATCGCACACAAATGCAAGAGAGACAGGCACACCGCCGTACTCGTTGACCGCACGTTCAACCGCAGTAAGGACTGCTGCGCATCCGCCCTTCATATCGGTGCTGCCGCGACCGTGCACATAGGTGTCATCGATGACGCCGGCATAGGGAGGAATGTCCCAGCCTTCCTCCATTGCAGGCACCACATCGATGTGGCCGGACAGCATCAAAGCAGAACTCTGATCCCGTGAGATAACATTGCAGTGCCCGGGCGTTCCTTCTGTAATATCAGAGCGGATTCCCATTGAGTCAAGGATCAGAGCAATGTACTCTGCGGCCTCTCTGGTATCGCCGGGAGGATTTTCACTCCGGATCTTTATCAGTTCCGAACAGATGCGTACAACATCCATCGCTTATCTCGTGCAGCGTTTTTCTTTGAACGCGGCGAAAAGTTTTCCAAGAGCTCCCGCAGGATACAAACTCCGCAGAAGCGGCATGGCAAACAGATCATCTGCCATGTCACGGAAGAATGTCGGCGGCAGCGGAAGTCTCGACGCAGGATCCAGCACAATTCTGAATCCTGCATATCGTGCCGGGTCGTCCGGGTCGTAGACCAGCTGCCAGAGAATTGGCGTGCTCTCAAACATCTCCTGATTGGTGTCGCGCAGCCAGATCATAAAGTCAGGGAACAGCGCATTGTCCCCTTCTTTGGCGAGGTCCACCCGATGCCTGAGATATTCAGCCGTCATCGTGCAGCGGACCGAGTCAATATTGTAGGCGAGCGCACTGAGGGTGTAGTCGAGGTGGGCGATCGTATCAATGAAGTAAAAATATAACACCGGGTCCATCTCGGATGGATTTTCGAGAATAAACGACTTGTGATAGAGATAGTCTATCTCATTGGAGTACTCGTTTCTCTGCGGTAACATAGTAGTAGTTTGACGCAAATAGACAAAAAGTCTTGGTATCGCGAACGCAAAAGAACCGGATCAAGTTTTAAAAAAAAGAAAAGAAAACGAATTTACAGATTTTATTCCATGTGAATCGCGCTTTCCGGGCACTCATCCACACAGGTCTCACAGTCAACGCATCCGCTTGCGTCCACAACTGCAATATCGTTCACCAGTTCAATAGCTGCTGCCGGGCAGATATCCACACATGTTGCACAGCCGGTACATTTTTCTTTCTTAACTACTGCTACCATTTAAAATACCTCAAATACTTCTTACCTTATTTCGGTCGAAACCAAAAATAGGTTTCGACCTGAACATCAAATTATAAATGAAGGACTTCCTTCATTGTGTAGACGGCGGGTGCTTTTTCCGGCACCCATGCCGCTGCACGAACCGCGCCGCGGGCAAACACCGCACGGTCATATGCCCGGTGGGTCAGCTCAATGGTTTCGTAGTTCTGGTGGAACTGCACGGTGTGATCACCGACAACATCGCCGCCGCGAATTACGTGGACACCGATCTCGTTCTTGCGTTCGGTCATACCGCAGCGGCCGTACATCTCATCACGCACGCCGACTTCTTCTTCGATCACTTTCAGAATGGTCTTTGCCGTGCCGCTTGGTGCATCCTTCTTGTGGCGGTGGTGGGCCTCGATCACTTCGATGTCATAGTCGCCGAGACGTTTTGCTGCTTCGCGGACCAGCTCCCAGAAGATGTTAACGCCGACACTGAAGTTGGTTGTTTTCACCACTGGCACATTTTTGATCGCATGCAAAAGTTCTGCATCCTCTGCAGGAGTGAAGCCGGTAGTGCCGATCACCAGTGCAACACCTTTGGATGCCGCGATTTTTGCGTTCACCATTGTTGCCGCAGCGACGGTGAAGTCGATCATGACGTCAGGCTTGTGTTCATCGATGAAACCTGCAAGGTTTGCCGAGTCAACAACCGGTTTTCCGAGAATGGTTCCGGGCCGGACGTCCACGCCGCCGACGAGTTCTAGCTCAGGGTTTTCGACAACCATACCTGCGATGGTCGTACCCATACGACCCATCGCTCCGCAAATCATAACTTTAGTCATAGTGTGACAACACTTCCCGTAATTTGGCAGTCATTTCAGTTGAGAGTGAGTCCAGCGGCAGCCGGACATTTCCGGATTTGATGTGTCCTCGGATTTCTGCGGCACGTTTTACCGGCACCGGATTTACATCCACGAACAGGGACTTGGAGAGCTCCATGAGTTCATAATGAATTTTTCGTGCGCCGTTCATATCGCCTTTTACAAATGAATCGTACATGGCAACCATTCGTTTCGGTTCAATGTTTGCCGTGACCGAGATGCATCCCTTTCCGCCGATGGAAAGTACAGGAAGCATCAGAGAATCGTCACCGGATGTCAGCACAAACGGAGTCTCGCGGTCCACGCCTTCGAGTCCGTGAATGATTGCCATCATCTGATCGATGTTGCCGCTTGCCTCTTTGACCGCGACAATGTTCGGGATGGTCTTGGCCATCTCGATGATCAGATCAGCTGGCAGGTTCTGACCGGTCCTGCCTGGGATGTTGTAGACCACGACCGGAAGGCCGATGTCGGCGACTTTTTTGTAGTGCTTCAAGAGACCGCTGCGATTTGGTTTGTTGTAGTACGGACTGATGAGAAGTGCACCGTCAGCACCGGTAGCTTTTGCGGCACGGGTCATGAAGAGTGCTTCTTCGGTGTTGTTGGAGCCGGTTCCGGCAATTACCGGGATGCGGTTGTTTGCAGCTGAGACGGCTTCTTCAATGACACTGATATGCTCAGCATGCGTCATGGTTGCAGACTCACCCGTAGAGCCGCAGGGAAGAAGACCATGCACTCCTCCGCGGATAACATGCTCGATACAGGTTCGAAGACCCTCGATATCAAGCGAATAGGATGCATCATCACGGAACGGAGTGATGAGTGCGGGTATCACACCTTCGAACATAGTACTTATACGTAAGTGTGCCTGATACATGTACCTTCGCTTAGGTTTTACACTATAGGAGTTACGCGGTGATGAGGTTCATTGTTTGGGATTTTTCTGTAGATGGTCTCGCTTGGAGTAACCACGGAACACACGGAGAACCACGGAGAACCACGGAAAAAACCAAGCGCAGAGGATTTCTTTTCCTTATGCTATTTCATACCGCATAAGTCCTAACACTATTATTTTCGACTCGGACGCGACAAACAGCCGCAGCTAAAAACAAAAAAGAATGCAACGCTCAACAATGAAAAAAGTATTTACCCATACAACCCCGGCCCTTGGAACCGGAGCTCTTGGGATTTTACCTGCGGCGGTTGTGGGTATTGACCTTGCGAGTGATGAATCCGGCAACGCGATTGCGGATGCTCTTGCTCTCGATGGTGGTGATCTCGGAGACAACCTTCTTGTTGTCATCGAAGCTGTTGTTGAAGCTCTTTCCGTGCTGTTCCATAAGGGCGACGCCCATTGACTTGATATAGCTTGGCTTAATTCCCATGAGATATTCCTCAGATGTCTGTATATGTAAGTCGTTCTGATATGATAAGCATTCTGTTTGCCACTTTCTCAGGATTTGCACCAAGGAAGCGGATCATCGGCTCAGTATTTTTCGATTCAGTGCTGATAATTGCCAGAGGAACACCGTCCTTGCAGCAGGAGGCAATACCCCAGTCCATGCTGATGATACCTGAGGGAAACTTTCCCGGATCATACTCGGCAACATCCCGTATGGTTTCCCTGACAACCTGAGCGATCTCTTCGGTGTAGCGGATGGTGCCAACCGCACGGCAGTCAGGATCAAACCGCGTCACCGTCAGAAGTACGCGGACAAGCGGATCATCGGTACCGAATCCAATTCCCGTCCCACGGATCACTGCCACATCTTTGATGTCGCGGGGATTTTTGATTGCATATGCAAGGGAGACGCCGCCCGAGGGCTGGAGGTAACGGGAAAGGTTCATGACTTTTCCGTGTGCCTGCTGGAGTGCTTTCAGGACCTGAGACTGTTCTGCTGCCGACATGGTTACACAAGCCCCAGCTGATCCTTTACGAGGGATATCTCGCGAATGGCAATCTCATACATCCGGTCGCGGGGAACAAGCTCGTCGCCAAGCGCAATACGGGCACGGTCACAACCTGCGGCAAAGGACGCGGTCTTGTATTTTTTTGTGACGGTCTTTGTTGAGACCTCGGTGATGTTTCCGCCTTTCACATACGCGCAGGCGATCACGAGGCCTGATACACTGTCAGCAACCTGCAAGGATATCTCGACCGGGGACGTGTAGCCGTCTCCAAACAGCATATGATTGTGGCGGCGGATGGGACCAGCTATCTCGTCACCGACCCCAGCATTTTTGAGAATATCATATCCTGCAAGACCGTGACGCGTCATGTCCTCATCTATCTCCTCAAAATCAATATCATGCAGAATGCCGATCGCCTCCCAGAGTCCGGCGTCTTCACCGAGCTCTTCGGCAAGTCCTTTCATTACGGCAGCTGTTGCAATGCAGTGGCCGCGAAGAGAGTCCGACTTCACGTGCGACTGCATGAGTGCAAGAGCCTCATCTTTTTCCATGCATATACTTGCGTTATCAAAACTCATAAAAGCACACACGCCAATTCATATAATCATGAAAGTCTGGCTTCTGGATATCATTGTCGGGGTATCAGCCCTGATAGTGTTCGGCATTCTGCTGTTCGTTCTGCCGATGGTGATGCCTGCGGCATACGGATATATCGGCGCACTGCTCCTCTTTATTGCATACCTTGCGGTCGCGGGTCTCACGGTTATCAAAAACTCAATCACCTGAAATTTTTTCAGAAAAAAAATAATTTTTTTTGAAGCGTCCTTATCGGGACGTGTTCTTCTTGAGCTCCAGTTCTTCTAAAGCTCGGTAGTCGGTTTTTTCCATTTTGGTTCTCGGGAGTGCGGCAACTACTTCGACAACAGCCGGAACGCTCCACCGGTTGAGTCTGGCAACTGCGTACTCGATGAGTTTCCGCTCAGCATCTGCCGGATCCATCTTATGTTTCATCGTCACATACAGCTTGACCCTGGTGTCACGCTTCCAGGGAATACCGATCGCACAAACCTCCTTGACATCAGGATGCGTCTGCATCACCTCTTCGATCATCATGGGGTAGACATTGTAGCCGTTGACTTTTATCATCCGCTTGTGTCGCGACCGGAAGCAGATGTTGCCGGTCGGAGGATCGATTTTGACGATGTCACCGGTGTGCAGCCAGATGCGGCCGTCATCATGAAGCTTCAGTACTGCATCGGTTGCCTCTTTGTTGCGATAGTAGCCGGTCATGTTCGCGTCGCTGAAGAGACAGAGTTCTCCTTCCACGCCGTCCGGGACGACGGTGGTCGTTCCCGGCTCAACCGTACAGATGCGGTTGCCCTGCAGGGGAACACCGACACAGCCGGTAGGAATAGTCTGATACTCTGCACCGGTCAGGGCGCACACACTGCATGCCTCGGTCAGGCCGTAGCCGGGCCTGAACTTTGCGGTGCAGTTTCCCTGTCGCAGAAGCTGGTTGTACCGGTTGATCAGACTGCCGCCTACACTGTCACCGCCGGCAACGATCAGCTTGATGAACGAGAGATCTTTTCCATCAAACTCGGTGTACATCCGCTCATACATCGCAGGAACGCCGGCGATGAACGCAGTCTTTTCTTTCAGAATAGTGTGGGCACATTCTTTTGCATCAAACCGCGGCAGAAGGACAACCTTGAGTCCGGCAGAGAGCGGAGTGTGTGCGGTGACCGCAAGACCGAACGCGTGAAACATCGGAAGGATGGCAAGAAATGCGTCGCCGACTTTGATCAGTTCGCCGCCGACACCGACAACCAGCTGCACGGCAACGGTGTTGACCGCGAAGTTGGAGAGCATGACACCTTTGGAGGTACCGGTCGTTCCGCCGGTGTACATAATAACAGCGGTGTCCTCAGGCTCTCCGGCGTGAGCCGGAAGTCCGTCGCTTGCAAGAGATGCTCGGCCATCGGCCATCAGACTTTCCCACTCGGTTATTTTTCTGACATTTTCTCCGATGAGATATTTTCTGACAGCCCGGCGGTAGACCCAGCCCATCAGATATCCTTTCGGTGACTTGGGGAAGTAGGAAGGGGTCCTGCATCTGATGATCTCAACATCCATTCCTGAACAGAGACCTTCGTTTATCTCGCAGGTGAGAATGTGTTTGCTCTGGGTCAGGTCAACAGCGTATCCTATCTCGCCGGTGGTTGACAGCGGGTGCACCATGTTCGAGACCGCGCCGATCATATTTATCGCATACACCGCAATGACGCACTGGGGAATGTTGGGGAGGAACACGGTTACATGATCTCCCGCACGCACACCATGGGCACGGAGTCCTGCAGCACATGCATGAACATCGTCCATCAGTTCGCCGTAACTGATATAGTGGCCGTAGTAGGCGACAGCCGGACCGTCCCGTCCCGCCCGCTCCGAGCCGTATTTGAGCATTGTATAAAGGGACTTTTTCACGTCCTCTGCATAAGTTACCACTGCCAAGTTATTCCTCCGTACACCACACAATTCACTATAATTAATTCAGGCTGAGTCTATAAATATATACGGAAAATACCCTTAATCGTCCTGTTTTTCCGCGGGGATGCTTTCGCTTGCAACCTTTACAGCAGCTTCCGCACGAAGACGTTTTCTTTCGAGAAGTTTTTTCTTTGCCCGATAATAATTCAGCGGATGAGACACTTTGTCGCACTGTGCGTCACGGTTGACGCAGATGCCGTGAGTGAGCATCGTCTGACAGGCAGGCGTTGTGTACTCATGCGTGGTGATATGATCCACCTGATATATGGTCATGTCAGGATTAAAATCTGGGCTTCGTGCGAAAATTCCTGCAACCTGTGCAGGCGTCATGCCGATGTTGTTCAGAAATGCCGTCATGGCAAATCTTCCTGAGTGGCTGAGGTTCACCCCAGCAGATGCCCCTGCGATCAACGCCTGAATGCAGGGTGGATACGCGGACTCATCGATTGCGCCAAACTCGGCGAGCGTTCTTTCCTGCAAAGACGCT
The DNA here is from genome assembly GCF_032714495.1 of Methanorbis rubei. Lineage (NCBI taxonomy): Archaea > Methanobacteriati > Methanobacteriota > Methanomicrobia > Methanomicrobiales > Methanocorpusculaceae > Methanorbis > Methanorbis rubei. The sequence goes on along the minus strand of NZ_JAWDKB010000001.1, from coordinate 118,983 downwards.
GATATTTTTTCGCACCATGGCACGAACTCATGTTCCATCGACGGCGGGATGGAGAGAGGAAGCTGGGAAGAAAATATTTTTCTGATTCGTTCGCGAAGCAGAATGTCCTGCTCATCATCAGAGATCTTCACCGTTCCTGCTTCCACATCACGATTGATCAGCCGCCACTTGGGTTCGCGGACGGCTGAGGCAAGCTCCACGTACCTGATGACCGGCATTGCGCCGGTACCAAAACTGATGCCGAGCGTTTCGCAGACATGATTTTTCAGTTTGGCATTCTCCTCTTCCTGCAGATAATAGTAGGCACGTTTTGCTTCCATTCGTGCAAGACGGTCAATGAGGTTGCGGTCTTTGACGCAGGAGACTAACACGCGGGCAAGAACATAGGTGGCAATGTCTGCGACAAAGTCCTGTGACTCAGGGTACATCTCTTTGCCGTCGATCGCATACTTTACCCGCTCAACTGCTGAGTCAAGATACTTTCGCCCGAGAGCCGATGAAGCGAGTTCGTTCATCTTGATGCCGCGGGCGGCAAGAAACTCCTGGGACTCTTTCAAAAAAGGATAATGGGTTAAGTCGCGCGGCTCGACGGCGAGACGCATGGTCAGTCTGCCTCGATTCTCGGGGCGAGGAGGTAGCCGATCTTTCCTTTGCCATCTGCATAGACAAAGGAGAACTGTACCGGATGGTCATTGCCGAGACGGATCTGAACTTTGTCAGCTCTGCCAATCGACTTGCCCATGTCTTTTAAGTAGTCAAGGGAGAAGAGGGAACGTGCGGCAGCGCTCGTGATATAGTGGACGTCGTCTCCTGCAAGTTCGCGTTTGATTCTGTCGCTGTCGCCTTCTGCGTTTAAGGTGAAGACCTTCGTATCCGGGTTGACGGAGAGAGAAATCTTGTCAGAGACCATTGCGGCAGCTTTTATCGAGTCATTGAACATTGCGCCGGAGATTTCAAAGGTTGCCGGCAGTTCAAGGTTGGGTGCGTTCGGATCTTTTCTGATGGTTTTGGTGTCCAGCAGCGTTATTGAATATTCGTATCCGCCGAAACTGATCTTCAGTTTTTTGCCTGAGTCGTCAAGTTCGAGTGCGACGATGTCGGATTTGCCGATCATACCCATCATGGCACGAATCTTTTCAATGTCAAGTCCGAGCTCTGCAGGTTCAGCAGCATAGGTGGTAAATGCTCCTGCTTCGAGCTCAAGAGAGACCATGGCAACGTTAGAGGTATCAACCGTGATTGTGCGGATGCCGCTCTCCGCGACGTGAAGTCGGCATTCGTTCACCAGTGCAGAGACTGCGTCAATTGTCTCCCGGAAAATATCTGCTTCGATTGTTGCTTTTAACATCAGTATATACCCCTTGACACACTGGAAGATAAAGTGTGACGGTCCTTAGTGGTAATATTATGTGTTTTATGCACATATATATTGCCGGTATCTCTACAAATAAATCAAGATAACCGCAACACCGCTGTTGCGGGAAAAATAAGAGTTGATGAAATACCCGGATGAATTTTTGTCAGGAAGGGTTCAGAGCATTTTCATGTCTGAGAGATCCTTGTAGATCTTCTGTACCGCACGTTTTGCGTCCTCGGGTTTTTTGCCGCCGGTGATGATCAGTTTGCCTGAGCCGAATAGTAAGACAACAACTTTTGGATCATCGAGCCGGTAGACGAGACCAGGGAACTGTTCAGGTTCATACTCAATCTTGTCGAGGTTGAAACTCATCGCAATTTTGTTGAGATTGATGCGCGAGCCAAGGTCGGCTGACGTAACAATATTCTGGATGCTGTAGGTAGGGTTGTCGACGATTTCAATATTGAGGTCGCGCAGAAGGCCGACCAGATATTCAAGACCTTTGGTAAGACTGTCAATACTTTTTGCACCGGTCAGTACAACTTTTCCTGAGCCAAAAACCAGTGCGGCAATTTTCGGATTCTGCATTCGCAGCACGACTCCCGGAAACCGCTGTTTATTATATTCTGCACCAGGGATCTGTGCCGCGAGCACAAGGAGATCCAGTTTATCATTTACCTTTGTCGATGCGACCACATTTTCGATCTTCAAAGATTCATCGGGCAGACCTGACATATTTATATCTAACACAAGTAACTATTTAAATACTCGGTTGATGAGTACCGAAAAAAGGCACGGAGATACATCTCCGCATATATATTGTATTAATCGTATTCGCGCCAGGTGTGTTTGCATTTGGTGCAGCGGAAGAAACGGACCTCGGATTCATCAGCACTGCGGAGCTGACGAAGCCACCACTCGGCAACGCCATGACCACAGTTCGGACATTTAACTGCACAGGTTGGTTTTGTCTCAATGGACATGTCCTCATCAACAATCAGGATGTCATTCTCCTGCATATAGGCGACTTTTTTCATCTGTTCCTTTTCTGCGGAACTAATCTCTTCCACATATCCGCACTGTGCACAGCTTAGTTTCCCTTCTTTGGTCTTCATTAATTTCCCGCATTTCGGACAGAACATCATAGAGTTAAATTTTGGTGTTGTAACCATATATATCATTGACCTGTTCGGGTACTACCAATAATATTCTGCGAAGATAATTTTTGGCTTGGCCTGCAATGCATTGAGCCAGAGATTAATTCCCGCAACAAAACCATATTTATCCATCAGGGCAAATATGTACCCGGTTCTTATGCTGGAGCAATTGATCGAAGTTGTTGTCATCTTATCCTGTATTGCATTCCTGCTGTTCCTGATCCCCGGGAGACATCAGAACTATGTGGCAATTGTCGGATGGGTGGCAATGGAAGCTGTGCTCCTGCTCATGCTGCCTGAGTTTTATGCGGAAGGCAACTTTGTCTATCCGTTGATTGCAGTGGTAGTGATCCCCTGTATCTATATTACCGTGAAACGGCTCCTCGCAAACGATTACAATGTCCGGAGGCTCACCTATGCAGCTTCCATCGCATATCTGATTTATGCGCCGTTTGCGTTTATTCCGGCTCTGGGGAACTGGCTTATTAGTGTGGTCGTGGCTCTCGTGGCCGATGTTCTGACGGCAATTGGAGTACCGTTTACGATGTACAACTGGAACACGTTCATGGGAGAGGTGATCCCGGGCCTTGACTTCGGGTTCCGCGTTGAAGTGGTTCTCGGCTGTACCGGTATTCAGGCGATCGCCATTCTTCTTGGTGTGGTTGCAATTATTCCGTCGAGCTGGAAGAGAAAGATCGGCCTGTTCTTTTTGGTCACGATCCCTATCTTTGCAGTGAATATCTTCCGAAATGCCTACGTTATCACGGCATACACGCAGCAGTGGTATCCCTGGTTTCAGGAATGGTTCCCTGAGCCTGAGATGTACGGGTATGCAAGTTTCTTCTGGGCACACAATGTGTTCTGTGAACTTCTCGCGCTTGCGGTTCTGGTGGGTGTTGCATTCGCCCTTTTCAAACTCAATCCGATGATGGTAACGACACTTCGCGATATCGGCGAGGTGTATTATGCAGATCTGATCGCTCTCCGAGACAGCATCTTCGGACGGAAAAAATCCGCGTAACTTTTTTTTATGTCTGACTGTCCGTTCTGTGATCCTGATGAGATGGTGATCGAAAATGATCTCGCGTATGCAAAGTTCGATCTCTATCCGGTCTCACTGGGGCACATACTGATCATTTCCAAGCGCCATGTTGCGTCGTGGTTTGATCTGACTCTGGAGGAACAGTCAGCGGTTGTTGCTCTTGCGGATGCTGCAAAGAAAATGCTGGATGAGAAGTATTCACCTGACGGCTACAATGTCGGGATCAACTGCGGGATTGCCGCGGGCCAGACGGTGATGCATGTTCATCTGCATCTGATTCCCCGCTATGCAGGCGACGTGCCAAATCCGCGTGGCGGTATCCGGGCTGTGATCGCGGCGAAGCAGAGTTATTGATATTCATTCTGATGCCGGATTTGAAACGCTAATGGCGCGAATAGCGCGAATAAAAAATCGCCAATGGCGATTTTTCAAAATAAAAAAAAAATGTTTGCGTTTTTTTCTGAACAGAGAGATTCGTCTAAAAATATATTACTCTGATAATTCCATAAAAATCGCCATTGGCGATTTTTTTATTCGCGTTATTAGCGTTTATTTCTCAGAAAAAAAAGTTTAGACCAGCCGGTAGGTCTCAAGATTCTGAGGAGCCACCGTCTGGATATGATATTTCTTGTAGATCGAACTTGCCAGATCGATCGTCTTTGACTCTTCGCCATGGATCGTGAACACACGTTCCGGCTTCGGCTGCAGATACTGGACATAGTTCATCAGCTGACGGCGATCTGCGTGACCGGAGAAACCTTCCACCGTCTGGACCTCCATGTTGATGACAATGCTGCCCTTCTTACCGACCGGAACCTCACGCCAGCCCTTCTGAATCCTGCGGCCATAAGTACCGTCCCCCTGATATCCGACAAAGATCAGCATGTTCTTTTCCGACTCTGCGAGATTACCCAGATACTCAATGACCGGACCGCCGTTTAACATACCGCTTGTTGAGATGATAACGCACGGATCGTCTGAGAAAATAATCTGCTGACGCTTCTCCTGCGAATCAACCTGTTCAAAGCACTCGGCAAGGAACGGGTTGTAGTTGTCACGGAAAATCTGATTTCTGAGATCATTGTTCAGATACTCGGGGTATGCCGTGTGCAGAGCAGTTGCTTCCTTAATCATGCCGTCAAGGTAGATCTTGCACTTCGGCAGCAGGCCGTTTCTGAAACCCTCCTCAAGGGCAAGCATCAGCTCCTGCGAACGTCCGACCGCGAACGCCGGAATCAGAACTTTGCCGCCGCGGGTCACGGTCGTGTTGATGACCTCATACAGCCGCTCCTCAGCTTCCTTTCTGGATGGGGAGAAGTCCTCGGATCCGCCGTAGGTACTTTCCATCATCAGAGCCTCAAGACGCGGGAACTGGGAGACCGCAGGGTTGAACAGCCGGCTCTTACTGTAGAAGAAGTCGCCGGTGAACGCAATGTTGTAAAGACCGTTGCCGACATTGAAGTGAGCGATCGCAGAGCCGAGAATGTGGCCTGCGTTGTGCAGGGTCAGCTTCAGATCAGGTGCGATGTCGGTCACATCACCATAGCCGAGAGCGATCGTGTGCTTGACAAACTCACGGATCTCGTTGGATGAGTACGGCGGAACTTTGTCCTCCTTGTTGTTCACATCAAGGTAGTCCAGCTGCAGCATGGCCGCAGTGTCGCGGGTTGCAGGTGTGGTGTAAACCGGGCCGTCATAGCCGTAGCGGTAGAGCAGCGGAACGTACGCCGAGTGGTCGAGGTGTGCGTGGGTCAGGACAACTGCGTCTAAAGTGGTGAACGGATAGATCTCCGGTACATTCAGGAACGGGGATGAAGCACTGCCGGTTGCGCCCGGCGACTCTCCACAGTCGATCAAAACTTTGCTTTCAGGGGTTGAGAGGAGGAACGCTGCACGGCCTACCTGACGGCAGCATCCAAGGGTCGTAAGGCGTAGCCACTGTTCCTTGTCGCGGCCCGTGTAAATTGAGTCGCGGTGGATGCGGCGGCCGCATCTGCGGAGAAACTCTTTTCGTTCGTCGCGGGTCTCGCGAAGGAACTGACGTACCTGTTTGATGGTGGTGGACGGGATCGGCGGTGTTCGGACGACTTTTGGGGTCCAGCCGGTCTTCATCGTGATGTCGCGGAGTGTTCCGCCGTTCTTGCCGATCACAACGCCTGGCTTTTCTGCTTCGATCAGCACCTCACCGGTGTCGGTGTCGAAGAAAATATCGGTGATGCCTGCGGTGTCAGGGACGACGCTCTTGATCATGTCGTACGCCTGCTCGGTGTCGCCGAGAATGTTGGGTCTGACCACAATACGCTTGCGCAAATCGCGGGCGAGGGTCCGGATTAAGTCCTGTTCCTCGGCAAAACGCTTTGGATCGTCGGTGTAGATCACCATCTCCGGGCCTTCGTACTCGACGTCAGTTACGGTAACGCCGCGTGGTACTTTCCGGTTAATAGTATCTTTCAGTTCTTTGAGTCTATCTTCAACCTGCATAGAAATCGTTTCCAAAAAAAGTGTAAAAATCAGAGTGTGACAGAGGATGCCGGGAGCATCCCTGCTATTTTCGCCTCTGGGACATGTTCAAATTTATCCCGGGTTATAACCACCACATTATATCCTTCACCGGATGCTGCGTCACGCCGCATGGCTGCACGAAGTGCCCGCACCGCGAGGTCAACTGCTTCAGTCTCGGTCATGTTTGGTTTGAAGCGGTCTTCAAGGACACCGTACGCGGTGAGAGAGCCTGAGCCTGTGGAGACAAAGTCTTCCTCAAGGGTTGCGCCGCCTGCTGCGTCCACTGAGTAGACCGAGGGTCCGCCGATGTCAACGCCGCCGACGAGGAGCTGGACATAGTACGGGGAGAACCGGTTCTGGTTCAGATAGTTGGAGAGAATGGTTGCGGCAGCGCCGACACTGATCTCTTTTCCGCGGCGGATCTGGTAGAGGTTGCACTCTACGTTGATGATGCGGACAAGCTGCTGGGCATCGCCGACGCCACCGGCAATGGTCATGCCGATCCGGTCAGTGATGCTGTGTACTTTTTTTGCCTTTTTGCTGGCGATGAGGGAGCCCATGGTGGCACGCCGTTCGGTCGCAAGGACAACACCGCCCTGGAAAACAATACCGACTGTGGTAGTTCCTGTTTTAACGTCCTGATATTCCTGTGACATGGAGACCTCGTGTAGGACACCGGCAGGGAAAACTCCGTGCCAGTAACGCTGAAAGTTCATGAGTAATACCGTCTGCGGTATGCATACGGATAAAAGCGCTATTACTTTAATGAGCGTGGGATGAGATAAAGTTTCTCAAATATGCAGAAATAGAGACAGTCATGGAACGAAAATATTTTTCGGGAGATACTATCATGAAAAAAAAATGAAAAATATTTCCAATAGGAGTTACGCGGTGACGAAAATTTCGAAACGCGAATCGCATGCCTGCAGCCTGCTTACCGCTTCGCACGCCGTTCCGTCGTGTTCACTGCTTCGCAGCTTCGCGAAATAGCTCAAATAAAAAAATTCTATACACCTCTATATGGATAGATATATCCAATAAAAATAATTTTGGAAATTTCTTAAAAATCGCCATTGGCGATTTTTTATTCGCGTTATTCGCGTTTCAAAAAAATTAGTTACTCGCCACTGATATCCTCTTCGTCACCGGAGATCTGCGGAAGAATCAGCTTCAGCTTCAGGATCTGTCGCCCCCTCATCTTTGTCACCACGATTGTAATCTGCTGATCGGCAAACGTCACCGACTCACCGAGTCTGGGGATATGACCGAGCAGGGAAAACACAAGTCCGCCGACCGTCTCATAGCTTCCGGGATCTTCAGGAAGATCGATTGAGAAGTGTTCATTCAGGAGGGTAACACGGGCCTGGGCGTCCACCATGTAGAGACCTCCGTCGATCTCAATAATGTCAGCGACCTCATCGCCGTCCGACTCATCCATAATGTCGCCGACGAGTTCTTCTAAAATATCCTCAAACGTCACCACGCCGGAAAATCCGCCGAACTCATCAAGAATAATTGCCATATGCACTCTTCTGACCTGCAGCTCACGCAGAAGATCATCGATCTTCTTTGATTCAGGCACGCAGTAGACATCAAACATCAGCGTCTTCACCGGCACGCGGTGGTTTCCTGCCGTATAGGCATTGAAGATATCCTTGATGTTCAACGTCCCGACGATGTTGTCGGTATGGCCGTGGTACACCGGAACACGGGAAAAACCGGTGTCGCGGAAGTGGGCGACCGCCTCCTCAAGCGTTGCAGTATCCTCAATCACCGCAACATCCGGCCGGGGTGTCATGATCTCCTTTGCAGTCGTATCATTGAACCTGAGGACTGAGTAGATCATCTCTTTTTCATCCTCCTCGATTGCCCCTTCCATCTCTCCGACATCGATCCACTCGCGGATCTCCTCCTCCGTAACCGCCTGCACATTGGTGCCCCCGTTCTTGCCGAGTCTGCGGGCACGGTCGTACACCCAGAAGAATGGTGATAGGATAAGCGTCAGATAATAAATCGGCGTCGCAACAAAAAGTGCCACGCGCTCCATTCTGCGGGTCGCAAATGTCTTCGGACCGATCTCGCCAAAGATCAGTAAAAGCAGTGTCACAACACCGGTCGCAATCGCAACTCCTGCGTCCCCGAATGCCGTAAACGCAACAGCGGTCGCAATTGCTGACGCTCCGACGTTGGCGGTATTGTTTCCGATGAGAATGGTGATCAGGAAGTGATCAGGATTGTTCTTCAGTTTTTCAAGACGCTTTCCTGCCTTGCCCTCGTCAGACAACGCACGAACTTTTGCACGGCTAATCCCGACAAGCGCAACCTCTGAGGCAGAGAAAAACGCGGAAATTATCAGCAGGATTATAAAAATAACGATATTCGGATATTCTATCATATTGTCCACGCCGCAACTGCGGCAGATCTATTCCTATGGCCTGAACCAGTAGTCATCATTTGCGAATCTCTTTATACGGTATGTCAATCGTTTAGCTTAAAGTAATCGGAGATCAGAAAACCATTCCATCTCCTTCGTAAGAATAGCAATCTTATCCTCATACCCAAGACCCCGCCCGAAGTTCATATCCTCCAGCTCAAAAGTCACCAGACCCGAGTACCCGAACTTCTTCAGTTCAGTGATAAGGGAAACTCCTTCCTCAGTTCCGGCGAGAGTCGTGTGCATGGAAGAAGCCTTACCCGAACTCGCGTGAATGTTCACCATTCGATCCCCACACTCAAAAAGAAATGCAAAGGGATCAGCAGGAGCCGCAGCAGTGGCATGCGCATAGTCCCAGGTAAACGAAAGCCATGAGTACTCATCAAGAATTTTCCTGACAGCAGCAGGAGTCACCATCTGTGCATTCACCGCAGGCGGCATGTTCTCAATCGCAACCGTGACCGAGCTGCCGAACGCAGCGTTCCCGACAGCGTCAAGATAGGCAGTAAGGCGCGCACGATCCAGCGGACCTATTGGACGCTTCGCAGTACGCTTTCCCGGATGAATCGTGACCACGCCGCCGCCAAGAGAGTTCATCATCGCAATGGACCGACAGGTGTACTCAATGGACAATGCCGCGACCCCGGGATTGAACGAACAGGGATTCAAGTCAAAAATCGGAGCATGCATTGCAAGAAGTTTGGGAAAAGAGAACTGCTGCTTCAGATTCGACAACTCGACAGGGTCAGCGCCGCGCATCCAGAACTCAGGAGTTTCCATCCAGAACTCCACATAATCCAGACCTGCTTTCTCTAAACCAGAAAAAATCTCTGCAGGCTGATACTCATGAAAAAACATACTGGACGCGCCAAGACGGATCATTGTAATCGCTACATTTCTTTCGTTCAAATACCAACCTATCTATCATGGCAGGAAAGGGACAGCAGACGCAGCTGACATTTGATACAGCGGAGACCGACTGCCCGACCTCAAACATCATTGCACCGGTGAAGGAAAACTCCACGCTTGATGCAAATGTGCAGGAAGTAAAAGAGCCGAAAGAGCCGGCAGTCCTCAGCGTGTCTGAGCTTGCCGAGCGAATACGCGATGTCATCGACACCCCGCTACTGACAAATGTCTGCGTTCAGGGCGAGATCACCGGATACCGCCCCCATTCCTCAGGCCATCTCTACTTCTCACTCTCCGAACACGGGGATGAATCAGCAACGATGCCCTGCGTGATGTGGAAGTATGCCGCAAAAACTGTAGCATTTCCGGTGAAGGACGGAGCACTGGTTCAGGCAACCGGTTATGTCGACTTTTATCCGCCGTACGGCAAGATGCAGTTTGTCATAAAAAAACTTGAGCCTGCTATCTCCGGAAAGACCGGCCTGTACCTGTTAAAGGAGCAGTGGAAAAAGCAGCTGACCGATGAGGGCACCATCCCCCGGAGTGAAGCCGCACGCAGATGCCCGCCCCTGTTTCCGACAACGATCGGTGTTGTAACCTCACGTACCGGAGCAGTACTGCAGGACATTCGCAATGTAATCGGCAGACGCTATCCTCTGAAGATCCTGCTTGCGCACACAGCAGTTCAGGGCGATGGAGCACATCTCCAGATTGCAGCGGCAATTGCCTCCTTACAGGGAAAGGCGGATGTGATCATTGTAGCACGCGGCGGCGGAAGCTTTGAGGACCTGTTTGAGTTCAACCACCCTGATGTGGTGCGGGCAATCGCAGGGTCAGCAGTCCCGGTCATCAGCGCGATCGGTCACGAGACCGACACAACACTTGCAGACTTTGCTGCAGACCGCCGCGTGCCGACACCGTCGGCGGCGGCGGAAACAGTTGTTCCGGACCGGACGGTACTTCTGCAGCAGCTTGAGGAGATGCGAAGAGCCATCCGCGACAACCTCACGGAACGATTTTCAAACGAGAAGACCACACTCTCAGAACTTCGCGGACGGGTGGACCCGATCCGGCTTGCGCGAAAACTGGATCAGATGCTGCAGCAGACCGCAGACTTTGCCGAGCGGATCACAACTGCCCTGTCCCGAAGAATTTCTTCAGAGCGCGAGACCTGCAAAACCCTCAAAGAAACTATCGCGCGACTGACGCGGACAAAAATTTCCACCGCACGACTGGAACTTCTGGCGCAAAAAGAAGTCATCCAGGGAAGAAATCCCTACAAACCGCTCGAACTCGGGTATGCGCTTGTCTGGAAAGAGGGAAAACTCATTCGGACTGCTGCAAACATTAACGACTGCGATCAGCTCAGCCTCCAGCTTGTGGATGGAGAGGTGACCGCGGTTGTGGAGAAGATCAGATATGACAGAAACACCACAGAACCAAACCTATGAATCCATGATCACCGAGTTAAAGGCGATCGCAAAACAGCTTGATGATCCGGAGACCTCGATCGAGGATGCAGTCCGCCTGCACCAGCGCGGGTTATCACTCATTCAGAACTGCGAGGAGTTTTTACAGAAGGCAGAGCTTTCTATCACGGAAGTTCAGCCCGAAGAGTAACAGTCATCTCCTCTTCATTCTGCAGCTTTTCAACCAGCTCGCGCGGCAGCTGGTACGCAGTATGATCGCTGTAGACTGAGATGGTCCTCGAACAGACAAAGGTGCTGCGCCGCCAGACAAGATCGGTCTCATGCGTGAGAGTGATCCCGGAAAATCCTTCAGAGCGTATGACAGCAGTCACGCCGCCGCAGGACAGGGTTGTCGTAAGAATTGTGCCGGAGTTCCCAAGTGCCCGACGCAGTTCGGGCGAGAGATCAGCTGCGCCTTTATCAGCACCGACCGCAATGATGCAGTCACCGTTTGGCGAGAGATCGGTCTCTTTGGTAATCTCAAACGTACTTTTGTGCAGTGCACGGACATTTTTATGGCCGCGGCAGTGAATGGTCTCAATGATCTCCATTGCTTTTGCTAGAATGTGGTCTGTGTGGACAAATAGATTGCTGATTTTCACCACACCATTTTCTGTATCAGTAGCTTAACTATCTGGGAAAGCAACATAATCAGCACAATGGATAACAATAATGATCTGATAATTCTTGACTGCCCGGTCTGCGGCGAGGAGATGGATTTTGAAATCCTCAAAGAGCCGCCGGAAGCAGTCGTCCGATGCACAGAGTGCGGACACACCATGCGCATCACCTTAAAAGAGCCGAAGATCTATACCATCAAAACAATCATCAGTTACGGCACCGAGTCGCATACCGGAACCATCGAGTTGATGGAAGGAGATATCTGTGCAGTTGGCGACCTGCTGGTTGCAGAGGTGGGTGACGAGTCCTACGGCGTTGAGGTCATGTCAATTGAGCAGAACGATGCACGCAGGGCAAAACTTCCGGCAGAAAAGATCGATGTCCTCTGGACACGTCTGGTGGACAAGGTCATCATCCGTGCATCACTCAACAAAGGCGCCCTCACCATTCCTCTCTATGAACAGGTGCCTGGGGACACAGTCTACACCGTAGACCACATCACCAGCATCGGCGGAAAACAGTTCCGCGTCACCAGAATCAAACTGCGGAAAGGAAACGTGATCGAGCGAAAGGATAAATTCGCTCAGGCACGTGAGATCAAACGCATCTACGGCGAACGATCATAATCCTTTTTTTAAAGTTCACAACCGCATTGCGCAGTAATGCAAACATCAAAGAACATTCAGAGAATCTAAAAAAAAGTATTTTCAGGCAGTTGTTGTGTATGCCTGAATGACCTTCATCTCAATGGTGTCATAACCATACTGAAGAACCATCTCTTCATCGGTCTTGCTGGTCACAAGAGCCGGGCGGATTGCCATGGTCAAGTTGCCGGTTGCGTCTTCCGTCGGGAAGTTCATAATGCCCATGGTACCAACGGTCCAGTTCGCATAATCAATACCCATCTCTTTTGCGGTTTCCTTATCATAGGTCGTCTTGAAGAAGTCGCCGGTCGACTGAACAGTGCGGGACTGACCTGCACCAAGGCCTACAACGCCTGAGGCAATCTGATTGTACTCCTGATTCAGCATCCGGAAGGGATACTCGTACGAAGAGTTGATGAGAATTGCCGTGCCGTTCACGACATCCACCTGCTGGCCTGCAATGACTCCCAGATTCTGGGTTACAGCCGGGAGTTTGTCTACAGAGGATGCGTTGAAGACATCAATGGAGGAGGTCACCATAGGAGTATTATTGATGTACATGGTATATTCGACCTCAACAAGATTGCCTGCTTCAACGACGCCGCCGGTCGGCGTTACGTTGCCGTTTTGATTAAAAATCGTGCTCAGACCTGAGAACGAAACAATACACATTACAACAATCAGGACACAAAAGCAGACAACGCCTACCTGGGTCCAGTTGATGTCTTTTTTCTGAGGCTTATCGCCTGAGTTACTCTTCGTCTGTACTGCCATTTCTCTATAGTATGGGAAGGGATGCCTCATAAAGTAGTTGCTGTGCCCGGCGACTACCAACAAGAGAATATTTATATAAAATTATGACTTACTATTAGTAAATCACAATGAACCACACCCAGTTCGAGTGACCATTGCGAGGTAAATATCATGCAACTCAAACCATACCAGTTCAGTTTCAGCTCCCTTGGAGGAGAAATCGACTCACTCTTTGCCGAGATGGAAGCACGCGCAACAGCCATCATGAACCAGTCGGGAGCAGCAGGCCTTCCTGCCGCAGTAAAAAGCGGAAACCTTTGTGTGTTCGGCAACGACTTCCATGTAGATCTCTGCGAAAATGAGAACGAGGTAATCGTTGTCACCGACCTTCCGGGAATTGAGAAGGAAGATATCACCGTCCGGCTTTTGAACCCGGAAACATTGCTCATCAAAACCGAGCAGCGTGCAGAAATCGAAGAGACCGATGACGCCGGAACCTATCACCTGCGTGAAAGAAAGATGGGCAGCATGCAGAGAACCATCCGCCTGCCGGCAGAAGTGCTCACCGAATGTGCCAAGGCAAGCTTCAAAAACGGCGTAATGGAAATAACCTTACAGAAAAAACCTGCCGAGGAAGGAGTCTCAATCTGCATTGAATAAGGCAAAACCCCCTCACATTCTGCAGGCAGCAATATTTCGATCCCAATAGTATACGAAAATATTCCCCTCTTTTTTTAGTTCGATGCATTGATGATGTTCAGCCGCGAATAACTACTTCAAGCCATGGAAAAGAAGCAGGTCCGGGACTACATGACGCATGACGTCATCAGCGTTGAAGCGGGCGAGACCATCGGTGATGTGATCCGACTGATCCGCACAACGCGTCACGACGGGTTTCCGGTCGTGCGGCGAAACAAAGTGGTCGGCTATATTTCCGCACGCGACATCATCGGCGAACACCCGCTGACAACCGTGGATCAGAAGATGTCGCGCCACCCAATCAAAGCCACATCAGATCTGACGATCACCGAAGTTGCCCGCAGAATTTTCCGGTCAGGCATTCAGAAGCTGCCGGTTGTTGATGAAAGCAATGCCCTGATCGGTATCGTTTCCAATGTGGACGTGATCCGTTCCCAGATCGAGCGGGTAACGCCGGAAAAAGTTTTCAATTTTATGAGCACGCTTCATACGCTCTACGGCGTCAATACCCATCTGAAGCGCGGAACAGTGCCAATAAAAGATATTCAGCCGACCCAATCCTGCGTATATCAGGACGAGCTTGAAGGCAGGATGTATGAGCTGAAGATGCATCTTGCAGAACCGGTGATCGCGGTGAGTTTCCGTGATCGGCTGATTCTGGTGGACGGCCATCATCGCGCGGTCGCGGCGCAGCGCCTGAGCCTTCCTGAACTTGATGCATATGTTGTCAGTATTGATGCAGACATCGAGCTTGGCCTTGAAAAGACTGCCCACTCGATGGGCATTTACTCTCTTGCGGATGTGAAGGTCGACGACAGTCCTGAGCACTCCTTGGTAGGTCCGACGCACCCCGGCCTGATACCGTCTGAGAAGAAACTGGTCTCCGAATACATGACGATCAATGTGTTCAGCGTGCCGGTCTCAGGAACGGTGAAGGATGTGATCCGGTTGATACGGGAGACCACCCATGACGGTTTTCCGGTTGTGGACGAGGCGTCAAAGGTCGTCGGTTTTATTGCAGCCCGTGACATCGTCGGTGCAGCAGCAATAGATTCTGTCGCGTCAAAAATGGAAAAGGTGCTGTTGAAGATCTATCCTGACAGCGGAATGACGGATGTTGCGCGGAAAATGTTCCGGTTCTGCATCCAGAAGCTGCCGGTGATCAATCATCATGACCAGCTTATCGGCATCATCACGAATGCGGATGTAATCCGCTCCCAGATTGAGAAAGTGACGCCCGAAAAGGTCTTTGACTACATCCAGACACTGAAGACGCTCTACGGTGTACAACCGGTGCTTTCATCGGGCATGGTGCCGGTCAGCCGGCTGATGCCGACACAGTCAAAAGTGTATATGGATGAGCTGGACGGACGAAGTTACGAGATTACGAAGGGTCTTGCAGAGCCGCTGATTGTTGTGCGGAGACAGGGAAAGCTGATCCTTATCGACGGACATCACCGTGCGGTTGCGGCGAACAGAATGCGTCTGAAGGAGCTTGATGCGTACATCATCGACATCAAACTCGAAGAGGAGCTCGGCATCGAAAAAACGGCACGGAACATGCATCTGCGGACGTTGTCTGATGTGCAGGTGCTTGATGAGTCGCGCTGCGCATTTCTCGCGTAATTTTTTTTGAAACGCGAATAACGCAAATAGCGCGAATAAAAAAATCGCCAATGGCGATTTTTATGGAGTTATCATAGTAATATATTTTTAGACGATTTCCTCTGTTCAGAAAAAAAAACGTAAATTTTTTTTATTTTGAAAAATCGCCATTGGCGATTTTTTATTCGCGCTATTCGCGTTTCAAAATTAATTTCAAAATTCAAATGATCCGTACTTGCCGCCGCCGCCGGGAATCAGTGTGACGCGCCCCTCACGCATCTTCACAACAGCCTCGGCAACCTCGGGCGACACCGAACAGAGATCAGCGAACGGGACCTCCAGCAGTACAGCGATTTCATTATCAAACGCCTCGATGAATCTGCAGTACATCGCCGCACACTTTTTCGTGTTCGGGGAAGACACATCAAGCACGCGGGCAATCACCTCGCCAAGCGGAATCATCTTCACATACCGCGGCCGAACTGTCGGCTCCGCCAGCGTCGAAAGCTTCTCTGCACGCTCGCGCACGCCAAGTTTAATCCTCCCCTTGTCGTGCGGACACTTCCAGTGAAGGGCCTCGGCTTCAGCAAGGGAAAACTGCGCATAGCAGCGGGTGCATGCTGTGTGGTTGTACTTCCCCTCCTCAGGGAAAAATCCTGCATTCAGCACAACCGCATTATCGCGGATTGCTGTAAGGACCGCCTTGGGCGTGTCGCCCGCGACCTCCATCCGCGTAAACTCGCGGCCGAGTTTCACCGGCGTCGGGCTGTGGGCATCCGAGTTCGTCAGAAAAGGAACATCAGCAAACTCTGCGATTCCTGCACCATATGTTGAGTCTGCCGAAAGACCAAGTTCGCAGAACTCAAAACTTTCCTCGCCGTAACACTCGGACGGCGCAGAGTACGCGGCAAAGAGAGACGTCCACGGCGTGAACGCATGTGCCGGGCCGATGATGCCTCCGACCTCATGCACGGCTGAGGCAACAGCTTCGCCGTTCATATGCAGATGCGGTCTGCCGGATGTTGTAAGATGCGTGCAGGCAGGAGTAAAAAGCTCCTGCAGCTCGGCAAACTGATCAAACGTCTCCGCCAGAATAACATGATGCACGCGGGATGAGTCCTCAACCTCGGTCTGCGGCACCACCGTAATGCCGTAGGCATTCTCCACAAACGGCTTCCACATCCTCCGCCACTCAGGGTGCAGCGCGTCCCCGCTGCCAATCACATGAATTCCTTTGGTCCTGCAGCCTGAAAGAATATTTTCCGGCAGCATATCAGGTGACGTTGCCATCGAAAAACAGGAGTGAAGATGAAGATCAGTATTTTTCTGCATGAAATCACCCAATGTAACTGAGATCGTCCGGCGGGCGGGAGCCGGCGGCAGACGCTGTTGCTGCCGCAACATCAGTCATCATCTGTTCCGCAAGATCCGTCAGCTCCGTGCGGTCAGCATGGAGGTGAACCAGCTTCTCCAGCACATCAAGCACCGCAGTCGAACTGACCGGATCCACCAGATATCCTGAAGTCTCGCCGAGAAGCGCGACTCCATCCATTCCGTGCAGCCGTCCGAGCGTGATTAACAATCCTGCCGCACCGATGATTCCACCGACCGGTTCCTCAGAATTGATCACAGCGCCTGCTGCGATAACTTCCTCCTTGAGTTTTGATGAGCTCAGAGCAGAAAGAACACGCGGATGCTCCACCATTCTCCCAACACCGTAGCCGCCGAGAGTGTAAACTTTCCTGACGTTCAGGAGATCAAACACCCGCAGGTATGCCTCTGCAAGCGTGTAATGGCCATCGGGTGTCGTGCTCTGACAATCGCCTGCAAGAAAGAGCAGAGCCTGATGATCTTCTGTCTCAGGCACAAAAAATATCTCATTCCTCGGCAGCCTCAGAACCGAGTCCTCGGACAGATACATCTGCGGAGGAAACAGCGTTGACGTTATTTCAGCAACTTTTACTGCGGAGAGTGCACGGATGAGATGATCCACCACCAGCTTTCCAACATGCCCCACGCCCGGAAGCCCTGCGACTGCGACGGTACTTGAGTGAACGGACACGTCCTCCACATACCAGCGGACGTTTACCTGCTCCATTCGCGCACCAGTCTCCGGTACTTTCCATACCGGTCCTGCACAGAGTAGCGGGCAGGATGCACACTTACCGTCTCAGTCCCGCATTTGGGACAGACGTTCAAAAGAGTATAGGTGTGATCATTCGGGCATTGCCGGATATGACCAGTCATAATAACTCCGAAATTACTTCTGCTTACGCACCAGTTTCCCGGTACCGTCAGCCCGCTCCAGAACACCGATTGCGGCATCTGCAGCTTTTTCCAGAACTTTTTCTGCGGTCTTGTAATCAGGTGCAACTACCTTTACCCGGTATTTTGGTGCACCCAGGTACAGAATTTCGATCTCGGCTCCGTCAACCTTCGGCTCGGCTGAACGAAGAGCGCGGCGGATCACATTCACACCGTCGGGTTTGCTGGACGTAAGTTCAAGGACAGCAGAAACCGTAACTTTTGGAACTTTTACGTTTTCTGATGCAACCTTCATCAGCGCGGACTTCGCAGAGTCAGGAAGTACGAACTTTTCCATGGTTGCATCGCCGTAGACGACGATGTCCTCAAATGCTGCATACAGGGAGGAGAACTCCTTGTACATCGCATCCTCGATCTCCTTTTCTGCAACTTTACTGTCTGCAGAAGCGAAACCTATCCACTTGTGAGCTTTCTGCTCGTTCTTCCAGTCCTGAATCTTTTCACGGCGCTGGTGTTCATTCACATCTTTGAGGGAAAGATCGATATGGCCGCGGTTTGCGTCCACGTGAAGAACTTTACAGACAACTTTCTGTCCTTCACGAATATAGTCCCGGATGTACTTAATCCATCCACGGGCAATCTCCGCAATCGGGATTAAACCCTGACGTCCTTCATACTCATCCAGGGCAACGAATGCCGCAAAGTCCTTGACCTCTGTAACGCTGCAGACGACAAGTTCTCCTTCTATTGGCCAGTCTCTTTCACTCATTGATTAGATTTCCAAAATTTATTCGTAGGAGGCTACGACATCGGCTTTGATGCTTGCCTTGCCGCCGGTAGGCTCTGCAAGGACACGTCCGCAGACGATGCACTCTACTTTGGAGGATGCTTTGTCGAACACGAGCTGTTCATGCTCGCAGTCCGGACACTTTACCTTCAGAAACTTGCTCCGGGTTTCGCGGATTGCTTTTACCATTTTGTTCTCACTCCGTAAGTTCGAATTTGCCAGCGCGGTATCCTGCTCTCAGGTGTGCCTTGCCGCACTCTTTGCACCGGTAGCGCACGTTGATCTTCTTGGTCGGCTTGTCTCCTCCCGGAACCTTGCCGAACTTACCGCGGTTTCCAACGGAGCTGCGGCGTGCCTTCTGCCGGTCAATCCAGTGGAGGCCGGTTGTCTTACCCTTCTTTACCTTTTCTACCTCGTGCTCAGTATGCTTCCGGCAAAACGGGCAGTAGGTGTTGAATTTTACTGGTCTTTTCATAATTATTGTCCCCTCTAAATCAAGGATACCGAATACCATACTTATTTGCGAAGCCTGATATTTAATGCTATGTTGCGGTTGCAAAGAATTTCTGCCATGGGTTGTGGCAGCGAAACGATATCTCCTGGCGAAAGAGCATAGCACCGTCCGCTGTAATCTTGAAATTCCTCGACTTTTTGTTGTACCATGATAACGCGGTACGATTCGGGAGCAGTTTCTGCATCGGCGTTTCCATTCTGGAACACTTCATCTGCATGCGCGTCCACAAATGAGACCTCGTCCACTAAAAGCGGCTCGTTTGCTGCCGAGACGGCAGGCGCCGGAGTAAAGTGGAATGCGGTTGTGGTATCTAATATCTGTTTGCCGTCAAGAAGAGCCTTTCTGCATGAAGTGGCTGAGTCTGCAACAACTTCATACAGAGATCGCTCACCGGAAACCATGCAGCGGAGCTCTTCGCGGTTGATCTCCTCACCGGTTGCTTTGGCAAGGGCAAGGGAGAAAATTTTCCTGGTCCGCTCCGCATACAGGTCGCGGATGTACTCGCGCAGACTTTCACGTTCCTTTAAGAGAATCTGTACTCCTTCGCCAAAGGGGTCTCCCATGCTGCGGGCTTCGGTGGTGAGGGCAGTGAGCGCTGTATGAACGTCCTCGTAGAGCGAAGCAGGAATATCAGTTAACGAACCGCTGTTGCGCTCGTCGATTAAGTAGCCGTGCAGCTCAGAGATGCTGATCCGATCAGGCATTTACGCACCTCCGATCTCTGCAATGCCGCGGGAGCAGAGAAATACCGCAAGAGCTTCGGGAACGGTGTTGGACCCTGCCTTCAGGTCGTAGCGGGTGCCGAGAATCGGCATGGAAAGAGCAAAGGAGCACTCGACCGAAACCTGCCGCTCACCGAACACGACCGCATCGATCAGAGGATCAAAGGAGTCGAGACGGGAGATCTCAAGCGGAGTTACCCGCATACCGGACCCTCCGTGCAGAGAGCCCGGGTGGCGGATGAGTCGTTTGATGTCGGTTGTGACCGGCTCATCAGCCTGCGCAGCATAGCTGAGAATTCTCTCCTGAAACGGTTTGTTCTCAGCGTCAGCTATTGCGCGGATGACCTTGTTTTCCAGAAGTTTTTCCGGGTCGGTCGCTGTTGTTGTGCGGGTTGCATCAAGATTTTTCACAAATCCTGCGGCGAACTTGTCGGAAATTCCCCGAAGGCCGGTGAGATACTCGGTCTGTTCCAGCTCATCCAGAGATGCAATGCGGTCGAGTTCTGCGGTGAGTGCAGACCGGTAGCGTTTCTGCCAGCCGCGACCATGAATCGCGGGACCGGTGAGCATGCTTTCAGCAGACAGGCCGGTTCCTGAGACATAGTTCACCAGCTCGCGGCGTTCGGCGCTGTCCCAGCTGCGGACGGCAAGGGTTGGGATATGGATATGGTAGCCGCGACCGCCGGAGAAGTTGATTTTCAGGTCACGCTCAAGAAATCCGAGTTCAGAAGTAAGCATGTCGATGAGCTTGAAGAGCTCTTCTTTGACCCGTGCAAGCATGACATCATACGGCCCCCGAACGATGTGATCAGCGTCCAGATCAAAGATGAGATCAGCCCCGAGCCATCCTTTGTCGCTCATCTGGGCGGCGCCCGGATGAGCATAGTAGGCGGTCGAGTAGTAGACATGCGCAGGCGTCATGGTCTTGAGGTAGGTGTGCACCTCATCAGGCGAGCTGAAGGACAGGTGTCTGCGCATGCCGGCAGGTTTTGCGGCGTTTGAGAAGAAAATGAAACCCCATTCGCGCTCGCCGAGCGCTTCAGGAACATACACCGCTCCGGCTCCCTGGACTTCTCCGTTATAGTAGGCAGAGAAACGCTGCCTGAGAAACTCATAGGTCGCCGGTTTCATAGAGTCTTGATCATATATGGACCTGAACGCAGATATCCCTGTTTACGATAGTAGGGCCGAACCCCGACACCGCTCATGACAGCGATACGGGAGTAGCCTGCGTCTTTTGCGGTCTGTTCGGCGCGGGAAAGAAGGTTCTGGCCGTATGACCGGTGCTGACGGTCGTCGCCCTCGCCGTGTTCGCCGAGCGGCACAATGCTTCCGTAGACATGGAGCTCGCGAACGAGTGCCGCGCCGTCAAGTTCAGAGCGGAACACCTGTCCCGGATAGCGGAGCCTGACAAACCCGATCAGGGCATCGCCCGCGGTTGTTGAGAGGAAGTGTTCGGTTCCGCCGCAGCATTCATAGACTTGAGTCTTGTCCTCTTCGACTGCGCGGCTCGGACGTCGTCCGATCTCGCGGCACCGGATACAGTGACACTGTTTTTTGTTCTCCGCGAGACGCTTCTGTGCCATCTGGCGGATGTGGCCGTGGATGGAGCCGGACACGATCAGCTTTGCCGGGATGTCACGCTGGATTCTTTGAAGGCGCACGTACTCAGGCAGCCGCTCTTTTGCATAAGCGAGGAGGTCAACAAGCTCGTCCTCGTCATAGGTCTGGTATACCCCTGCTTTCCAGAGCTCTTCAAGCTCTGCTCCCGGGGTCACGAGTGTCGGATAGATTTTGAGGAAGTCAGGGCAGAACCTTGGGTCGGTGAAGAGGGTGTCAAACATCTGCCGGTCGCGCTCGATCGTACTCATGTAGAGGTTCGGCATGACGTGGAACCCGACCTTGATGCCTGCGTCGCGCAGCAGACGGTTCGCTTCAACACTGTCAGCGACCGTGTGCCCGCGCTTGTTTGCGAGAAGCAGTTCATCATCGGTGTGCTGAAAGCCGAGCTCGACCTTGGTAACGCCGAGGTCAAGCATCCGGTTGATGTGATCCTCGCGGCACCAGTCAGGCCTGGTCTCAAAGGTGGTTGCGATGCAGCGGACGTCTGAACTCTCGTTTTCGACCATCAGCTCTGCAAAATCTGATGCATGGGACGTTTGCCCCGAAAACTCGTTCATGCCTCTCAGGCATTCGGAGACGAACCATTCCTGGTAAGACGGCTCGCGGGCGGTCATGGTTCCGCCCATGACGATGAGCTCGACCTTGTCGGTATGGTGGCCGAGCAGTTTGAACTGTCCGAGGCGGGCGATCACCTGACGGTAGGGATCGTACTCGTTCTGACGGGCGCGAAGTGCGGCAGGCTCTTCGCCGGTGTAGCTCTGCGGAGACTGGAAGATATGGTCAGGTCCGCCCGGGCAGGGAAGGCATTTGCCGTGCGGGCATGCGCACGGCGAGGTCATAACAGCAACCGGCGCAACACCGGAAAGTGTCCGCGTCGGCTTTACCAGAAGAACAGTTCTGACCCGTTCGTACTCATCAGGCTCTGCTGCCGCAAGGACTGCTGAATTCTTCGGCATTACGTCAAGTGAGTACTTGCGGCATACGGCAAGCTTGATGCTCTGAATGTCGGGATTGGGCGAGGAAAAAATGAGGGAAATTATTTCCCGGAAAATATCGTGCTCGTCCATTGCTATATTGGGGACGAGTTTAGTGTTCCGCAACGACACTGGTGCCGGAGTCCTGAGGAAACGAGGTCTGAGGTTTTTTGTGTGCATCCATCTCGGTAACAATCTCGTCGCCGAGCGCAAGAAGGGCTACACGGTGGAGGTTTTTGTTTTTGTGGATGTGGATAGGTGATATCTGCAGAGCGTCGTATTCCGCTGTAGATACGGTATTTCCGGAAACTGATTCGTAATATTTCTTAATCTGAACCATGAGCATATGTAAATGGAGCAACTCTTCTTTCTGCATATTTCAAAACACCTCGTATCAAAAGATTACTTACATTTGTCTGCTCATTTACAGATATAGGTTATTGGTGACGTTTATATCTGAGAAGTTGCGGGACCGGAAAACACACTGTAGCACGGTGAGTTCAACTGCATATAACGGCTTATTTCGACAAATAAACCGTGCGAATGAGAGAGCGCCGTCAGGAACACCTGCGCCCATATGAGGCTTTGGATGAGATTTATATCTGAGAATGATCGGATCTATGGCGGAATGTTTGGTGCGGCAGCAGGAGACGCGGTCGGTCTTACGTTTGAGGGGATGATGCCCGCACCCCGCCGCAACCTGAGTGTTACGGGCGGCGGACAGTTTCATCTGGTGAAAGGTGCGGCGACTGATGATACGCTGATGATGCTTGCGCTCGCGGAGTCCTGGAAAACCGGAAGGTTCGACCGCGACCTGTTTCTTCAAGCGATGATTCTGACGGTTGCTGAGGAGCCGCAGACATTTGGGAGGACGACAAAGATGCTGTGCTCTCTTCTGGAGCAGGGATGCTTTGCAGATGCCACAACGAAAGCGGTGGATATGATCTTCGGGAGCAGGACGGACGGCAGTGTGATGCGGACCCTGCCGGTCGGTCTGCTCTGTCCCCAAGAGAATGCGGCGGCAGAGGCACGGAGGGTGTCTGCATTCACGCACTTTGATCCGGCGGCGGGTGACTGCTGCGCTCTGGTTTCAGTGATGACGTCCGTGCTTCTCGCGGGAGGAAGCAAGGAAGAGGCATATGATGCCGGAGTTCGTGCTGCAGGGCGCGATGTTATGTCCGGGGAGCTCATACCCTCTATCGATGCGGTGGAGGCGACGCGATGTGCGGTGTTCTGTTTTATGGAAGGGAGCTCAATGCGGGATGTAGTCGAGCAGGCGGCTTCTCTTGGCGGCGATGCGGACACTATTGCCGCGATCGCCGGAGGACTTGCGGGCGTTTATTATGGAGTGGAGGATGTTCCAAAAGAGTGGAGGGAGATGATTCTGATCAGCGAGCGGGTGAGTGCGGCGGCGGAGATAATATGTGTTGCACGTTTTGGCTTCTCTTGAGGTAACCACAGAATGCACGGAAATATCACGGAGTTTCACTGAAAAAATAAAATTGCATTGCAAAAATGCACGGAGAACGCCTGCGGCGCCGGAATGCACGGAAAAATTACCGAGACAATTTATTCTCTTTTACTCTCTCAAAATATGAAAATATATTCCGTGCATTCCGGCGCCGCAGGCGTTCTCCGTGCATTTCATTTTTTCCGTGAAGCTCTGTGTACTCTGTGCATTCCGTGGTTACTCCGAGTGAGGTCAATGACAGAAAAATCCCAAACAATGAAACTCATCACCGCGTAACTCTCATCCCAAAAAAAAATTACGTTGGTACGTGCCGCAGCTCAACAAGTTTGAGATTCTTTTTTCCTTTCGGGCACATCTCATTGTAGGAGCCGAGAACCTCCAGCACCACATATCTGCCTTTGTCGGTCATGCCGTCAGGGTGGCAGAATCCATATCCTTTACAGAACCGGTCGTCGCAGACCGGCGTGTAGGTGATGCGGGTGCGCCGTGTTGCCTGACTGGTCGGGATGACCGCGGTTATCTCACACTCGGACACTTCAACAGCGACAGAGCCGCCAAGGTGAACCAGACATTCATGCTTTGTTGGTCTGACCGCAACAACGCGGTACCTGCGGCCTTCCTTGAGCTTTGCATTGTGGCAGACTTTAGCAACTTTACAGCTGCCGCATTCCGCGGCTTTGCCAGCGTAGACAAACTCTGCGCCTTCGTGGGCAAGGATGGACCCAACGATTGTTACAATCTTTTCAGTTTCGTCCATGATTTATTTACACCTCGTAGAGAGCTTTGACTGCCGCTTCCGCAGCCTCGCGGGTGACGCCGGTGTCAAAGATGGTGAACCGCTCAGGCCGAATCTCGCGCGCCCGAAGGACCGCCTGCAGACAGACTTCGTCGCTAATGCCGAGATCACTCGGAGTGGTTGGTGCGCCGATCAGTCGGAGTGAGTGGCGGATCGATTTCCAGTCGCCGCCGTGCAGGTACATGCCGAGGATCGTTCCAATACCACAGGCCTCGCCGTGAAGTGCTGCGCCCGGGGCAAGCCGTTCAAGCATATGCGCGAACTTGTGTTCGCCGCCTGAGGCAGGTCTTGAGCTTCCGGCAATGCTCATCGCAATTCCTGAGGAGAAGAGGGCCTTGACCACGATCCAGACAGCGGTCTCATCATAATGGGCGATGAGGCTCGCATTTTTCACGAGAATTTCTGCGGTGATCTTTGAGAGCGTCAGGGCATACTCGCTGATCGGCTCCCCAGTAAGGCGGTGGGACAGTTCCCAGTCAAGAATTGCGGTGTAGTTTGCGATGATGTCTGCGCATCCTGCGGCAAGGAGCCGGTGCGGTGCGGTTGCAATAACGCCGGTGTCGGCAACGATTGCAAGCGGGGGCTGGGCTGCAACACTGACGTTGCCTGCTTCTGTTACAACCGAGGCGCGGGAGGACGCGATGCCGTCATGGGACGCGGCGGTTGGGACGCTGATAAACTGGATGTCAAGATTGTAGGAGACCACTTTGGCGGTGTCAATCACACGGCCGCCGCCGACGGCAACGATCAGGACAGCGTGTGCTTTTTGCACAACGGTTTCGATGCGCTTGATCTCATCATACGTGATGCGGCCTACAATGCCTGTAACAAGGTCAAAGCCTTGTTCCTGCAGCAGATTCTGCACTTTTGTTCCGACGGTTTTCATGGTGGTGTCTCCTGACAGCAGCATGATCGGACCGTTAATCCCAAGGTCTGCAATAATGCCCGGAATCTGGAGAAGAGCGTCGTGACCAACGATCACGTTGCGCGGCATCTGAATCCATCGGGATTTGTCAAAGGTTTTATCCTTTAGTATCCTATTATTTTCTACGTTCACGGTCAGGGCCCCACATGTTTATTGGAATAAATGCGTTCATACAAAAATATTATATCGATGCAGTCCTGGAGGATCAGCCGTATAATATTTACTTGACGATCACGTGTGCAATCTTGTTGCTCGTCACCCTTTATCTTCTTTACCGCTGGACGCGGGCAAATAACATCAAGGTTGATACGCAGCTGATTGTTGCGACGATGCCGTTTGTGGTTTTCGGCGGCGTGCTTCGTGTTGTTGAGGATACCGGCTGCATCCCTGAGCCATGGTGGGTGCTGTTTGTTACGCCGCCGATATTTTTCGTTGTGCTGCTGTACACGATTTTCGTGCTGATTATCTCCCGGTCTCTTGAGACGCACGGGGTTGTTGAGTCGTATGCAAAGCCGTACTTCTGGATTGGTGTTGCGTCAAATCTTGTGACGTTGGCGTTTCTGTGCTGGTGGGGACTGACGCAGACTGAGCTTGCCCTCTGGGTTGCGGGATGTATTCTTGCGATGGCGGCGGCCGTGTCCCTGATTTTCTGGGCCTTGGTGCGCTACGGGTTGAACTGGGAGTATGTGACGCATCCGCTTTACAAGATTCTGATATTCGGTCAGCTGCTGGACGCGTCTGCGACAAGTTTTGCGCTGGAGCTGCATCCGATGCATTATATTGAGCAGCATGTTCTCGGCGACGGGCTGATTCAGCTGACGGGAACTGCGTTTGTGATGTTTCCGCTGAAGGTTGTTGTGCTGCTTCCTGCGATCTGGATTCTGGAGAAGTTCCGGAACGAGGAAGGGATGGATGAGATCTGGCATCTGGTGCTGCTTGCGATGATTACGGTCGGGTTTGCGCCGGGCGTGCGGGATATTTTAAGGATGGTGCTCTTCATCTGATGATGTCTGATCGGCGCATGTATCTGATCGCACTCGCGGTAGTAGCGGCCCTGTTCTTTGGGACCTGCTGCTACGGATACGTGTCGTCCATCAGTGAGCCGGACGCGGCTGACGATATTGTAGGAACATTTCAGAGCTCAACTACGGAGCTGGATACGGAGGCTCCGGCCCTGTTGTCCTGGCAGATTTTTTTTAATAATGTGAAGGTCTGCCTGATTCTTTTCATCGGAGGGGTGACATTTGGTGCGGTGACGCTGTTTGTGCTGGTCTCAAACGGGTATGTTATCGGCAATATTTCAGGCGTTATGCTTCGCGGATATGATCTGTCGGTGTTTGCGGCGACGATTGTTCCCCATGGTATTTTTGAGATTGCCGCGATGCTGATGGCGTCGGCCCTCGGATTGCAGATGGGCAGGTCACTGTATCTTGATGCGCAGGGCAGGGATAATGCAGGGACTACATGCCTTTGGTACGGCACGCGGTTTTTACTGGTTGTTCTGCCGCTTTTGGTAGTCGCGGCTCTTGTGGAGACGTTTGCAACGCCGGTGATTTCGGGGATGGTGCTTGATTGGTTGTGATGTGTGCTGGACGATCAGGAATTTGTTTGGGATTTTGTGTCCTTGGTTTCTCTAGAAGCAGCCACGGAGTGCACAAAACACTGTGATACCACAAAATGATTTAGTCGATTTTTTTTCTGGAAAAAGTAAGAGGGTAAGTGGTGAGCGTGGATTTGCGGTTTCCTTTTCTCATCATGCCCACTCGCCGCTTACCCACTTACTTTTTTCCAGAAAAAAATCGACTAAATCTTTTTGTGAGAGTACATTTTCAGTGAAGCTCCGTCTAATTCCGTGCATCACGTGATTATTCAAAACAAGACCACACGTCAAAGACCCATATCTCTCATAGAGTACGAAGGGTTTTCAGATATTTGGTGCAAAACCATTCAACAACCCGCAATCTTAAAACCGGAAAGAACAAACCTGTATGAAGATTTTGATGGACCAGACACTTCCCAAATCCGAGTCGAAGAACAGGATATCCAATCTTATTTCGGCGCTTGACTCCTCCGGCATGGGCTGGGACACGGCACTTGTTTTCAGCAGAGTAAGTCAGTATTATCTGACCGGCACCATTCAGGACGGAGTTCTCGTTCTGCGGCGGGATGGGGATGGGCAGTTTTTTGTGCGGCGCAGTTTTGAGCGGGCGAGGTCTGAGTCGCCGGTTGAGGAAATTTATCCGATGAAGAGCTACCGCGAGATGCGGGAGCATCTGCCGCAGGACCTTGGAAAAACATTTGTTGAGACCGAGCAGGTGCCGCTTGCAATGATGGAACGGCTGCGGAAGTACTTTTCCTTTGAAAATATTTTACCTCTGGACGCAGTTCTTCTGAACCTGCGGGCAGTGAAAAGTCAGTATGAACTCACGTTCCTGCGGGAAGCCGGCCGCGAGCATGACAAACTCTTCATGGAAGTTGTTCCTGAGATTGTGTACGAAGGAATGAACGAGGCACAGATGTTTGGCGAGCTCTACCGTGCGATGATGGATATGAACTATCAGGGAATTGTGCGGTTCTCCGGGTTTGGGACTGAGATGCAGATCGGCCAGATTGCTTTTGGCACGCAGACACTTGAGCCGACCAACTTCGACGGACCAGGCGGCATGGGCGGCATGTCTGCTGCGATTCCTTCGGTTGGAAGCCGCAGACGGGTTCTTGGAAAAGGGGATATGGTGTTTGTTGACATTGGCTACGGTATCGGCGGTTACCACACCGACAAGACGCAGGTCTACTCCTTTGGCGGACGGCTGCCTGAACATGCCCTCGAACTGCATGAGGAGTGCATCAGGGTTCAGAGGGACGCTGCCGCACTTCTTGCACCCGGAAACATTCCTTCAGAGATCTATGCAGAAATTGTCGCGAGTCTAAGCCCTGCACTTGCAGAGAACTTCATGGGATACAAAGAGCGCAGTGTTTCCTTCCTCGGCCACGGCATCGGCCTCGTGGTGAACGAGTGGCCGGTGATCGCACGAGGATTTGATGCGCCGCTTGCAGAGAACATGGTCATCGCTCTTGAGCCGAAGGCAGGTGTTGCGGGAGTCGGGACGGTTGGCGTTGAGGACACCTATGTGGTCAGGCCTGGCGGCGGGGAGTGCATCACCGGCGGCGGACGAAGTGTTATTGAGCTGTGAGCGGGTTTCTCACTACTAAAAAAATCATTTCTTTTTTTCTGTAGGTGGTCTCGCTTGGAGTAACCACGGAACACACTGAACACACGGAATTCCGTGTATTCAGTGTGTTCCGTGGTTGCCCCATATAAAACCAAGGACAGAGAATCCCTTTTTCTTATGCGATTTCATACCAACTTGCGCTTTTCAGAAAAAAAAGCCAACTAAATCTTTTTCTGAAAGTACATTGTTTAGTTGAATTCCATGTATTTAGTGTTTTTTCCGCGAAGTTGCGAGCATGCGTTCCGTTTTTTTGTGGGCGACTCGTGTTTCCTGACGAGGTGGCATCCGTGTTCTACTGCATACTGAAAAATGCAAAAACGGTTGGTTATCTTAATACTCTTTCGGCGCATAGATCTACTGCTTCAGGTGTATATACAACATGGCAGATGAAACGGAAGGATTACCGCCGCGGAATGATTTCAGCGCGTGGTATAATGAGGTTATCCGGCGTGCGGAGATCATGGATGTCCGCTATCCGGTCAAAGGACTATATGTGTGGTATCCGTTCGGATTTGCACTCCGCAACCATACCTACACGCTTCTGCGCACCCTCTTAAACCGGGATCATGAAGAAACATTGTTTCCGCTTCTGATCCCCGAGACTGAGTTCATGAAAGAGGCTGAGCACATCAAGGGCTTTGAGGACGAGGTGTACTGGGTTACGCACGGCGGTCTCTCACCGCTTGATGTCAAGCTCGCACTGCGCCCGACTTCAGAGACGGCAATTTACCCGATGTATGCGCTCTGGATCAGATCTCATGCTGACCTCCCGCTGAAACTGTATCAGGTTGTGAACACGTTCCGGTACGAGACAAAACACACCAGACCGTTGATCCGGCTTCGCGAGATCACCTCGTTTATGGAGTCCCACACCGTTCACGCAACCTGGGATGAAGCAAACGAGCAGGTCGAGTATGAACTTGGCCTGTCGCAGGAGTTCTACCGCGACCTCGGTGTCCCGATCATCATCTCAAAGCGGCCAGACTGGGACAAGTTCCCGGGCGCGGACTTTACGATGGCGGTTGATGCGGTGATGCCGGACGGCAGGACGCTTCAGATTGGGACGGTCCATCATCTCGGCGATCACTTCTCGAGAACGTTCGGCATCACGTATGAGGATGTGAACGGCGAGCAGCAGTTCGGTTCACAGACCTGTTATGGTATCTCTGAGCGGTGCATTGCTGCGGTGATCGGTGTTCACGGCGATGACAAGGGTCTGATCCTTCCGGCAACGGTTGCACCAACCCAGGTTGTGATCATTCCGGTGATTGTCGGAAAACGCGGCGATGAGATTCTTGCGGCAGTAAAAGATCTTGAGAAGGAGTTGAAGGCAGCAGGTATTCGCGTGAAGACGGATGCCCGCGACATGCGGCCCGGTGCGAAGTACTATCACTGGGAGCTGCACGGCGTCCCGCTCCGCGTGGAGCTTGGTCCCCGCGATCTCGACAACAAGCAGCTGGTCTGCGTGAACCGCCTCGGCGTGAAGACGGTTGTCCCGCGCGATGGGGCGGCAGAGTCGGTGAAGAAGCTTCTTGATGAGGCGCATGATCAGATTCTTGAGCGTGCGGAGAGTCATCTTGAGAGCCATCTGATGACGGCTGTAACTCCGGAGGAGTGTAATGAGAAGCTGGACGGCAATGTGGTGGTTGTGCACTGGTGCGGCTGCCGCGAGTGTGCGGACAAGCTTGAGGAGCTGACGAACTCGAGCCTTCTTGGAACAGAGGTTCGAAGCCAGTATGTAAAGAATGATGAGGGCACCTGCATTATCTGCGGTAAGCCCGGAACGGCTGCTCTTGTGGGCAGATCCTATTAATCATTTCCGAATACTGCGGGATTTTTCCCGCATTCAATTATTTCAATAGAGAAATTTCTGATATTTATGGATTCTATCGACAAATATGCAATGGAGCGGACTATCGGGTTCAAGGAACGCCGGTATATTGAGGAGCTCAGAATTTTAACGAGGGCGACGGCGTTCGACTGTCTGATCGATGACCGGTTTGAACGGATTATTTATGTGATTAAGCCGGGAGATATGGGTCTTGCGATTGGGAAGAACGGCGATAATATCAAGAAGATGTCGCGTGTTCTCGGGAAACGAATTGAGATGGTGGAGTTTGCGGAGAACCGCGAGCAGTTTGTTGCGAATATGTTCAAGCCTGCGGAGGTTTCTGCGGTGCAGTTTGGTGCGGATGATGAGCCGGTAACGGTGATTGTTCCTGAGAAGGGCGATGTTGGTATTGCAATCGGGAAGAACGGTTCTACGATTGAGAAGGCACGCCAGCTTGTCCAGAGGTTCTATGGGAAAGAGGTTGACGATATTGCGATTCCTGAGGAGGAGGATTTGTGATGGCTGATGCTTTGGTGTTTGATGAGCTTTGGGAGATTATCTGCGAGCGTGCGGATGTTGATCCAGGGAAGAAGTCGTATGTGCGGCATCTGCTGTTTCATGAGAAGGGGATTGATAAGCCGCTTGAGAAAGTAGGTGAGGAGGCCTTTGAGTTTGTGCTTGCGGTGAAGAACGGCCGTGAGGAGGAGATCGTCGGAGAGGCAGCTGATCTGCTGTTTCATGTGATGGTTGCGCTGAAGGCGGCTGATGTGGATTTTAGAAAAGTGGAAGAGGAGCTTGAGGTCCGGCGGGCCGGCATGCATCTCCACGACTGATTTTTTTTGCGTAATGATGTGCGTCGATGGTAGTATGTGAATACAGAGGAAAGCGAGAGCCACACATCTCCATGACTGATTTTTTTTGCGTAATGATGTGCGTCGATGGTAGTATGTGAATACAGAGGAAAGCGAGAGCCACACATCACCCAATCAAAAAAAGATCATCAAAAAAGCCGGACGCAGCGTCCCGCTGCCTCCGGCTTTCCCTCACGTTCACGAACCTTCGTAACGCGTATCGAACTTATCATTCAGCATGTGTTCTGTCACAACCGACCGCTCGGGAACAATAACCTCAGGCCACAGTCGTGTGCCTGAATGAATCGTCACCCCATTCCGCAGAACCGACCGCGGACCCACAACCGTATTATGCTCAATTGAGCAGTTATCACCGATCGTCGTATCAATATCAATAATACTCCCAGAAATCGTCGTATTCGCCCCAACAACCACACCATTGTAAATCGACGAAGAAAAGATCTTCGCATTACTCTTAATCATCACATTCTCACCGATACTCGTGTACGGACCGATAATCACATTCTCCCCGATCATAGCCCCTGACCCGATAAACACCGGACCAACCACACGCGACCCTGCACCAAGCGTAATACCATCACCAAACCGCACCGGGCCCGTAATATGCGCATCCTTCACATTCAGCGTACCGGACACACTCGTCAACGCATTCTCCTGCAGCTTCCACTTCTCTGCCGCACGCAGCATCACAGGATTACCCACATCAGTCCAGTTCCCGCGGGCAAGCCACCCGTTCAGCTGATACCCCCTCTCCATCAGAAGCGGGAACAGATCCTTCGCAAAATCAAACTTCACACCGGACGGAATAAACTCAAAAATCCGCGGATCGCACACATAAATGCCCGTGCTCGCAAGATTGGAAAAAATTTCTCCCGGAGAAGGCTTCTCGCGGAACCTGCGGATACGAAGCGACGCATCAATCTCCGCAATACCAAACTCGCGCGGATCCTCGATACTGATCAGCCCGATCGACGTAATCGCCGACGAATTCATGTGCTCGCGGTAAAACTCAAGAACATTCAGATCCGTCATATGATCCCCGCCCACAACAAGGAACGGCGCATCATTCAGATACTCCTCCGCATTCTTCACCGACCCTGCCGTTCCCAGCTTCACCTTCTCCGGCACATACGTAATCGTCGCACCGTACAGCGACCCATCGCCCAGAGCCTTCTGAATCTCATCACCAAGATAACCGATCGTAATAACAATATCCGTAAAACCAAGATTTGCAAGATGCGTCACTAAGTGAACAATAGACGGACTGTTCGCAATCGGAATACACGGCTTCGGCCGCTCAAAAGTCAACGGGCGAAGACGCGTACCCTCGCCGCCGCACATAATGCAGGCTTTCATATTATCTCTACTATTATGCACTCGTATCTATTGGTTGTATCCCCCACTCATGCGCGGCAGCACCACAAAGCCCATAAAATACAAACGTTAGCATGACACAAGTTAGCACGAGACATTTGTTTTTATATCACCTCAAGATCAACATCAGTAATAGCACAACACACCACAAAAGGTTTTGAAAAGGGAGGTCCCTTAAACCTGTGGTGTCCGTCACCGCAGGGGAAGATTGGGGCTCTTTTTCAGATGTTTTTTGCATTGTTGTGCCAACAAAACGGTGAATTACTATGGATATTGATACTGGTGCGACAGCCTGGGTACTGATTTCAGCCGCATTAGTACTGCTGATGGTGCCCGCAGTAGGCCTGTTCTACGGTGGAATGGTAAGAAAAAAGAACGTCATCGCAACCATGATGCTGTCTCTTACAGCCCTCGCCCTCGGCGTAATCCAATGGATCATCATCGGATACACCCTTGCGTTCGGCAGTGATATTGGCGGCCTCATAGGAAACCTTGAGTTCCTCGGACTCAACAACGTCTCAATCGACGGAGTAACCGGGGAAATTCCGGAGATGCTCTTCATCTGCTTCCAGATGATGTTCGCATGTCTGGCACTTGCAATCCTCTCCTCCGGAGTCGTTGGCAGAATTAAAATGTCGGCATACCTCATCTTCGGTGCAATCTGGCTCACAATCGTCTACGCCCCGCTCGCCCACTGGGCCTGGGGCGGAGGATGGGCAGGCCAGCTTGGAGCCCTTGACTTTGCTGGCGGAACAGTCGTTCACATCAGTTCCGGAT
This sequence comes from Methanorbis rubei, assembly GCF_032714495.1. Taxonomy (NCBI): domain Archaea; kingdom Methanobacteriati; phylum Methanobacteriota; class Methanomicrobia; order Methanomicrobiales; family Methanocorpusculaceae; genus Methanorbis; species Methanorbis rubei. The sequence continues at coordinate 85,630 of NZ_JAWDKB010000001.1, read as the reverse complement.
TTGCAGCACTCGCACTCGCCGTCGTAATCGGCAGACGCCTCGGCTACGGAAATCAGGTCATGAACCCGCACAACATCCCGCTCACCCTCATCGGCGGAGTATTCCTCATCCTTGGATGGTTCGGATTTAACGCAGGAAGTGCGCTCGCCGCAAACAACATTGCCGCAAGTGCATTCCTCGTAACCGCAGTCGCCTGTGCTGCAGGGGCCCTCACCTGGATGGCGATATCATGGAAGAGCGGAAAGCCAAGTTCCCTTGGATTCATCACCGGAGCTATCGCAGGACTTGTCGGAATCACTCCCGCAGCAGGATTTGTCAACGTCGGCGGCGCTCTTGCAATCGGTATCATCACCGCAATAGTCTGCTATGCAGCCCTTACCTGGAGAATCAAGAAAGGACTTGACGACTCCCTTGACGCATGGGCAGTACATGGAATGGGAGGATTTGCCGGAGCAATCCTCACCGGAGTCTTCGCAATCACCGCAATCGGCGGAGTCGGCGGACTCATCGAAGGAAACATCACGCAGTTCGGCATCCAGATACTCGATGCATGTGTTGCAGTCATCTACGCATTCGGCGTTACCTTCCTCATCGCATGGGTGATCGACAAGATCATCGGCCTGCGGGTCACCGATGACGAAGAGTATGTCGGCTTGGATATCGCCCAGCACGGCGAGGTAGTAAACTAAATCAGAGGAGAACATTTACCATGAAAATGATCGTTGCAATCATCCGCCCGGAGAAGGTGGATGACGTAGTAGATGCCCTTGAAGCACAGAACATACCGGGAGTCACCATCACCGACGTCCGCGGACGCGGTGAACAGAGAGGAATCTGTCTGCAGTACCGTGCAGGAAAGATGCAGATCCACACGCTCCCAAAGACGAAACTCGAGATCGTTATCCCTGACAAAGATGTCGAGACAACCATCAAAACCATCCGCGAATATGCACGCACCGGCAAAAAAGGAGACGGACGAATCTTTGTCCTGCCGGTCGAGGCAGCGGCATGGGTCCGCACTGATGAGCTCATCATCGACTGACCCATTCATATTTTTTAATAGGATTTGCATGGTGTGGTTTTTCGGTATGCGATTTCACTTGGAATAACCACGGAATGCACGGAGTACACAGAGCTTCACGGAAAATATCAAAATGCACGGAGAACGCCTGCGGCGCCGGAATGCACGGAAAAAGATAAGGAAGTCGCCCATCACCTTGGTTCTTCCGTGCATTCCGGCGCCGCAGGCGTTCTCCGTGCATTTTTTACGAAGTTGTTTTCCGTGAAACTCCGTGGGTTCAGTGTGTTCCCGCGAAGCGGTGAGCAGGCCAAAGGCATGCGATACGTGGTTACTTTGAGCAAGACCAATGGCAGGAAAATCCCAAAAAATGAAACTCATCGTCGTATAAGTCATATTTAAAACACAAACTTCCAGCCGTCTGTTTTTAAAATCCTCTCAGCTTCCTGATAGTTCGGCATCAGCCGCTCCACCTCATCCCAGAAACTCTTCTGATGATGCCGGTACCGCTGATGCGCAAGCTCGTGAACAACAATATACTCGGCAACAATCTTTGGGCCGAGAAGCACGCGGGCATTTACAATAATACCATTCTTCGGCGTGCAGCATCCCCACTTCCGTTCCTGAAGCCGTATTCGAAGCTGCGGCGGCTCAACCCCTGCGAGCGGAGCATACTTGCCAATAATCTCCTCAAGCGGCGAAAACCCGATCCGCCGAAACAGCAGCACAATCATATCTTTCGCAACGTCCCGGGACGCATCAGGAGAAAATCCTTCGGGCACCGTCACCACAAAACAGTCGTCCAGAAACTCAGCCTTTGCAACTGCTCCAGCCTTTCGCACAACCGGATACTCAACACCAAAAAACGGCAGCATCTCCCCATCGATATAATTGCGGACGATGCCGACCCGGGACCCGTACTTCTTCACCTGAGTAAATATCCACTCAGCCTTCTCCTCCACAAGCATTCGCACCTTCTCGGGCGGCACCTGCTGGGGCATCCGCACAATAACACAGCCGTCAGGCTTCACCTCAACAGCCCACGACCTCCTCCGGCTGCTGTAGACAACCGTGTAGCTGATCGACTCCCCTTCCCAAACCACCGAACCAAAGCCCGTAACCTCCTCTGAGCGCATATGTGAATAATTATCTCTCCGTCACGCTAACATAAATAGAATATGTTAGTGCGCGCAATTGACCGTGAGGTTCTGGATCTTCTGCTTGAGATGGGCAGATCCAGCGCCCCCAATGAGTTCATCGTTATGACCGGCGCAGAAAAAGGCGTTATCACCACGGTGTATCCGATTGCGGGAACAACGGTCACGAGTGCAAGCGCCACAATCTTCATGGACATGATACCGCTCGGCATGCAGATAGCAGGGACCGCACACAGCCATCCGAACGGCGCACTCTGGCCTTCGGATGCCGACCTGCAGACCTTTGCCGAGACCGGTCAGTGCCACATCATCGTCGGCGACCCCTATGAACCGGACAGCTGGCGCTGTTTCGACCGCGAAGGACGCGAGCGGACACTGGAGGTAATCGGGTGAAGAGGATCGTTGCAACCGGCACATTTGATATTCTGCATCCCGGCCACCTCTTCTATCTCGAAGAGTCAAAAAAGCTCGGCGACGAACTTTGGGTGATCGTTGCAAGAGAACAGAACATTAAGCACAAACCTCTCCCGATTGTTCCGGAAGAGCAGCGCCTGAAGATGATTCAGGGTCTGCGCTGCGTTGACCACGCAGTCCTCGGCGACACGGTCGATATGTACCGCCCAATTGCAGAGATTGATCCTGACATTATCACACTCGGATTCAATCAGAAGTTTTCCGAGGAGAAGCTGATTACAGAGATGCGAAAGCGAAACATTCGCGCTGAGATCATGCGTATCGGAGACTTTTCCGGATGCAAATTCAACTCTTCAACAACGATTATCGACGAGGCTGTGAAACGGAGATGTGAGAAATGACAAAGTATTCTACAGACGAGGAAGTTCAGCGGCTGACCGAGTTCGTGAAAAAGAACGGCGGGGATGCGGTACGCATTCCAGCAGAGAAAGTGATCACCGGCGAGTGGGTCAGGATGAAATGCCTGTTTGGCTGCAACGGGTTCGGCAGACGTTTCTCCTGCCCCCCTTACACGCCGACGCCGTCGGAGACGCGGGCCGCGCTTGACTGCTACACCGATGCCCTGCTTGTCCGCTTCGAGGGGGATGTGGGGGAAACGACTCCTGAGCGGCTGGTCTCCCGTGAGATGACGCGGTATGTGCAAACCCTGATGCATGAGCTTGAAGAGATGGCATTTCATGACGGCTTTTACAAGGCCTTCAGCTACACCGGCCATCAATGCGGCTGGTGCGCAAAGTGCTGTGCAAAGGAGGAGAACGCAGTTATCACGGACTGCAAGAACCGCAGGAAGATGCGGCCCAGTATGGAGGCGGCAGGCATCGATGTGTATGCAACCTGCAAAAATGCCGGATGGGAACTTGAGGTTCTGGAGTGCACGCAGGTGGAAGGCGGGACGGTTCTGAATAAGCCGATGACGACCGTCATGCTGCTGCTTGTGGAGTAATATTTGGAAGAGGGATGTCTCTCTGGCACCTCCCAATATTTTTTTATTATAGATACGTCATTAATTCCCGATCAGAAACTCGATTAAAAATAGATTAAATCATCGGAGAGGGCGAACGTTTCATCCACGGTTTAATGAAATAGCAGTAATATGAGACAAGAGATAATATCACAAATAAAACTGGTATTACCACCACAATTGTGATGACTACGATCGGAACAATCGATGGATATGCATCAATAAAGGCCTGTGGAGTGACTTCCGCAATTTTGGAGAGAATAAACGGCCAAATACAGATGTATGCACAGGTACACCAAAAAAGAAGGCACGTAATAATACCATCACGAATAATTCCCTTTCTACCGGACAAATAATATGATTTGGCAGATGAGCTAAAACCAAAGAGTAAAAGAAATGTAAAAAAGATACACATAGAAAGTATCAACGCTGAAACTATCGCGAAACATACAATATCTCCATCATTAAATCCGGATGGTTTAAAGCCAATAATCTTGCTGGCACCGACAATAGTCATTGCAAAACATAACAAAAATACAACATCAAGACAACCAGTAACCACTGAATAAAATTTCCGTGTATTCAGGATATCTGGAATCATATTTTTCAAATATTCGGATAAATTCTGGAAATCAAACACATCAATATCACCATTATGGTCAAGCTTATCATCATTGATTTGTTTATTTTGTGGAGTTGGATCAAAGATGGGAGAAATTAAATGAAGATGACAGAATATAAGAAAGTACGCCAAACCCACCAGTACATAAATAAGAATGAGAATGTATAGGAAAGTCAACATGAAATTATCGCCAGATGCAGTCAGACTTTCAGAATCAATGATCTTTGATGAATTTTCATAATATGATGTGAACAACAGAGTGAATATTACTCCAAGAAAACCTAATATAATCGCTGTTTTTGTCCTCAGAGTATTAATTTCATTATAAATAGAGTGATACTTCTCAAGATAGACAGTATAGCTGAGCTCAGCATGTTTTTCCTCTGATGACTCCTGAAAAAATTTTCGAGTCCAATATCGTGAATGTGGAAGTCTCAATAGATATATCCTCTAAGTAAATCCTATACTTTTGAAATATTATATCTGTCGCTTACTCATTCAATTGATATTCCTCCGCACGGGCGAAACAAAAATGATCAATCACACATAAAAAAACATCACAAACAACAAAAAAATAAACCCAAAAAGGATGCCTTCACCCGGACTTGAACCGGGGACAACCAGATCTTCAGTCTGGTGCTCTCCCAACTGAGCTATAAAGGCCTGTGTGCCAATAATGTTGTCCTGAAAATTATATAAGAGTTATGATTTCACCATCCCTTTCATCTTATCTCGTCAAACAGCCAACATACTATCCAATGCCCTTCTCTTTCCGCAAAAAGTCTACCAAGGTAAAACCGGCTCTTCAGGAAAAAATTGTCGCGCGAACCACATCAATCGTGCACCTCACCCACAACGATCTCGATGCCGCAGGCTCAGATGCTGTCTGCCGGATGGTTCACGGAAACGATATTCTCACTCTCTTCTCCTCGGTCAACCGGTTCGGCTGGTTCGTCTCACAGGTTGGAGGATGCAACGGAAAAGAAGACACCCTCATAATCTCAGACCTCGGCTACCAGAACGGCATTGAGGATACTATCAGAAAAGCCCATGCAGCAGGCTGGAAAATTCAGTGGTACGACCACCACAAATGGACCGAAGAGGAAATGAACCGTGTCCGGCCCTTCGTCGTATCCCTTGAGGTCGACACGAGCCGCTGTGCAACAGGCGTTGTAGCAGAAGCACTCGCAAAAAATAACTCCACCGCAGCGGAAGTTGCCAGAGTTGTCTGCGACTACGATCTCTGGAAGCATGAATATCCCAGCTCGGCAGTTCTCGGAATGGTGACATCCAAACGCGAAAACCTCGAACTCATCCGCGACAAGTTCGTCGAAGGCGTAATCATCGATGAAGAGGTCGAAAAGATCTTCGAAGGAATCGAACGCGACAAGAATGCCTGCATCAAAAAAAGCATCAGACATGCAAAAATATTCCGCGGAAAACATGTCATTGCCGTGATGCCTGCCTACGGCTACCCCAGTGAAACGGCAGCCGCCGCACGAAAAGAGCTCGGCTGCACCATGGAAGTTCTGGTCTTTGACAATGGAAAGTTCTCTCTCAGAAGCGTTGAGCCATTAAGTCACCTCATCGCAAAAAAGTTCAACGGCGGCGGCCATCCAAACGCATCCGGCGGAAGCTTCACCTACGGCTGGAAGGAGAAATGGATGCTCAAACTTTTCGGACGGGTTTCCTGTGCGAAAGAGTTTGTAGAGACTGCTGAGAGCATTTGAAAAATTTTGAAATTGTGAACAGGAATTTTTCAAAAAAAAAATAATTTTCGTTTTTAGGAATTTTTGTATGTGATTTTGTTTTTGGAGTAAACGCGAAAAACGGGATAGTAGTATAAGGAGGTGGGGGGTTCCTGTGACGTTTCGCTTGGAGTAACCACGGAACACACGGAATTCCACGGAATTCCACGAAAAAAACACCGAATACCGCTTCGCTTACGGAAAACACGGAAAGACTAAGAGTACGGGGTATACGTGTGATACCACGAAAAGATTTAGTCGATTTTTTTCTGGAAAAAAGTAATCGGATAAGTGGTGAGCGTGGTTTCGCTTGAAAAAAAACCGCAAATCCACGCAAATCTCGCTCGCTGATGCTCGCTCAGCAAATCGCATTTGTGGAGCCCGAAGGGCGAGATTTGCGCGGATTTGCGGTTTTCTTTTCTCATCATGCCCACTCGCCACTTACCCACTTACTTTTTCCAGAAAAAAATCGACTAAATCTTTTTGTGAGAGTACATTTTTCCGTGGAATTCCGTGTGTTCAGTGTGTTCCGTGGTTACCCCAAACAAGGCCAAAAACAGAAAAATCCCATCTCCTTATACAATCCGCCATTATCAACCCCCAAAAAACATCACCATACACAAAGCTCTTTTTACCACCAAATCCCTAACTAACAATCAATGAAATCAGCTCTCTCCTCACCTCTCACAATCATCTGCGACACGGACGCCTGCACCTCCTGCGGCCTCTGCGCAACCATATGCACCACAAGAAAAATCACCGGTGAAAAAGGAAAAAATCCTGACATCAACAATGCAGGCCCCTGCATCTCCTGCGGCCACTGCATCGCAGTATGTCCCGCAAACGCACTCTCAACCAGCACCAAGACCTTCACCTCACCGGAAAACATCGAAGCATACCACTCCGGGCTTGACGCAGACATCCTCGCACAGTACCTCAAAAGCCGCCGCTCGATCAGAACATGGAAAGATAAGCCGGTAGCAAAAGAGGATCTCGACCGCCTCCTTGACATCGCCGCATACGCCCCATCTGCTGCGAACATCCATCCGGTCAAATGGGCGGTCACAGCAGATCCGAAAAAAGTACAGGAATTCGCCAAAGCCTCGGTCGCATACCTCAAAACCCTTCCCGCAGATCATCCCGCAGCAGGAATTGCACAAATGCTCATCGCCGGAGCTGATGCCGGAGGCGACCCGATCTGCCGAAATGCTCCCGCACTCTTGATCGCAGCATCTGAATCAGGTCAGGACTTCGGACTCATCGACAGCATCATCGCCCTCTCCTACATCGACATCTTTGCTCCTTCACTAAAAATCGGCACCTGCTGGGTAGGCTACGTCATGCTGATGCTCAACCTCAAGCCAGACCTTGGAAAAATTCTCGGCATACCGGATAACTGGACACCGCAGTACGCCATGCTTGTTGGATATCAGGGTGTTGCATTCTCACAGATTCCGCCAAGAGAAACTCCTGAGATCATCTGGAACTAAAACCAATTTTGCCTATAAATTCGTTTATTGGCAAACACTGCTCGGCATTGTTCATTGCTCCGCCCACGGAAAACACGGACCACACGGATATTTCACAGAAAAATATCACGGAGCAGACGAGAACATCACGGAAATGAATTGTTTTCGGATTCAGTGGTGTTCACGTCTGCTCCGTGATGTTTTTATTTCTGTGTTTTCCGTTTTTCCGTGGGAGGGAGAGGTTAATGGACAACACCACTAAAACCACAAAAAAAATTTTTTTCAAAAAAATCAGAGGAGAAGATTACTCTTCGCCTTCATCAGAGAACTGATTCTGCTGAACCTCATCGACCGGAGCACCAGAGTCAGGAGACTCAACAGTTTCCTCAGCCTCATCATCAGCAGGAACAACCGCAACACTCGTCACTTTGTCCCCGACATCCACACGAATTACACGCACTCCCTGAGTGCTGCGTTTCTGAATAGAAATGTCGCCGGCCTGCGTGCGCATCACAACACCGCCCGCAGTCGTGATAACAATCTCCTCATCATCTCCGATGGCGATCGAAGAGACAACGCCGCCGCGTTCAAGGTTCGTCACAATATTTCTGACACCCTGCGTACCGCGACCCTTGCCGCGGAACTCCTCGAACGGAGTCCTCTTACCAAAGCCGCCTTCGGTGATCGTCAGAAGATGATCCTTCTCCACAAGCGTCAGCGCACGAACCGCGTCAGTGCCGCGAAGCGTAATACCCTTCACACCCTGAGCACCGCGTCCCGTGTTTCGCACCGCATCCTCGCCGAACCGCAGACTCTGACCGAGCCAGGTCGTCAGAACAACATCGCAGGACCCGTCAGTAACCATCACATCCACCAGTTCATCGCCTTCAAGAATCGTGATCGCAATCAGACCACCGGTACGCGGACGCGAGAACAGCTCCTGCGACATCTTGCCGACCTTGCCCATCTTCGTTGCAAAGAAGAGATACTTGTCTGAGTCAAAGCTTCTCAGAGGGATAACTGCTGCGACTTCTTCATCGGTCAGGTTCAGCAGATTCACAATCGCTTTTCCTTTGCTCTGGCGCGACCCTTCGGGAATCTCATGCACCCGCAGCCAGTACGCACGGCCCTTGTTCGTGAAACAGAGCAGATAATCATGCGTGCTTGCAAGGAACACCTTATCGACCGAGTCCTCGTCCTTCGTCGTCATACCGGTCACACCGCGGCCTCCGCGGCGCTGCTGACGGCATGACTCAAGCGGCATCCGCTTGATGTAATCCTGCGAAGTCAGCATCACTAAAACCTGTTTATCCTCGATGAAATCAAGAATATCCATGTCAGTGTTTGCCGAGTAATCGATCTTGCTTCTGCGGTCATCCGCATACTTCTCGCGAATCTCTGCGGTCTCCTCCTTCACGACAGACAGGATGTTTGCATCAGATGCTAAGATCCAGTTCAGCTTATCGATGATAATCTGAAGCTCATTCTTCTCATCAATGATCTTCTGCTGTTCCAGAGCTGCGAGGCGACGGAGCTGCATCTTCAGAATCGCATCAGCCTGCATCTCCGAAAATCCGAATTTGCTGACAAGGGCAACCTGAGCTGCCGCAACTTCGGGCGAGCCGCGAATCGTTGCGATGACCTCATCGATCATATCCAGAGCCTTTAAGAGACCGTCCAGAATATGCTTGCGCTCCTCGGCCTTTCGCAGATCAAACTGCGAACGTCTGCGAACAACCGACATGCGGTGAGAGATGAAGTGCTTGAGCATCTCAGACAGAGAGAGAATCATCGGCTTCTTCTCAACGATCGCGAGGTTTGTGATACCAAACGAGCTCTCAAGCTGAGTGTGTTTGTAGAGCTGGTTCAAAACCACATTGCCCTGCACACCCTGCTTCAGCTCAATGATGACGCGGATACCATCCTTGTCAGACTCATCACGCAGATCGCTGATACCCTCGATCTGCTTGTTCTTCACAAGTTCAGCGATCCTCTCGATCATTACCGCCTTGTTCACCTGATAGGGAATCTCGGTGATCACAATCTGTTCAAAGTTCTTCTTCCGCTCCTCAATTTCTGCAACACCGCGGACAACAACCTTGCCCTGACCGGTGAGGTAAGCGTTTTTCACACCGTCAGTACCCATGATGATACCGCCGGTCGGGAAATCGGGCGCCGGAAGGATCTTCATCATATCCTCAACCGTCATCTCCGGCTGGTCGATGAAAGCCGCAACCAGATCACAGACCTCGCCGAGGTTGTGCGGCATCATGCTTGTCGCCATACCGACCGCAATACCGGTCGTTCCGTTCACCAGAAGATTCGGGATTCTGCTCGGCAGAACATCCGGCTCTTCGGAAGACTCATCAAAGTTCGGGACGAAGTCAACCGTCTCTTTTTCGATGTCTTCGAGAAGCGACTCTGCCGCCTTCGTCAGACGTGCCTCGGTGTAACGGTATGCTGCTGCCGAGTCGCCGTCAATCGAACCGAAGTTACCCTGACCATCAATCAGCGGATATCGGTACGAGAACGGTTGGGCCATCTTGACAAGCGTGTCGTAAATTGCCGAGTCTCCGTGCGGGTGGTAGTTACCCATGGTTGCTGCCACAGCTTTTGCCGACTTCTTGTAGGCCTTGTCGCTCGTGTTGCCCTCGTCATGGAGCATCGCGTACAAAATTCTGCGGTGAACCGGTTTTAAACCGTCACGTGCATCAGGAATCGCACGACCGATGATGACCGACATCGCATAATCGATGAAACAGTTCTTCATCTCGTCTTCGATGTTGATCGGTGCAACGCGGTGGGTTATCTTTTCGACAGACTGCTGCTGGTCTTCAGATGTCAAGGTTCTTCACCTCCCCTGCATGGCGTTTAATGAAATCTTTTCTCGGCATCACATCATCGCCCATGAGTTTCTCAAAAATCTCGTTTGCATAGCTTGCATCCTCAATTCTGATCTGTTTTAAGATACGGTTCTCAGGATTCATTGTCGTATCCCAGAGCTGACCGGCATTCATTTCTCCAAGACCTTTGTAACGCTGGACAGAAATTCCCTTGTCGCCGAACTCGGCGACTGCTGCACGCATGTCCTCTTCAGTATACACGTATCTCTCCTGCTTGCCTTTTGCCACGCGGAACAGCGGGGGTTGGGCAACGTAGACGTAACCGAGTTCAACGAGCGGTTTCATGAACCGGTAGAAGAAGGTCAGCAGCAGAATTCTGATGTGTGCCCCATCCACATCCGCATCAGTCATGATGACGATGTGGTGGTAACGGGCGCGTTCAGGATCAAACATCTCTCCGTATCCTGCACCGATCGCAGAGATGAGCGTCTGAATTTCGGCATTCTTCAATGCCTTGTTCTCGATTGCTTTCTCAACGTTCAGAATTTTACCACGAAGCGGGAGAATTGCCTGGAACTTTCGGTCACGTCCCTGCTTTGCAGAACCGCCGGCAGAATCTCCTTCCACAATATAGATCTCACTCTTTGCTGGGTCGCGTTCGGAACAGTCCGCAAGTTTGCCGGGGAGACCCGACATCTCAAGCGAACTTTTTCTTCGTGCAAGCTCTTTGGCGCGGCGTGCTGCCTCGCGGGCGTTTGCTGCTTCCTGCGCTTTTCGTGCGATTGCTGCAATGACTTTCGGGTTCTCTTCAAAGAACTCGGTCAGTGCCTGATAGACCATTGAGTCTACGAGGCCGCGGACATTGCTGTTGCCGAGCCGCATCTTGGTCTGGCCTTCAAACTGCGGGTTCGCAATCTTCACGCTGATGACTGCGGTCAGACCCTCGCGAACGTCTTCGCCTTTGACGGAGACGTCATCTTTGAGATGTTTGTTCGCATGGGCACTGTTGTTGATCGCACGAGTGAGAGCTGAGCGGAATCCTTCCAGATGGGTTCCGCCTTCGCGGGTGTTGACGCTGTTGACGAACGTGAACAACGTTTCGCTGTAGGTCTGGTTGTACTGCAGGGCAATCTCGACCTCGATCTTGTTCTCGTTGTCGGACTTGTCCACATAGATGACCTCGTTGTGCAGCAGCTCTTTGCCCTCGTTTAAGTGGGCAACGAACTCGCTGAGACCGCCTTCGTAGCGGAAGAGATCAGAGTCTCCGGTGCGGTTGTCCACAACTTTGATCTCAAGACCTTTGTTGAGGTAGGCAAGCTCGCGGAATCGGTGGGCAAGGATGTCGTAGTCGAACAGGACGGTGTCAAATATTTTCACGTCGGGCTGGAAGGTGATGCGGGTTCCGGTAACTTCGTCCTGATCTGCTGAGACCGGATTGCCGAGACGGATGCACCGCTCGCGGAACTCACCTGCGGTTTCGGGACGGCTCTCCAGTTTCTGGACAAGGCCGCCGCGGGAAAATATCATCGAGTAGACATTTCCGCTTCGGTAGACTTCAACGGTCAGCTTTGTTGAGAGAGCGTTGACGACAGAGACACCAACACCGTGCAGACCGCCAGATACCTGATAGGTATTTTTGTCGAACTTTCCGCCGGCATGCAGAACGGTCATGACCACTTCAAGAGCGCTCTTGTTCTGCTTTGGCATGATGTCAACCGGAATACCGCGGCCGTCATCCTCAATCGTGCAGGATCCGTCAGCATTCAGCGTGATTGCGATATGTTTACAGGATCCGGCCAGTGCCTCGTCAATGGAGTTGTCGACAACTTCGTAGACAAGATGGTGCAGACCACGGGTATCGGTGCTGCCGATATACATGGCTGGGCGCTCACGAACCGGGGCCAGGCCCTCAAGAACGGTGATGTGAGACGCGTCATAATTATTGGTCATGGAATAGAGATCTCCTTAGACATCGCGGATGGTGCGATGTAACAATGAAACTTGTGAGGATTTTTCCCAATCTGCGTTTGATTTTTAGACTGACTGGAAAAAATGATAATTCCTTATTATATTAGTGTCGATCCCATATTAAGCCAGTGACCGTGTCGTTGGAGTAATAAAATGAATTTCGTTTACCGGATTTTTGTCGGGGGCGGGCATAAAGAAATCGTGATGAAATATTTTCATTATTTTATTTGGAAAAAGGATGTTGCTGAATGATGAGCGTGGTCTCGTTTGAGGTAACCACGGAACACACTGAACACACGGAATTCCACGGAAAAAACACAGAATACCGCTTCGCTTACGGAAAACACGGAACGCATGCCTTCGGCCTGCTTACCGCTTCGCGGGAAAGCCTAAGGAGGTTGGAATCTCAAAGCGGTGACCCATACATATACCTGTACTCTTAGTCTTTCCGTGTTTTCCGTAAGCGAAGCGGTATTCTGTGTTTTTTCCGTGGAATTCCGTGTGTTCAGTGTGTTCCGTGGTTACCCCAAGCGAGACCATATCCACCACTACCCCGATTACTTTTTTCAGAAAAAAACACGAAAACATTTCATCATAATTTTTCTAAAAACTTTTTCAAAAAAAATCGACGAAAAATTTTGTGACATAATATTTTTTTCACGCTACCCGTACTGCCTCGCAAGTTTGTGTACAAAAAAATATTCCACACAGCATCACAACCATGCGAATGAAAACATTCACACAAAAATATTTTCAAAAAAAAAATTCAAAAAAAAATTATTTTTTCGATCGACGTTTTTTCTTCGACATCGACGGAAGATCCAGCATATACTTGCCCTCATCAACCCCGATGATAATATCCTGCGACTCGGCCAGCCGTTCAAGGTTCAGCTCGTACTTTCCTTTGCTAACGATGCGGACACTTTCCACTCTCTCTAAAATATCAGTGGGCCGGGACGCAGGTCCCTGACTTTTTACCTCAAGGACCTCCTGCTTGGTCTCCTGCGCAATGTCGGTGATACTCTTCTCTTCCAGCACATCCGCATTGCGCACGCGGTCACTCACGTAGAGGAACTTCTTTCCGCCGCAACTGGGACATCCGCGGAGAATCTCCACCGAACCATCGCGGAACTCGCGACCGCACTGGGTACATTTATGTGGCATGGCTGTTTACGAACCGTTTTGTAGTGGTGTTTACTGTGCAGCAGATGCCCAGGCGATAAGGCGGTCCTTCTCGCGGGTAAGCATCTTCAACTGATCAACCGGACCGATAACCATCAGCCTGCCGGCAGGTGCCTTTCCTCCGCCGAACAGCTTGGAGAACAGGCCGCCTTCCGAGCCGGAAGTGGACGGATACGTCTCGATCTCAATACCGGAAAAACCTCCGGGAGAGATCTCCATCATCGTTGACTCAAGGAGCTTGCCCTGCTCTTCCGGGGTGAGGCCCTTCTCCAGAACAACAATGTAGCCCTGGCGGACATCATCCAGAATAAGCCGGATCTTCTCCATCGAAGTCATCCTGCTGAGACGGTCGCTTGACAGCATATCAATCTGAACGCCCTGAATCATTTTCTTCACCTCACCTGAATACCTCGGAGATCTTTCCATACAGATCATCCATATTGTTTCCTTCAAGACCTGAGATCATCACCACAGGATGCTGCGGGAATGCACTCTTGATCCGCTGCGGAGCTGCGTCTGGCAGATCGATCTTGTTTGCAACGATAATAACCGGCAGTTTGCGGGACTCGATAATACCGATCATCATAATGTTGACATGCATGAACGGATCCTGTGTACTGTCAAGCACATAGATGACGCCGTCGATGTCCTCGCGAAGCCAGTGCATTGCTTCCGCAACACCTTCCGTCGCCTCGCGTGCACGGGCAACAGCCTCATCCTGATCCATACCGTACTCAAGGAACTCATGATAATCGATCTTGGTTGTAACTCCCGGAGTATCGACAATATCAATCAGAAGTTTGCTTCCGCCGCTGTTGATCTCAACGCCCTCTTTTCTTCGGGCGCGGCGGGTCTCATGCGGAACCTCACTCACTGGACCGATTGCCTCGCCTGTAACATCACGGACGATACGGTTTGCAAGGGTGGTCTTTCCGGCGTTTGGTGGACCATAAATACCAACACGCGAGCGTTTTTTGCCGAACAGCTTTGAGAAAAAGCCTTTTATACGCATCATAACTGCCATGAAAACACCTAAATTGGAATATGTTATATTTCAGTTGTAAAGGAATATAAACATTCATGTTACGAAACGAAAAACAAAAGAGCGTCTGACGAACCCGAATCTCAATACTTTCTACTTATACCGGTCACATCTATAAAATACATTCCCCCGTGAGTATATAAACATCCTGAGAAATTTCAAAAATCGCCAGAATCAAAACGAAATTGTCACAATAAATAGAGATATATTCGCGCGTCATTTCTAAAAATAGCTCAAAAGATAATGAATTTATACTCTGACAGAGTATTACTCACTAATCACCAGAAATGACTCAGGAGGTGAAAAAAGTCTGATGAGAACAAATACTGAAATTCCGGAAAACCGGAGAGGAATACGACTTATTGATATCATGCAGCCGAACCCGACAACAATATCTGTGGGTTCAACAACCGACAAAGCAGCAGCACTCATGTGCTGCGACGACGTCGGCAGCTGCATTGTAACCCAAAGCGGAATACCCAAGGGAATCGTAACCGAGCAGGACTTCAACTGTAAAGTCATGGCCAAAAACCTGCTGCCCGGTTCCGTTCGCGTGGAAGACGTCATGAGTTCTCCCCTGATAACCGTCAGCGAGGAGATGACGGTGTCTGAAGCCGCGAAAAAAATGATTGCACATAAAGTGAGAAGACTGCCGGTCACGAACGCCAAAGGAACTGTCACCGGCATGGTAACCGTCCGCGACCTTCTTGGCGTCACGAACGAGATCAACGAGATCATGTCTGAACTTCTCGTAATCAACCGTCCGGACGACAGATTCGGGACTTGTGCCGTATGCGGTGCAATGGCCGCAGACCTCGTGCCAATCGACGGCAACTTAGTCTGCCAAAACTGCCGTGAGCAGGAACGTATCTAACTCATCGATCACTTTACATGCACGATACCTATGTCAAATATCACAAAATCATCAAAGGGACAGCGACAAATACCCGGAACAGAAGGAAAGTCAAAGATCTCGGAAAAGAAGAGTAACCTTCTCGCTATCGCAACAACGAACGTAATATCCGTACCTCCCACCATGAGCATCATCGAAGGCGTCGAGATGATGAGCAAACACAGCTTCCGCAGACTGCCGATCACTGATCCGGGAAACAAAAAACTTCTCGGCATCGTCACCATCACCGACGTCATCAACATGATGGGAGGCGGTAGCAGGTACAACCTTGTCACCAAACGTCACAAAGGTTCCCTGCTCTCAGCACTCAACGATGAAATCCGTGCGATCGCATCCGAAAAAGTGGACTGCTTAACGCCGGCAACCTCGATACAGGATGCTATTTGTCTGCTGGTTGAGAGCGGACACGGAAGTTTCCCGATCACCAACCCTGACAACACGATTGCAGGAATTGTCACCGAGTACGATATCATGAGAATGCTTGCGAACACGGTCTCTGACCTGACGGTTGATGAGATCATGACCAAGCGGCCGAAGGTTGTCGCACCGAACGTTCCCATCAGCCATGTCACCAAGCAGATGGTTGATCATGACTACCGCCGTCTTCCGGTGGTAAAGGATGATCTCCTCATCGGTATGATCACGGCAACCGATATCATGGGATACATCGGCGGAGGCAAAGTCTTCTCCAACATGAACACGGGTTCAGTCGACGAAGTTCTGAACCTGCCGGTGCGGGAACTTATGGCAGCGACAAACATCCGCACGATGACCCCGGGCAAAAGAATCGACGAGGTCGCCCGCGAGATGCTTGAGTTCGGTATTGGCGCATTCCCGGTGATCGACAACGGCAAACTCACCGGTATTGTGACCGAGTTCGATCTGGTAAAAGCTCTCGCAGAAGATATGTGAACCCACCATGCACCGGACGGCTCCTAAAAAAACGGATGATCCGACCGGTGCCAATACGAAACAAACGCATTCAGGACTTCCTCATACAGGAATCACAGGGCTGTATGAACCTGTAGAAAAATCGTAGAATACCACAAAAAACAAAAAAAAGGAGGCAGCAAAATGAAACCGAAGTTAACCGTAAAGGATGTAATGTCTAAACCAGTGTCAATTGCAAAGTCAGCGTTAATCCCTGAAGCACTTGACAAAATGCTTGCTGAAGGAATCGATCCGATTGTAGTCACCAACGACCGTGTGGTTGTTGGAACCGCGTCTCGCCGTACCATCGCAGAGAAGATGGGAAGCAAAAAAACCGGAAACATTCCTGCATCACAGATCCGTGTTGCAAGCGTAACCCGCGAAGACTTCACCTCGGTTTACCAGGATCAGGATGTGGATCTGTTGATCCCGCTGCTCCAGAGATACAAAATTGTTGTAGTCTGGGATGAGGAACACCGGTTGATCGGACAGGTAACCACCGGTGATCTTCTGAAAATAGTAAAGCCCGAGGGAACAATTGAGACCATGATAGAGCTTGCACCACGCATTGCATTGGACGACCGCGTGGTCCAGCTTCACCGCCGCATGGTTGGGGACGGTGCAACGAGATTTGTGGTGATGGACGGACACAAACCGGTCGGTATTGTGACCGAGACCGACATTGCAAAAATTCTTGTGAAACTCAAGAGCGAGATTGACAAACATTTCGAAAACGCGCTTCGAAACGTCACCGCATCAGACATCATGTCAAGCCCCATTATCACGATGCCGGCAAAAACGCCGGTAACGAAAGTGGTTGAGACGATGTTGTCCAAAAACATCAGTACAATTCCGATTGCAGACGGCGAGAAGATAGTTGGATTTGCAACACGCAAGTCACTGATTGACGCAATCTGAATATATTCTCAATCTATTTTTTTCTGAAAAAAAGTAAGTGGATAAGTGGCGAATGTGGTTTTACTTGGAAAAATCCACCACTCTTTCGTTCAACATTTTTCAGAAGAAAACAGCTAAATCTTTTTGTGAGATTCATGAACAAAATACAAAGTCGTCAGATTCGTCATTGGTATAAACCCTGCCGACATAAAATTATAGAACTATGCTGAATAATCCCACGAACCCCATGCATCCGGCAGCATCGGTGGACGAACTGTTGGATCGAATGAGCCGCACAGGTTTTCAGGGAGGAAAACTTGGCGAAAGTTACCAGATATGGAAGGAGATGGTTGAAACCCCTGATGTCACCATCATCCTTGGACTCTCCGGCGCCATGATTCCTGCCGGAATGCAGGAATGCCTCATCCAGCTGGTGGAACACCGGTTTGTGGACGCAATCGTTTCAACAGGTGCAAACATCTTTCATGACGTCTGCGAACACCTCGGTGTCAGGCACTACAAGGGATCGCATCTGGTAAATGATGCCGAGCTGTATCAACAAGGAATTGACAGGATATACGATGTCTTTGCAGTGGAAAAAGAATTTCAGAATGTGGAGCAGTACATAGGAAATTTTGCAAAGACCCTTGGGGATGCAAGATTGAGCAGCAGAGCGTTTCTCAATCTCCTCGGAGAAAAAATCATCTCTGACCGTCCGGAGGGAAGAAGCTTACTTGCAGCCTGCACAAAAAATCATGTGCCGGTACATGTCCCTGCCCTTGCAGACTCGGCAATTGGCATCGGACTCGTGAACGCGCACCGCAGTGGGGCAGAGCTCATCATCGACCAGATAGCAGACGCAAGTGAACTCGCCGCATTTGTTGAGGATGCAAAGCAGACGGGTGTCATCTACCTTGGCGGCGGAACACCGAAGAACTTTATTCAGCAGACAGAAGTTATCCCTCCAAGAAACAGCAAGAACTACATCGGCGGGCACACGTATGCGATTCAGTACACCACCGATGCACCGCACTGGGGAGGACTCTCAGGCTGTACCTTTGAAGAGGCGGTGAGCTGGGGAAAAGAGAAACCTGAGTCAAAGAAGCTCCAGTGCTTCTGCGACATCACCATTGCCCTTCCGATCATCGTGTCTGCACTGCTGGCATCAGGGGCAGTGAGAAAATGAACCGCGAGAGTAGCAAGGCAGTGAGTATAGGAATTTATCACTCATTGCCCCAGAGATCAGTCTTCGGACTGTAAAGGATGGGAGAGATGGGAGCCTGCTGATGTCGAGCTGTCTTGCAAAAATAAGGAAGTAAACAGGCGACGATGCTGAAAATTCGGTACATTTCGCAATCGAAACCACCGTGGAGTATGTGACATAGTCGAATGATAGTATTGCAAAAGAAATACTTTCTCGGCACAAATATATATGGTGAGAACATATAATTGAGATGCTAGACTGGGAAAATTTACGAAATAACAGCTGCACGATACTTTTGCGATGAACAGTGCTAAATGACTGTTTTAAGTAAAAACCCAGATCATTGATGATGAGAGTGTGATCAAAATGAGTGGTGGGAAAAATAATCCAGACACATGCATCCTTTGCGGTGCACCAATCAAAGTTGTTCATCCGGCACAAACAATGCATTGTGCTATTTGCGGAAGAAAATACACTGACGTTGTGCTCTGCAAAGAAGGACATTACATCTGCGAGCACTGTAGAAAAGACCCAGGCAAAGAGATGATCCGATCCATCTGCGTACGGAGTACATCAAAAAATCCTATTGAAATTGCCACTGAGATCATGAGCAGCCCGGTAATTGCGTTCCGGCAGCAGGAGCATCACAGTATTGTTGCCGCCTCACTCCTCACTGCATACAAAAACAACGGAGGAAACGTTGACGACTTCAAGGCATCCCTCATGGAAATCATAAAGCGAGGGACACACATCCCCTATAAGATCCAGTTGGAGACCGGAACCAGCGGTGGAGCGATGAGTGCAGGAATTTTCCATTCGGTCCTCACCGGCATGAACATCCATAACAAGGAAGGATGGGCCGAAGGAGCAATGATAGTAGCGGAATGTATGACAAAGATCAGTGAGATCGAAGGACCATGTTGCTGCAAACGCTGTACGTTTACTGCTATCAGTGTTACCGCACAGAACTCTGAAAAATACTACAATGTCCCTATGGACATACCCGAGAAGATCCGTTGCAAATATACAAAAAGAAACCGTGATTGTGTCAAGGCAAACTGCCCGTACTTCCCGGCATAATTTTACCAGTTTTTTCCGTCAATCCTTTTTCTGCTTGCAGACGGTGTGAGCTTTCGTTTCATGACTTCGCCCGGATGCACCATTGCGTAGGATGAATCGCCATTCAAAACAACCGCATGAGAATCCTGTCCTTCAAGACAGCGAAGACCGCCCTCGGCGGGAGGAGACGCAAGTACCATGAGAAACTCTACGGGATCTCCGTAGAGTTCGGACAGCAACTGTTTTTTTGCAGCGATTTCGCTGCGGAACCCGCGAACACTCGACGGATTTACGATCACCTCGCCAAACACCCGGACACCATCAGCAGTCTTGATCAAAAGATCCATCTCTGCTGCAACGCGGCCATCAACCTTAAACCGGATTCCTCCGTCGCGGGAGTACCACAGTCCGTCAGGCGCATACTTGTCGTACGGGACAAAGCAGGCATCCGAAAACTTCGAGACAACCGAAACAACCGCGTCAGAGTTTTCCACAGCGCTAAGCAGCAGTTCATACACCAGAGCCTCGAAGTATTTTCCGACAACCGAACGATGAAGAGGACTTGTCTCGTCATAGAGCACCGCACGTTCGGGTTTGGTGAGATGATGCACTGCATAACGCACGTGAACGGGAAGAATCTCTGCGGATGAAAGCAGTGTGGAAACCTCGGCAGCAGACATAAAAAAAAGTTAACGGTGGGTGAAGTAGGCGGTGACTTTGCCGTTCTTCACCGAGTCAATCTTTGCGAAACCCACACGCTCGAACTGAACGATTTTCCCTTCGTACGAAAGAAGAGCAGCTTCACAGAATCCTTCACTGGTTCCTTCCGGCGTCAGGAAGGAACATGGAACGCCCGTTCCGGCAGGCAGCCACTGAACGATCGGTGCCTTCGCCGCTCTTGCTTCAGTTAGCGAGTCGCCTGCATACTCTGCGGTTGTCTCGCCGGTCATTCTGATGTTGAAGAGGTCCTTCAGTCGAAGCATGCGGCCTGCTTCAATCTCTGACTTTGGCAGGAGAACTTTTCCAGTGAAGGAGAGGAGACGTTCCCCGCGTTCCGGCATGTTTGGATAGATCGGTGCATGGGCATCCATTGCCGGAGCGTTTGCGACAGTTACTTCGACTGCGTCAGGGACAAAGAAGTACCGGTCGGCTGGCGCATCGATGACAGCTTTGTTCTGGGCGAACAAATTTTCCCATGAGAAGGAGATGTCCGTATCACCAATACCGATGTCAACGACTGCGGCACGGACGGCTTCCGGCTGAATGCCGCGGCGGGCAAGTGCACGAAGCGTTCCGAGATGAATGTCGTCCCATCCGGTGTAGAGGCCTTCGTTGATTCCTTTGCGCATCCCTGATGTTGAGAGCTCAAGTCCTGCGATGGACATTCTGCCGTAATGGTAGAAGTAGGGCATCTTCCAACCAAAATACTGGTAGATGTACTCCTGGCGGCGGGTGTTGGCGATGTGATCTTTTCCGCGGATGACATGCGTCATGCCAAGCAGGTGATCATCGATTGCGACCGAGAAGTTCATCAGCGGGTAGACAAAGATCTCAGGACGGCGGGGATGTGGAGTTGAGGTGAGAACACGCATTGCGGCAAAGTCGCGGACCGCCGGGTCAGGGTGGGCGATGTCGGTCTTGACCCGCATGGTTATTTCGCCTTCCTGATACTTGCCTGCAAGCATGTCGTCAAAGCGTGCGAGGTTTTCCTCGACGGTCATGCTGCGGCAGGGACACGGCTGTTTTTTGAGCTTGAGTTCGCGGAACTCATCGTTGTTGCAGTTGCACATGTAGGCACCGCCGAGTTTGATGAGCTCTCTTGCATAGTCATAGTAGGTCTGGAACCGGTCGGACTGGTAGACGATGTCGGTGATTCCAATGCCGAGCCATTTGAGATCCTCGGTGACCATGTCGTAGGCTGCCGGGTCCACGCGTTTGGGGTCGGTGTCTTCGACGCGGTAGTAGTATTTTCCGCCGTATTTTCTGACATAATAGTCGTTCAAGACAGATGCACGGGCGTGACCGAGGTGCAGGGGGCCGGACGGGTTTGGCGCAAACCGCATGACAACGCCGCCTTCGGCCTCGGGCAGCTCGGGAAGTTCATGAACCCGTTCCTTTTTCTCATGCATCTTCTCAATCATCTCAGGCGATAAGGCGGTGAGTTTTGCCTCACGTTCCTCAACAGACATTGCCTCAACTTCTGCAAGGATTGCAGGAACCATGGCATTGATCTCTTTGGCCTGACTGCGGAGTTCAGGGTGGGCACCCATAACAGAGCCGAGAATTGCACCGGCTTTTGGAACCGATTTGTGTTTTACTGCGTTCTGCAGAGCGAAAAGAAAGATATCATCACGAATATTTGTATCGGACATTTGCGGGAATTATATTGGCGGGCGGGGTGTTTATACTTGTTTCCCATTTAACCATCAGGGCTCGAGAAAATATCATTATCTCAGGCAGACTATTACTGTGTAACCATCAGAAAGATGACACAATCCTACGTGAGTATCAAAAAAGACGTACTGGCACTGCTTGAGCGTGAGCTGGCGTACATGCAGGAACATTTCGGCGTACGAACGATCGGTCTGTTCGGATCAGTAAGCAGAGGAGAGGATACGCCGGAAAGTGATGTGGATATTGTCGTCGGATTCCGCGAGGGAGAGTATACGCTCGCGAACTTAGTGCATCTTGCTGATTATCTTGAAGATAAAATAAAACGATCCGTTGACGTGGTTTTGGACGATGCAATCAGCAGATACCTCAGACCGTTTATTGAGGAAGAGGTGATTATGATTGCGCCGGCATGACAGTGTCTACATTCGCCATATTCATGATGAGATAGAATTTCTTGAAGAGAATTTTCAAAATCTTACCTATGCGGAACTGACAAGCGACAAACGCGCTCAGCATATGATAACAAAAGCGCTGGAGATCATCGGTGAAGCTTCCAAGAATCTCTCGGATGCAACAAAAAACGAGCACAATACAATCGAATGGCGGCTGATTGCAGGAATGCGGGACCGGCTTACCCACAGTTACGATGATGTGAGTTGGAAGACGGTCTGGGATGTTTTGCAGAATGATATTCCTGCTCTGAAAATTGGTATTGATCAAATCTTAGCAGAGAAGGGATGGTAAGAGTTACTCTCCTTCCCACTCACGATAAAACTCAGCGAGAAACTCTTCCATATACTTATGTCGCTGCTCTGCGATTGCACGGCCCTCAGGAGTGTTCATCCGGTCCCGCAGGAGCAGAAGTTTTTCGTAAAAATGATTGATGGTGTGACGGCTGCCGCTCCGGTACTCAGCAGCAGTTCCAACTGCTACAACTTCTTCATCAGAGTTGTAGATTTCACGGTCCTTTGCCCCTCCGTACGCAAATGCCCGCGCAATGCCGATAGCCCCAATAGCATCCAGCCGGTCGGCATCCTGCACAATCTGTCCTTCCAATGACAGAGGGGTTTGATCAAAACCGCCTTTGAAACCAAGATGCAGAATATCAAAGATGATGCCGTCCCAGATCTCATTCGAAAGCGCCGCACGAACACCAAGCTGATCGATGAGAGCGTTAAGAGCATCAGCGACGTTACCCTCATAGAACTTTTCATCAAAAACATCATGCAGCAGAGCGGTCAGCTCCACTTTGATCGGATCTCCTCCGGCTGATTGATTGATCTTTGCCGCAAGGGAGGCGACACGAACCACATGCCACCAGTCATGACCGGTCGACTCGCCAAGCGAGCACGAGCGGACATGATCGCGAACAACGGTGAGAATCTCAGCCTGATCCATAACTCTACAAAATATTGCCGTCAGTCAATATGAACCAGAGGGATTAAAAAAAATCCAACAATCAAACAACACAACAAAAACAGAACAACAATTACTTGTCCCCAGTCAACCACTACAACCGAGCGAAGCGAGTGGACCGCGCCGGTAAAACCGTGTGAGTGTCCGAACGCCTATGGCGTTCGGACACTCACATTACGGTTTTAGCGGGTCGGTTAGTACCCTCTCGTAATAAAGAAGTCCACCATCTCAAAGATCAGATCCCGCTCTTCAGATGCCGGAACAACTGCTGCAAGACCGGTCTTGGAGTCAGCGATCATCTTCTCAGAAATACCGCGAACCTTGCCAAGCACACCCGACTTCTCAAGAAGGGCAATTGCCTCGGCAATCTCTTCCTTTGTAAGATGATCCTTGTGGTACTTTGACAAATCAACACCCATCTCGCGTGCAGTAATTGCCAGAAGCGTCTGCTTGTTCTCGCGAAGATCTGATGCCTGATCCTTACCAGAAACCTCAGGCGGCGTCATCAGATCAATGATATCGTCCTGAATCTGGAACGCAATTCCCGTGTTCTGACCAAGCGTATAGAATGCTGCAATCTGCTTGGCGTCTCCTCCAGCAAGAGCCGCGCCGATACCGGCAGCTGCCGCATACAAAACACCCGTCTTCTTTCGGACCATCTCAAGATACTCGGATGCCTTGACATCACTCCGGGTCTCAAAGGAAACATCCTCCTCCTGACCCTCGCAGATCTCATAGCATGCATGAGACAGCATCTGAACAGCCTTCACCTTCGACTCAGCGCTTGCATTCTTCACCGAACACAGATACTCAAACGCCCTTGCATACAAAACATCGCCTGCAAGAATTGCCGTTGCCTCGTTCCACACCACATGAACCGTCGGCCGTCCGCGGCGCAGCGAATCGCCGTCCATAATATCATCATGAACCAGCGTGAACGTGTGAGTCCACTCAAGAGCAAGAGCAGCAGAGAAAATATCTGCCGACGCACCCTTGCGGACAGCGTCTGCTGCAAGAAGAACCATCGCAGGTCTCAGACGCTTGCCGCCGCCGAGCAGCAGATGGGCTGACGCCTTCTGCAGTGTCGTGTCGGTCGCTTTGCTGTACTCGTCCGCCTCCTGATCAACTTTCTCGGCAACAGACTTCAGATACTCAGATAAATCCATAATACACACTCTCAAATTTTTTGGTTATTTCGGAAGAACCAGACGGTCCCCGTTCTGCATAATGTGAACATCACGGTTCAGCGTGTAACCGAACTCGCGGCTGAGCGTCACATACCCGCCCTTCATCTCAAACGGACCATGGGACGGAACAATGTGCTCAGGGTTCAGCATAGAAAGCAGATCATAATGCTCCTGATAGTACGCGTGTCCCGTAACATGCAGACCATCAAAGATGCGGGCACCCTGCCGCAGCAGCAGACGATCAACCTCGGCACGCTGTGCATAGTTCACCGGATTTGGAATAATGTTTGCGGAAAACATTACCTTGTCACCCTTCTCGACCTTGAATGGTGTCTCGCCCATCGCCATGCGGGAAAGCATCGAGCCCGGCTCACCCTGGTGACCGGTCACCACAAGAAGGAACTTCTCCTTTCCTTCCTTTGCAACGCGGCGCAGCATACGGTCGGTGGTCTTGCGGTTGCCGTAGATGCTCGTTCCTTGCGGGAACGCAACCATCTTCATGACCTCTGCAGTACCGTTGTACCTCTCCATCGATCTTCCGAGGAGGATCGGGGTCCGGTCAATCTCGCGTGCACACTCGGTGATGGATTTGATTCTCGCAATCTGTGATGCAAACGTCGAGACAATGATCGCGTTCTTGTCATCCTCGCAGCGGGTGATGGCATCGCGAACGCGAAGCCGTGCCACCTGTTCACTTGGAGAGTAGCCGCGGTCGTCAAGATTCAACGACTCAACGATCAAGAGCTTCACGCCTTCCTTACCGATCGCACGCAGACGTGCAAGATCCGGAGCCTCGCCGATCACCGGCGTCATATCCAGTTTGAAATCGTTGGCATACACCACACAACCCGCCGGCGTGTGAAGCACCGCAATTGCCGAGTCGATGATACTGTGCTGAATGCGAACGAACTCAAGCGTCAGATGCTGCGAGATGGTGTACTTGCCTCCGGCTTTCAGCGCAAAGGTCTTGTTCGTCACCGAGAACTTGCGTTCTCCCTCGATCTGCTGCTTGATAAGCTCTGTCGTGTACGGCGTTGCGATGATCGGGCAGTTGTAGCGGTGGGCAAGCTTCTGAACCGCACCGATGTGGTCAAGGTGGCCGTGCGTACAAACGATCGCCTTCACCGTTCCCTCGACAGAGTTCATCACGGTATCGTCAGGGATTGCACCAATCTGGATCAGATCCAGCGAGTGCATGTTCTCCATTTCTACATTGTTGTTTCCTGATATCGGGTCAAGATACAGACCCATATCAAAGATAACGATCTCTTTGCCGACGCGGACAGCGGTCATATTCCTTCCGACCTCGTTGTATCCGCCAACAGCAATGACTTCTATGTCAACCATTCATATTCTCCAAATTAAATTGTGGACCATTGCGACATCGGCATTATTCCAGGGTCATCTCCCGCAGCGTTCCGGTAATATAGGTCCGTGCGGACTGAAGCGCGGAAACATCTGCAGAGCCGGTCAGAAACATTGCCGCACGAAGCTGGTAATGAATCGAGTCAATGCTCGCATACGTCTCCTCTTCGCCGGACAGTGCCGGAGAGAGCAGGGGAAGAGCCATGCCCCCGAGGGTTGCCCCGAGAGCTATTCCTTTTGCGATGTCAAGACCTGAGCGCAGCCCGCCGGTTGCGATCACAGGTCCTTTTCTGGTCCCGGCTACCTCAAAAACACTCAATGCTGTTGGAATTCCCCACGTAAGGAGGGAATCCCCAAGTTCCCGGAGTGCTTTATCACCGGCAGCCCCGCGCTCATCAGCGCGGATTCCTTCTATCTTCGCCCACGAGGTTCCGCCGACACCTCCGGTGTCAATGGCGGCAACGCCTGCATCCCAGAGCTGGGACGCGACCTCGCGGGAGATTCCGTTTCCGGTCTCTTTGACGATGATTGGAAACTTCACATCTTTGCAGCACTGCCGGATTGCCTCAAGGCATCCGACTGCGGAACGGTCGCCTTCCGGCTGGATTACCTCCTGCAAAAAGTTCAGATGAATGCAGAGAGCGTCAGCCTCAATCATCTCAACAGCGCGCTCCGCCCACTCGGCACCATGCTCTGCGAGCTGGACGGCACCGAGATTTCCGCAGACAAAGGCATGCGGAGCGGTCTCGCGGACAATCGCAAACGAGTCGGCAAGCTCAGGTTTTTCAAGAGCCGCACGCTGGGAGCCGACACCAATACCGAGCCGGTACTTTTCTGCGGCAGCTGCAAGAACACGGTTTACCTCAGCAGTATCAGGATGACCGCCGGTCATCGCCGCAATAAACAGCGGAGAGCCGAGACGTTTTCCGAGAAACTCAACCGAGAGATCGATTGCATCCATATCGCATTCGGGCAGGGCACAGTGTACCAGATGCACGTCGTCAAAGAGCGTGGTTCCTGTTTCGATGTTCTCCTGACTGCAGATACGCAGATGATCCATCTTGCGTGATGAGGTAAGTTTCGCCTTTGTCATGATTTCGTTACCGAACAGTTGTTCCGCCGTGCTCGTGGTCTTCAAGGAAGTCCATCACACGGGATATGTGAAAGAGGTGCGATGAGATGCCGGCATCTGCCAGAAGCAGAAGCTCTTCGACTTTTCCTCGCATTCCTCCGGTCACATCAGTATTCGAGGAGTCGCCGAGATCAATGGATCCGACATTTTCGCGGGTAATGACAGGAACTACCGAGCCTTCAGAGAGAACTCCAGGGACATCGGTTGCAACGCCGACGCGGGTTGCGCCAAGAGCCTTGGCCATGGCAGGCACAATCTGATCACCTGAGACGATCACCGCTCCGCGAATAGTATCCATCACCACATCACCGTGCAGTACCGGAACGACACCGAGACGAAGCATTGCTTTGATCTGTTCCTCGCCTGAGTAGAGCAGACGGCCGTTCTGCGCAAGGCTGCTGCAGAACGGATGCATGCATACCGCGTCAACTCCTTCCTCACGAAGGACTGCGACAAACTCCTCGTTGAGTCTGCGGACCGCAAAGTGCGTGACCGCAATGCCTTCGGCATTTTCGTTGGTGACGCCGTCCTGAATGTGGTAGGCTTTGGCTTCCGGATGACCGCAGGAGCCAGCGCCGTGAACGATCACAAGCGGCACCGACTTTGCGACCGGAGCAATCTGTGCAGCAAGCTCGCGGATCCGTACGGTGTCAATGACGCCTGTCTCGGATTTTTTGGTGACTACGCTGCCGCCGAGTTTGAGTACGGTAATTTCACTCATCTTTTTCCTTCCGTGCACCGTCGGTGTCAATGGTGGTGGTGATGGCGCGGGCATCGCATCCTTCGATTGCGCCCGCGACACGGTTGCGGGAGCTCTTCGAACAGATTGCATACATGGACCCGCCGCCTCCGGCACCGGTTGTCTTCGCGCCGTACGCTCCTGCGGAACGTGCAGCGAGAACAAGTTTTGAAAGCATCGGATGGCCGACGCCAAGAGCGTCGAGCAGCGCATGGTTCATGTTCATCAGGTTGCCGAACTCTTTTTGGTTGTCGAGGTTGTGCATCGCATGCATGGTGATGGCAGCAATCGAGTCAAGAATCGGCTCTGCAATGTCAGGTGAGTTCTTGCGAAGCTCGGCAACTTTTCCCACCATCTCAGATGTGCTGTGGGAGACAAGGGTGTTGCCGATCACCAGCGAGAAGTTCTGCGGAGGCAGAAGACGCCGTTTTTCACTGCCGCGGACAAGAACCATGCCGCCGAAGGTGGAGACATAGGTGTCGGTCGCGCTGGCGCGTCCGTTTTGTGCTGACATCTCCACCTGATGAGCGAGATCGGCGATCTCGGTCTTGGTCTTTTTGAGCTCGAACTCGTCGTTGATGGCACACAGAGTTGCAACCGTTACGGCTGCTGATGAACCGAGTCCGGACGAACTCGGCAGCTGGGATCTGACATAGACACTTCCTTTGACATCCATCAACCGGAAGCATTCGGCGATGTAGGGGGAGTTTGGTTTCTGATGGTATCTTGACTCGCGAACCGTAACGATTACGCGAGGTTTGATTGCCATCGCAATGCCCGGCTTTCCGTAGACAACGGCATGTTCACCGAAGAGGAAAACTTTCCCCGGAGCACTCCATGTTGCCATTTCAGACGACCTCCATAGCTGCATACCCGACGACCTCGCGGTCGTCGCCGGTCGCGTCACCCGAGGTCTGATACATGATCAGTTTTGCTTCGTGTGCGCCGAGATGTTTTCCAACCAGCAGCATCACAGCGATGCATCCGTATCCGCACATCGAGGGCCTCACCGTCATGAGAGTTTCGTAGAACAAATCCACGTCAAGTTTTGCTGCTGCGGCAAGAACCGTGAGGTCATCATGTTCGGCAACTTTGGCAGGAACATAATGCGAGCCGTCACCGGAAGCAATGATGACGACACTGCCGCTCGCGGCATGACTCGCATCAATCGCTTTGGTGATTGCGGCAGCAACAGTGCGGGCCGAGGCCAAGGACTGATCACCAAGCAGGATCGGCGCAACTTTTGCCTGCGGGAACCGGTAGCGGATAAAGGGCATCTGCGTCTCAAGAGAGTTCTCCTGAACACGCATCAGATCGTTTTTAGTTGGAATGCCTGCATCAGCAAAAGCAGCAACAAGTTCTATATCGGCCGCAACCGGACCGAGCGGCGTCTCCCAGGAACAGTCGCCGGAAACGGTCATACATCCTGCATGGCTCGGGCCGACAATCACAAATGTTCCGGAAAACGTCTCGGGAATTTTCGCATAAGCGCATGCAGCAGTTTTTCCCGAGTAAATGTAGCCTGCATGCGGAACCAACACACCGTACGGAGAGGTTACAGACGTAACCGTAGAAGAAAAAAACGCATCAAGCAGAGATGTCAGCTCCTCTGCGTCAGCAGGGTAAAACATACCCGCAAGTGTTACAGGCCGCGCGGTCGCCGTACCGGCTGAGGAGCAGCATGCAGAAGTTCCCTCTATTTTCATAGATATCAAACGGATTTTACGCCGTAACCAAATTTTTCGTCCGCAGGTCCCGCGAAAGATACTATTGAGATATTGCGGGCTGGCGTGTGAAGGTGATTATGTGTTGGTTTGGCGGGGCTTTAATGATTGCGTCAGGGTGTGTTTATGAGCCGCCCACGAGACGCATGCCTGCGGCCTGCGTCTCGTGAGCTGCCAAGAATTAAAGACAGAAAATCCAACAAACAAAAGTTCACAAAAAAGAAAAAAAAATTGTATCCGAGAAGTTTAGAACTCAGACTCAAAGTCTTCAAAGGTCAGGGAGGACACAATGCCCTTCTGCTTCAAGACCTCGCGGGTAAGCAGGAAGTAGACCATGGAAAGTGCCTT
Organism: Methanorbis rubei; assembly: GCF_032714495.1. NCBI lineage: Archaea > Methanobacteriati > Methanobacteriota > Methanomicrobia > Methanomicrobiales > Methanocorpusculaceae > Methanorbis > Methanorbis rubei. The sequence continues at coordinate 55,838 of NZ_JAWDKB010000001.1, read as the reverse complement.
GCGACCCTTGTTGTTCGTCGGAATGACGAGGTCAACATTGTTGGTCTGGTTGTTGATATCACAAAGTGCAATGACTGGGATACCGGACTGGACAGCTTCAGTGATAGCCTGTGCATCTCCGATCGGGTCGGTAACAATAACGACTTCCGGCTCAACGTACTTCGGAAGGACCGGGTTGGTGAGCGTACCCGGGATGAACCGTCCGACATGGGAAATTGCACCAATCGTGCTGGAGAACTTCTGTGCCGGGTGCTGACCGTACTGACGGGACGTTACCACGAAGATCTTCGGGGACTCGTAACGTGCAAGGAACTTTGCCACCTGCTTGATACGTTCATCGGTCTTTCTGATATCAATGATATACAGACCGTCAGAGCGGACGCGGTAGATGAACTCCTTCATGTCATCGTCTTTCTGCTGGGTACCGATGTGGACACCGGCTGCCAGATACTCTTCTACGGATACTAACGGTTCGTTTAATTCAATTCCAAGTTCATTGTCGGTCATTTTAGAAATGCTCCTCAATTCTTATAAGTTCATTTAATTTAGCAATACGCTCGCCGCCAACAATACCGCACTTCAGGAAGCAGCAGCCAAAAGCCGTGCCAAGATGTGCGATGGTAGTGTCGGTTGTTTCACCTGAACGGTGGCTCATCACCGTCTCATACCCGTAATCACAGGCAAGACGGATCGTCTCAAAGGTATCAGTCAGGGTTCCGATCTGGTTTGGTTTGATTAAGACGCAGTTACCTGCCTCAAGAGCAATGCCCTCTTCCAGACGCTCAACATTGGTGACGAAAAGATCGTCGCCGCAGATTAACGTGTCACGGCCTGTAACCTCTTCGGTCAACATGGCAAAGCCTGCAAAGTCCTCTTCCTGAATCGGATCCTCAACATATACCAGATTATACTGGTCCACCAGTTCGGCGATGTATGCGATCTGCTCCTCAGTAGTGCGTTTTGCATTCTTATACACATACCGCTCAAGATCAGCGTTCCACATCTCGGAAGCCGCGACGTCAAGACCCATGCGGACCTCGATTCCCGTCTCATCCTGAACCTTGTTTACTGCTTCGGCAACAATTTCGAATGCTTCGGCATCACTGATGTGAGGAGCCCATGCACCTTCATCACCTTTGCCGCAGCCTTTTCCGCGCGCGACAAGAATGCTCTTCACCGTCTTGTGCACAAGTGCATTGGTGAAGACTGCTTCGCTTGCGTTTCCGGCACCGGTCGGCACAATCAGGAACTCCTGAATGTCGGTCGCACCCACAGCGTGAGCGCCGCCGCCGATAACATTACCGAGCGGAAGCGGCGTCTGGTCCACGAAGGCTCCTCCAAGGAACTGGAAGAGCTCCATGTTCATTGCAGATGCCGCAGCTTTGGCGTTTGCAAGAGAAAGTGCAACCGCGATGTTTGCACCGATACCGGAAAGGTCATCGGTTGCATCCACGATGTGCAGTATCTCATCAAAACCGCGCTGATCCTGAGAATCAAGATCGATCAGCTCAGGAATCAGGCGTGTCTGCGCGTCAGCGATCGCTTCGCGGCAGGGCCGCACCTTCGCCTCATAGATACCGGTTGATGCACCGCTTGGAGCGCATGCACGACCGTATCCGCCGCTTGCAGTCAGAATCTCCGCTTCAATGGTTTCATTGCCGCGGCTGTCAAGAATTCTCCGAAGAGTAACTCCATCAATTGTGGTCATATTACAGAACCTCTACCTTCTCACCAATGCGGCGCTTTACTGTGATAGGGACCATATTACTGTCGTACTCAACCAGAGCGATCTCAAGCGGATCGATCTTTGTGGTTCTGACGAGGATAGGGGCACCCATCGAGATCTGTAAAGCACGAGCACCGATGATTCTGGCCCGTTCATAACGAGTGTATATCATTGGCAATCACATCCATAAAACATAAAATGGAAAAATGGGGTCGCTGAGATTCGAACTCAGGTCACTACGTCCCGAACGTAATAGGATGGTCCAGGCTACCCTACGACCCCGCATCATTCATGCATCACGTGTAGGGATACAGCTCATCAACCGTCTCTTTATGCGAGAGAAGCATGCGTCTGCAGCAGTACCGCTCAAGTCCGAGAGAGTCGAGAATCTCTTTCGGGTCCTCACCGGCAGCTTTGCGCTGTTGATATTCTTCCCATACCGTGGAAATTACTTTACCACAGGTGAAACATCGAACTGGTATCATTAGTTATCCTTCTAAGGTTATTAATTTGTTGTTTTGCAAAGGAAGGGGAGATCCCTCCCTTTTGCAGAACAAATGTTCTGAGAGCGAATTTAACGGTACGACTTCTGGAACCGTGCACGTGCACCGCGTCCATGCGGCTTCTTGGCTTCCTTCTGACGGGAATCGTTGACAAGAAGCGTACGGTCGTAGCTGAGGTAAACCTCTTTAATGCGCGGGTCGTTGGTCCAGTTCAGGATGCCGCGGCCGAGTGCAGTACGAACTGCCTCTGCCTGGCCCATGACACCGCCGCCGGAGACTTCAATCTCAACATCGGCGCCGTCAATTGCACCCGGTGCAAGAGCGATTGCCTCGGCAATCTTCATGCGGATGATCTGACTGCCGTAAACCTCGAGCGGAACCGAGTTGATACGGACTCTGCCCTTGCCCTCTCTGAGAGTTGCGCGGGCAATTGCCGTCTTTCTTTTACCACTGGTGTTAATGATCTTCATCTTTTTCCACCTCTTAGTACTTTGCTCCAAGGTTGGTGCTGATTGCACCAACGGTAACGTAGCGTGCGCTGCTTAACCGGTTGCGGTGTGCTGCATCAAGAACCTCTGCCTCAGCATCCTTCAGCTCGTAAGGAACACCGACATAGGCCTTGACACGGCGGAACGCTGCTGCTCCGGGCCGGGTTTTGTATGGAATCATACCGCGGACCGTGCGTTTAACGATCTGGTCCGGGCGTCTCGGGTAGAACGGACCGCCTTCAACAGAACCGCGGACGCGTTTTACATAGTACTCTTCCATAACCATCGCGCGGGAACCGGATACGATTACTTTCTCGGCGTTAATGATAGCAATCTCCTCACCGGCAAGAATGCGCTGAGCGATAAGGCTGCACATTCTTCCGAGAAGAAGATTCTCTCCATCGATAACAGTTACCATTTTTCAGTTCACCTCAGGATGCGGACCCGGCTGCCTTTCGGGTTTGCTGCGACAAGCTCTTCGATTGTCATGCAGCTGCCTTTGGCTTCCATGATTTTTTCACGCGCAGCGTCGGAGAAGTTGAGTGCTGCAACCTTGACGGGTGCGGCGATCGTACCTGCTGCCAGGACTTTGCCCGGAACAATGATGATCTCATTCTCGCTTGCGTAGCGGCTAATCTTTCCGATGTTAACCTCAGCGTAGTTCTTGCTGGACGTGTTAAGGCGTCCGGCAATCTCGCGCCAGATATTGGCCTCGTTTTCCCGGGATGCCCGCTTGAGCATACCAATTAAGGATTCGAGGCGGGGGTTTGTCTTATTCATTTACAGTCCCTCCGTGGATATGTCCTGTAATGCATCAGTCAGGTCTGTGGATCGTGACTTGATATGCAGCAGTGCTCTTTCGATGATCTCTTTGACCGGCAGAGAACCGTCGCTCTCGACAACGAAGACGAACTTCGTGCTGTCGGCACCAATGGTGATTGCAGGGTTTTCGCCGATTCCGCTGTTCATGCACGCAGTCTGACACAGACGGCACATGGAACAGTCTTTTTCTTTGCTTTCGCCGTTTACTACGCGGACACGCACTTTGTTCTCGGATATTTCAAGAACATCGCGGGGACATTCGTCGACGCATTTTTTGCATCCGTCACAGGTGTCGTGGATGGTGATCATCGGGAACTCTTTGTAACCGCATGCAAGCGTTGGCTGCCATTTGGCATGCTCGCTGCCTGTGTTGAGTTCTGCGACCGCTTCCAAGACAACCTTCTGGTTTTCCCAGAGCTTTACGATTGGCACGTTATTGTGTACCGGAACGGTACGCGGGTCCATCGAGATCAGATCACCGGAGGTGAGCATTCCCGGACCTTCTTTGCTCATAGTAAAGGTGATGGTGCATTGTGGACAGCCAACACCTTCGCAGGAACATTCGCTGCGGCGGACAAACTGGGACAGGTCCGTTTTAATCGGAACCATACCGAGTCTGTGGGCAAGGATCTCATCAAAGAGAACACTGGTGTTGTCATAGATACGAACGTCTTCGATGGCAAGGGTTGGTACCTCACCAATCATTGAGCGTCTGAGAGCGTTTGCAAATGCCGGAGTCGCTCCGCTGATAGTAAACCGTGCGACAGAGTCATCAAGCCTGCTGAATACAAGATCCATTCAGACTCTCCTGCCTCTTCTCCCACCCGCTGCGCGGATGCTGTCGTGCGGTACCGGGGTCACGTCTTCGATTCTGCCAATGCGCATACCTGCACGGGAAAGTGCACGGATTGCTGCCTGGGCTCCTGGTCCCGGAGAGCGCTGCTTTCCGTTTCCTGGTGCACGAACACGAATGTGAAGTCCGGTGATTCCTTTTTCTTTTGCTGCCTGGGCAATGTTGATCGCCATCTGCATTGCTGCATAGGGAGAAGACTCATTGCGGGCCTGCTTGACAACCATGCCACCGCTGCTCTTGCAGATGGTCTCTGCGCCGGACAGGTCGGTGACGGTGATGATCGTGTTGTTAAAGGAGGCAAAGATATGTGCAATGCCCCACTTTTCGGTTGCTTCTGCCATAGTTACGCCCTCACATTCATAATACGCTGGCGTTCACCGTTTGCGGAATCTGCAAGGCCTGAGGTTGCATAGTATGCAACACCTGCCTCTTCGGAAACGGAAACCATGTAGCCGGGTACGGAGACACGCTGGCCGTTGATGGCGATGTGTCCGTGGGTAATCAGCTGGCGTGCCTGTTTCGGGCTGCGTGCAAGACCCTTGCGGTAGACGATGGTCTGCAGGCGGCGCTCAAGGATGTTCTCAACTTTTAAGGTAAGAATGTCATCCATTGCGGCGTTTGCACCGACCATGCCGTAGCGCTGAAGGGTGTTGATCAGCTCGTCGCGGCGTGCAACGGTTTTCGGGGTCTCGCCGGCGGCGGACATCATAGCGAGCACTTCACGAGCTCCTCCGCGGTGTTTGCGAAGGACTTCGGTTGCTCTCCAGATCTCACGCTTGTTACGAAGACCGTAGGTGATAGCAAGTACTCGCTCGCTCTCGATACGCGACTTTTCGAAGCGGCGTTTCGGGGAGGAGTACTGTTTGGTGTTCTTTCCTGGGTATCCCATTTTATCTCACCTGAGTTTAGTTCCGCCTCTTGGAAACACCGACAATCTTTCCGAACCTTCCGGTGGACTTGGTGCCCTGACCACGTACCTTCAGGCCGTTCTCATGACGAATGCCGCGATAGCAGCGCATCTTCTTCATGAGGTTGATGTCGTCTTCTTTTGCGAGCGCAAGGTCGCTGCCGTAGAGGTGCTTCGGTTCTCCGGAGTACACATCTACCGGGCGGTTGACCATCCATGCCGGAACTGAGGTCGGATACGCAAGTACCTGTTCCTCAATGCGCTTGACATCTTCGTCTGCAAGAAGACCCATTGTTGCATGGGTGTCGACTCCTGCACGGCGGGAGATGACGAGTGCGGCGTGGAGGCCGATGCCCTTAATTCCGGTCAGCGCAAGCTGGACCGGCTGGGTACCGTCCAGATCATTGTTAATGATCCGCACAAAATATTTCAGTTCTGACTCTTCAACCATGATAGTCGCCTCTCAGTGGAGAGATAAGTCTCATACGTTATGAGCGCTTCGTACTCCTGAACGTCGGGGAATGTTTCACCCCGCAATAAGCGCAGACGGAGGGATTTGAACCCTCGAGTCCCAGGGGGACACAGGTTTAGCAAACCTGCGCCATACCAGGCTTGGCTACGTCTACAGAGAACTCCGCATCTTACACCTGCAGAGACTGCAGGCAGCACAAAAAACCGCGAACGGTTCATTGTACTTTCGACACTCGCGATGCTGTACTACACAGATTTCTGTGCAACACTTCCGGGACATGCCCGATACACCGCTCCACTAAATTGAGTGCTCTAATACATAGGGAGTGGGATGATATAATACTTGTGTCAGGGGCTTTGCACCTTTGTGCATGAGCCGCCCACGAGAAAACGGAACACACCGAACTTCACGGAAAAACATCACGGAGCAGACGTGAACATCACGGAATTCTAATACAATTCATTTGGTATGAATGCGAAGTATCAAAAAATATTTCCGTGCTGTTTTTTTCTGTGTGTTCCGTTTTTCCCGCGAAGCGGTAAGCAGGCCGAAGGCATGCGTTCCGCGAGTGGCTCTGAGATACATAATGCCCCAAAACAAAAAAATTAGGAGGCAGGAACTGCTGTCACCGTATTCTGATAAAATCCGGTCATCACATCAGCCATCTCGTACGGCTCTTCCGAAAAGATTCCATGGGTGCATCCCTTGAACTGGATGAGAGATGCTCCCGGAATTTTCTCCGCAACAACAAAACATCCTTCAACAGGCGTGACATCATCTTCAGTTCCGACAATTATCAGAACATCTAACGTAACATTTCCCAGCTGATCGGTTACCGGCACAGACTCTTTGATCGCAACAGATTCATAATAGATTCCCTGCTCAGTTGCAGGGTCGGCAATTGAACTCTCCACCACACTCATTAAGGATTTGCAGTACGGCTCATGGGGAGACGGCGTAACGGATGCGAGGACAAGCCGAATGATTGCATCAGGGTGCATGACCGCGAACTCAAGACCGATCGTGCTGCCCATCGAGTGGCCGAACACATACATTCTCTCATACCCAAAGGTTTTGACCAGAGCAGCGGCATCATCAGTAAGCTGATTCATTGTGTACGGAGTTGACGGATCATTGGATGAGTAGCCCATTGCGCGGTGGTCATAGACATAGACATGATAGTTCTGAGCAAGCTCAGAGATAAAACAAGGGTCCCACTCATCCATCGTCATCCGGTATCCCACTATCATTAATAGAGGATCAGTATTTTCTGTACCAAATTCCCGGTATCCTATGGTGACATTGTTTACCTCGACATACTGAACCGGAGCACTGAGATACCATTCCGTGAGGTTGACCGTGGAGACCTCAGTCACTGTGGTCTCTGAAACGACACAGCCTGCGCCAAAAACACACAAAACGAGAAGAGACAGCAAAAAAGCAACAGACAATATTTTTCGCATGATACAAATACTATCATCCAGTTGCCAGATAAAGATATGGTTTTTCAGGCGCTGTATCATCAATTATGAGCAGCCCACGGAAAAACGGAACATACAGAACCCGAAAACAATGCATTTCCATGATGTTCACGTCTGCTCTGTGATGTTTTTATTTCTGTGTTTTCCGTTTTTCCGTGGGCGGAGCTACGATCAATGCCGAAGATTGGTTTCTAATAAACGAATTTATGGGCAAAGCCGTTTTTCCGTGGGCGCCCCATTAATAAAGATACAAGAGGGACCGGGACATCACCTATATAGTCTCGTCCGCCAAATAGATATTCCACATGAAGCTGAAGATCATCGAGCTCGAGAAGAACAAGGTACGACTGAGTCTCGAAGGAGAAGGACACACATTTATGAATACACTGACCGAAGAGATTCTCGCAGATCCCGAAGTCGATGTAGCAAAATATGTGATCGAGTACCAGTTCTCTGACCCGGAACTGTTCGTCACCTTAAAAGCAGGATCCAAAAAAGATCCGGTAGCAGTTATCCGCGATGCATGCGTCCGCATCTCATCAAGATGCGATGACCTGCTTGGATACCTGAAGAACTGAAGATCATCTTTCTGCCCCAAACCACAGGTTTATGGGCAAAAACCATACTAATACTTTTTTATCTATGCTTGATGAGATACGGTATGCCCCGTCCAAAGACACGAAAGTCGCGTATCGTATTGTGGGGTCCGGATCTCCGCTGGTGATCGTAAGCGGGCTCGGCGATTCGATGGATGCCTGGAAGGAGTCGATCGTGCAGACGCTCGCAAAAGAGTACTGTGTGATCCTGCCGGACAACCGAGGCATGGGCCTCACGAAGATCGGGTCGATTGCTCCGCAGAAGATGACGATATCCCAGTATGCAGAGGATGTGTTTGCAGTGATTCAAAAGGAGGGGCTTACCGGCATCTGTCTTCTCGGCCACTCGATGGGAGGAATGATCGCGCAGGAGTTTGCGCTATCTTATCCTGACACGGTAAAAAAACTGATGCTGTTTGCAACCGATTACGGGCCGGAGTCTTCCTACCGTGCCCGCCTGATGAACCGGTGTGTTCTGCCCCTACAGGCACTTTCAGTGATTGCGCCCTGGCATACGAAAGGGTTCCGGGCAGGCGCGTGCGCTATTGCGTCATGGAAGGGAACGGCGGAACGGCTGAGTACAATACAGTGCAAAACTCTGCTGTTGTTTGGGGACACTGACTTTCTGATGCATATCGAGGTGGGGCATGAGATGCATACGATGATCAGCACGTCAGCGCTGAAAGTCGTTGCCGGAGGAACGCATAGGATGCATGATCTCTACCCGAGAGAGTTTGCAAAGACGGTTCAGGCATTCTTTGGCGAAGCTGCTGAGCAGAAAAAAGAGTAAATTTTTAGAGAATTTTCTGGGTGAATGCAACAGAGCCGGAGATTCTGGTGATTCTGACCTTGACGTTTTGGCCGGCTTTGGTTCCGGAGACGTACAGAATATATTTTCCGATGTGTGCAACGCCGTCGCCTTTTTTGCTGATGGATTCGATGTGAACCTCAAGCTCTTTGCCTTCTTCGATTGCCGGGCCCTGGACTTCGGTCTTGACTTTGCGTTTTCTGATCGGACGTTTAGAGCCGCATGCCTCGCAGAGAAGCATCTGGACACGGTCGTCTTTGACGAGTTTGGTGTCCGGACGGCCGCATTCGGAACAGATGACATAGTCGTTGACATAGGTTTCAACGATTGCAACGAACTGAGATTCTTCGAATTTGCCGTTGAAGACCGCACGGCTGCCGTCGATCTTGCCGGCAGTTCCGAGTTCACCAAGGATGAACTTCATGAAGTGTTCTTTCTCTCTGTTCAGCGAGTCGGCAATATCAGCAAAATTATCCAGAACGGTGGTCTTGCCCTCAATATAGATCTTGGTTTTGGGCATGACGAAACGCTCGCCCGTGTCTGTCGGCTCAGACATTCCCGAGTACGCCGATTTTAACATATCCTCGTATGACTCGACCATGCAGTATACGTTGGTGCTGAATGCATAAAGTTCTGGTGTCATGAAAAATGATTTTCATTTATGAAGGGGTTGCGTGTGGCTTCGTTTGTGGTAACCACGGAATGCACGGAACAACACAGAGCTTCACGGAAAAAAATGCACGGAGAACACCTGCGGCGCCGGAATGCACAGAAGAACTAAGGAGGCGGGAGGATTTCTCGTGGTTACTCCAAATAAAAACGAGGGCAAAAGAATATCTCTTTCTTATGTTTTCCCGCGAAGAAATGAACAGACCATAAGCATGTGTTCCGTGCATTCCGGCGCCGCAGGCATTCTCCGTGCATTTTTTTCCGTGAAGCTCCGTGCAACTCTGTGCATTTCGTGGTTATTCCAAGTAAGACCGCAGGCGAAGAATCCCAAACACAACCAAGCATCCTGATACAGGTATTTTTCCCCATCCAAAACAAATACTCTGATCATTATGCTGGCAGCAAAAGATGAGGCCTATATCCACTCAGTTCTCGGACGAGAACTCACCCCGCTGGAGTCGGTGGCATTTGAAAACCTCTGGAGCGAGCACTGCAGCTACCGCTCCACGAAAAAATTCCTGCGAACCCTTCCAACCACAGGCGATGCAGTCATTGTCGGGCCCGGTGACGACGCGGCTATCGTGCAGTTCAGCGACGACACCTTCCTCGCACTTGCCATGGAATCCCACAACCATCCAAGCTACATCAACCCCTACTCAGGAGCCGCGACCGGCGTCGGCGGAATTGTGCGTGACGTATTCTCCATGGGAGCACAGCCGATCGCAATCCTCGCACCCTGGTACTTCGGCAGAATCGAAGAAGAAAAAACAAAATGGCTGATGAGGAACGCAACCGCAGGGGCTGCCGACTACGCAAACACCATCAACGTGCCTGCACTTTCCGGCTACCAGATGTTTGACGAGAGCTTCATGGGCAATCCCCTCATCAACGTGGTGTGCCTCGGAAAAATGAAAGCAGGCAAGTTCATGTTCGGCAAAGCATTCAAGATCGGATCAAAACTTCTGCTCTTTGGTGCGGCAACCGGACGCGACGGACTTGGAGGCGCAGCATTCGCATCAGGCGACATCGCAAAGGATGCCGGAGACGAAGGAGTGAAAAACACCTGCGTTGACGGAAACCCCGCAGTCGAAGCAGACCTGATCAAGACAACGCTCGAACTTTTCGAACGCGGACTGATCCTTGCCTGCCGCGATCTCGGAGCCGCAGGACTTGGCGGCGCATCATCAGAGATGTGCGTAAATGTCGGCGCAAGAATTTTCGCCGACGCGGTCCCTCTTCGCGACACCAACATGAACGAAGTGGAAATCATGCTTGCCGAGTCACAGGAGAGGATGATTGCAGAAGTCAAGCCGGAGAAAGTTGCGGACGCCGAAGCGGTCTGCAAAAAATACGGCCTCGCCTATGCAATTGTGGGTGAGACGACCGGTAACGACCAGTACGTGGTTGAGTTCAACGGAAAAGTTGTCTGCGAACTGCCGATCAAACTGCTGACCGAAGGCGTCGTGGAAAATGATTTTTCCGAAAAACCCTACGAGGCAGAAAAGCCGTTCGCAAAACCTGCGGGAACGATTTCAGAGCTCGTCAGAAAAGTACTTTCCCACCCCGACCTCGCGGACAACAGCATGCATGCTGCCCAGTTTAACTCGCAGGCCCAAGGGAGGACCTACTGTGTCACTCCGTTTTACTCGGTGCTCGAGCTTGACGGCATGGGACTCTCGGCGGCATGCGGATGCAATGCCCGCCACACCTATCTCAATCCGCATGCAGGAGCGGCAAATGCAGTGCTTGAACTTGCCTCGCACATTGTGTCGGTTGGCGGAACACCGCTCTGCGCTCTGGACAATCTGAACTTCGGCTCTCCGGAAAAGCCGGAAGTGATGTGGCAGATCTCAGAGTCAACGAAGGGTCTCGGCGACATGTGCCGCGCTCTGGCAATTCCTATTGTTGGAGGAAATGTGTCGCTCTACAATGAGTCGGATGCGTACGGTACCAGCATCAAGCCGGCTCCGGCAGTTGCGATGTTCGGCAAAGGAGATCTGATCGGCTGGGAGTGGCCGGACAATGGCGACATGATTGCAGTTGTCGGTGCAACAAAGGAGGAACTTGGCGGATCGGTGCTGGACGCAGTGACCGGTTGCGGCGGTGCGGCACCGGCAGTAGGCGATGTGAAGGCGCTGCCGGCCATTCGTGAACTGGTGGAGAAGGCGCAAGTGAGCGGATGTATGGCGATTACCCGCGGCGGGTTGTTGTATGCGCTGGCAAATCTTGCGGCGCAGGCCGAGGTGCAGCTGAAAGGCGATGCCGTGACGAAGCTGTTCTCGGAGACCTACGGACGGTTCTTAGTGACGTTTTCGGATGAGCATTTCCTGAAAGAGAGTGGTGTTTCGTATGAGATCATCGGAAAAATTACCGAGAGCGGAAAACTGACGATTCGGACCGACACAGAAGTTGTCGTGCTGACCCAGCAGGATCTTTTCACTGCAGGAAGCACGATCACGAAGGCCTGCCGTGCACGGTGAAGAGAAAAAATATTTTTTTAAGGGAGGTTTGTTACCGCATGATGCGGTTACAAAATTATTCCAGTAAAATCATCGGATGTTGAAATTATTCGCAGGTCTCCGTAATCTATATTTTTTGTTACCGCTGTTACCGCTAAAACAGTACTGTTACTATGAGTAGTATTTTACTTACAAACACAATGTCAATACATCGATAACAAAAAATGAAAGTCTGTTTTATTCGCAGAGAATAGAGAATAACTCCTGAATACGAGTCAGTTTTGTTACCGCATAGTGCGGTAACAGATCATGGTTCCGCCAAAATAAAAAAAGAAGTTTTACTCAACTTCCAGTCTCAGACCACCGAAGATGCCGGCAGCGAGATTGTAGATGAAGGCGATGATTGCGCCGACAATGAATCCGACAATCATGCCAATGATGGCAACGATTACAACCGTGAGGACGGTGATGAGAATTCCTTCACCAAATGATGTGAGCATTGATAATCCCGGAATTGCAGTCATGTTGAAGATGGCAATGAGTGCCGAGATGATGCCGACAATAATGGAGATGACCAGATAGATTGCCGCACTCAGTTTGGCGGCAGACCAGACATCGATGTGCTTTACCTCTTTTGTTTCCATAATACAGAAAAATGATTTCTGCTACTACATATATCTACGGTTTGGCTGGGTGATGATCCGAAACGCGCATCGCATGCCCTGAGTTCATTCATCTCTTTGCGAGAATGCATGAAAGAAATAAGATGATGGAAGTTATCTGTCCTTGGTCTCGCTTGGGGTAACCCCCTATAAAAATCTCAAAAATGAAAATTATTCTTTTGCGTGAAAATCAGAGATTATGACCAAAGTATATGACTTGCCGGATGAGTCTATAAAAAAATAGAAAAAATCAAAATTACTGTGGGAAGTTCATCCCGCCGCCATTCTGATTCCTGCCTTCACCAAATCCTTCGCCAAACCCTCCGGCTCCTCCGCCGCCGCCCATCGATCCCATATCATTCATATTGAGACCGGACGCATCGATCAGTGCAGAAGGATTTTCGGTCTGCCCGGCATCAGTGGAGGGAATGCTCTCGTCCAGCTGACCTGCGATACTTTCAGCGCGGAGCTCGCCAAACAGCTTCAGGGCCTCAATTGCTTTCTGATACTCTGCGTAACTGTAGAACGCAGTAGGGTCTGCTTCTACAGAAGGGCTGATGAGATCATTGAGCGAATCAATTTTTGCCGCAAAGTAGCCGCTCGCAAAGTAACCGTCCAGAATCTCTTGGAGATACTGGTGATACCGCTCCTTGTACTCAGGCACTTCGAGAAGCTTTCCAATCAGCGGCCGGTCCTCTAGAGACACGCCGGTAACCGGCGTGTCGATCGGGAAATTCACTGAACTCGTCGCACTTCCTGACTGGAATGCACCGAATGCCAGATTGAAGTCCCACGGCAGAATCGAGATCTGTCCTTTGCCATCCTCGTAGAGATAGTAGTTGTGCTTCAGGTTGCTCACATAACTGTCGAGATTTACCAGGGCAGTGTTTGCCGCAAAGTAGCGGAGAACCTCATCCACATCAACATAGGTTTCCAGATCAGTTCCCTCATTCAGATGTTTCAGGGCGGTTACCACCCGCTGCTTGTCGGCAGTCTTGGTCTTTTTGAGAACCGTATTGTTGAAGATATGCGCATAGCTCTCAATACTGTCGTCGGTATAGATCAGATCCGCACCTCCGCCGTTGCCGCCGAACCCTCCCATATTTCCCGGAACCATATTTCTGTTTCGTTCCGAGAACTCGAAGGTGGTGGTGCCATTCTGCTGCCTTGAAGAAGGAGTCATTGCAGCAGGATCAACGTTTCCCATCTCCATACCTGCCGGAGCGTCTCCCATTCCGCCGAAACTCTCCATGCCCTCAGGACGTTCGCCGCCCCCACCAAATCCTCCACCTCCGACATTATCCATGCTCTCGGGTTTGTAGAGATTGCCATAGTTTACGCCAAAGACGCGGGAGGCGAAGTCGTCTTCGACTGACTCGATCATCACATACAGACCAAACGGCTCGCCGTTAATCGAAATGTTCGCATAGGTCACCAAGGGAGTCGGCACACCCATATACGCCATCAGATCATAGGAGAGATACTCCTTCATGTAGGTCGCATCCTGAATCACATTGTTTATCACGAACTCAGAAAGTCCGGCAAAACTCTGATCATTCACATACTCGTCAGCCTTCAGCTTGAAGCTGTACCGGTCCGAGTCGCTGGACGCAACCTGCGAAAGACTGGTCAACCCTTTGGTTCGTATGCCGACGGATGGATACGTGACTCCATTGATCACAATATCGCAGCGGTGATACTCCTCAGCGAGAGGGTTTGTTAGGATGTCATTCCACTGGTCATCGCTGATCACAATATTGATCTCAGTGATGGTATCCTCGTCAAACATGGATGCATAGGTGACGGTTCGTTCCTTCTCGGTGATGCCGAGAAGGTCAGGAGCAAACATCAGTACCCCAACAAGTACCGCAGCTGCGACCACGCAGAGTATGGTGATGAGGTTGATGTACTTTGCATCGATCATGATTTTACGTGAGATACTCTCCGTTATAGGTGACAAGAACGGCGCTTGATACTCCGGGAAGCGTTGCGATGCGGTTGATGAACTCGCTGGTCTCACCCGCGAGTCTGACCTCGACGGTCAGCTCGACCGAGCCGGTCCGGACCGTTTTGGACCTGAGGACGAGTTTTTTCACGCTGAGCGAGAGGATGTCCATGATCTTCTTCTCGGTTGCATCTCCGTCGCAGTCGACGACCAGAATAAACGGCTGGTCGCGGGATTTTTTGCGGGAGAAGACGAGCAAAAAGACACCAATAGCAATTGAGCCGAAGAAGGCAAGCGGGATGAGTCCTGCGCCGAGAACAATTCCGGCAGAGATTGCCCAGAACAGATAGGTGATGTCCATGGGATCTTTGACTGCGGATCTGAACCGCACGATGGAAAGTGCACCAACCATTCCGAGGGAAAGGATGATGTTGGAGCCGATCGCGATGATGATCATGGTGGTGATGAGGGCCATGGCAATCAGGGATATGCCAAAGCCTGATGAGTACATCACGCCGCTGTAGGTCTGTTTGTAGACGAAGAAGATGAAGAGACCGAGAACGAAGGCAAGGCCCATGGCTATGATCATGTCCGTGAGCGAGAATGAGGTCACGGTGGTCAAGAGGTTTGAGGAGAGGATGTCGTTAAAGGTCAGCTGTTCTGTCATTTTTCATCGCCTCCGGTTGGTATGTATGGTTTCATGATAGTATCCTAGTTTATCCAAACATTCTAGCAACAGCGTATTTGGAGAAGGCTGTTGCCTTTCTGTTTTCGACCTGAATCATGTTTCTGATGATGTCAGGGAGGTAGTTGTCGTACTTTACTTCGAGAATGATGACTGAGACGCCGTAGGTTGAGACGGTCGGCATTTTCGGATCAAAGAGATCGGTTGTTCTGATGCCTGTGGTGATGTTTGAGTCAAGGGTGACTCTGACATTGCCGGGCCCGTAGGTGAACGGTTCGCGGGTGTAGTCGACGAGAGTTTTCGGACGAAGCTGTTCGTACCGCATTTTTGCATAAAGTTCGGTGAGAAGAGCGTGACCGGCATTTTTCATCCAGTCGGTGTCGCCGACAAGCAGTTTTTCGCACTGGTCGCGGGTGACGGGAGCTGATATTTTGCAGGTGAGTGCGTTTACTTTGGTCTTTTTTTCGAGGCGGACGAATGAGTCGTCATCGTTGTAGAGCCTGATGCGAAATTTTTCGCGGTTGTTGATGCCGTAGAGTTTTTCGTAGAGGGCTTTGTCGCCAGGGGTGTCAAAGTAGAGGCTGCGAATTTTGTAGCTTCCGTTTTCGTCTGCATGTTCGTCAGTGTCTGCGATGGTTGACATACGCTGACGAATGGTCAGGTAGTCTGCGTGGTTGATATAATATTTAAGTTCATGTCGGAATTTTTGTTCTTTCACGTTGTTTATCACTCCTGAGATACGACCCCCAAACACAAGCGGGAGATTCGTTATGATAGAGGTGTGTTGTAAAGATATATTAACATAATGGAGATTGTTGCAAACATTATGACTTATTACCTCGACAATATATATAGTGATGCGGTGATGTGGATTTGCTTTTGGATTTTCTATAAGGGCTCTCGCGCAGAGTAACTACATGCCGCGAAATTTCTGCAAATGGAGGTCATTTTTTCTTCGGAAAATTTCTGTTCACGATGTCAAATATTTTTCGAATTTTCTGATCAAGGCATACCATGGAAATACCTTCATTAAGAAGGACACACTATATGTTTATCGAGAGAATATGATGCGTAGCAGGAGGGAGGGCGGAGTTTCACCCGTGATCGGTACAATTCTCCTTGTCGCAATCACGGTTGTGTTGGTCGCGATTGCCGGGGCGATGGTTTTGGGATTTGGTGATGCGGTCAGCGGAGGAAAGATTATTGGAGTGGTGCCGCATACTACCGGAGATGATGCGAAGCCGCTACAGCTGACATTCTGGGGAGAAGATCTTGTGAAGATGAAGGGGGTGCAGGTGGCTGTTGCGACTGCTGAGGGGGTACGGATTGGTAGTCCTGTGGATAACAAGACAGTATTTTCTGACGGAGTGCCGGTACTGATTGAGTTTGATGAGAGTTTTGCGGAAGGCGAGTATCCCATGGCGATCACGGCGACGTTCGATGATAAGACGGAGCAGGTAATCTATACCGGAAAGATACGGATTGGGGCGATTGGGAAATACCTACCTGAAGCAAAGAATAGGGCAACTCCGGTAATTGTGATTGATAATTACAAGACTATTAAAGATACTAAAATAGCCGAACTCAGGGCGATTGTTTTGGAAACAGAAAAAAACGAACCATATAAGATCATAGAATATCGTTGGGATTTCGGCGATGGAAACTCAAGTAGAAACTCAGTTAACAATACCATCCACCAGTATGCAAAAAAAGCGGGTAACTATACAGTTACATTGGAAATCGTCTACGATGATATGACCAAAAACACAGCAAATACAACGATAATTTTCGAAGACGGCGATTCAATAGAGACGTATCTGAGTGATTTCAAATTTACCCATCCGACAGGATATCACTCGACCAAATTATTCCATTCAAGTATTGTTGAAATGGACCACAGACTCATACAAAATGACACCGTGACATTGTCAATATATTTAAAAACGGATCAGCAAATGATAGATAGTAAGAATGGGGATAAGATAGGGAATGTCCTCAGTTGGGATATTATAATAGAAAAATCTGACTCAGCTGGTGGTAACAATAGATATACGAATACGACCGTTAAACCAAAGGGTGAAAACAACTACCAATATAAGTGGAGCGAGATATTTAATGTAGGAAGTAACACGTGGGACCCTAAAAAAGTAGAACCAGGAAATTCGTATACGATCACGCTGACATTGAATTTAAAAGATGAACCACAACTCACCCGCGAAGTTAAGGTAATTGTGTACTAGTCTCTGAGATATCCACTGCATTTTACAATGCAGGCAACATATTTCTAAAAATTACAAAAAAATATTTTTCAGCATTTCCCGCCGAACAGTTCCCATGACTTTTCCAGTGCATCAAGTGCCGGCAGTTTTTTGCCGGTCAGAAACTCGATGCATGCCCCTCCGCCGGTAGACAGATGCGAGTACTGCGGTTCAAGGCCGAGCTGCTCAATAACCGCCGCCGTATGGCCGCCGCCGCAGACCGAGAAGTCTGACTGTGCCGCTGCGTGGAGAAGCTCATACGTACCGGTAGCAAAATCCCGCTCCTCAAACATTCCCGCAGGACCATTAAACACAATCGTTCCTGAGTTGCGGAGAAGCTCGGAAAAAATACCGATAGACTCACTGCCCATATCAAGAATCGGGCAGTCAGCCGGAGTTGCCGCAACCGGATACTCACGGCGTCCGCCGTTTTCTTTCACCGCAACAAACTCAGGCAGAACTATCTTGTCGCTATACGTGTCAAGAATCTTTTTTGCCTTCGCGACCTCATCCTCATATCCGAGAATCTTGATCAGATTAGCTGACGGCACACCGATATCGATACCCTTTGCAAGATAAAACACATTCGCGACAACCCCGATAATTGCAACCTTGTCGGCAGTACCGTTTGCAAGCACGTAACCTGCAACAGCAATCGAGTCATCCACTTTTGTTCCGCCGAGAACAAATGTTACCGGTTTCGGAGCCGAGGTAAAAACGCGGGACAGATTTTTGACTTCCTTCTCCATCAGAAGACCTGCAACCGTCTTCATCGCAAACGGCAGGCCGGTAATCGTAGGCTGCGAGCGATGTGCAGTACCGAACGCATCGTTCACAAAAATATCCGCCATCGAAGAAAGTTTTCTGACGATGTGCGTGTACCGCGAGTCCTCAGGCTTCATCGTCAGATTTTCCTCTGCGCTGAATCTCACATTCTCCAGAAGAATCACATCGCCAGGATGTGATTTGCGGACCGTCTCCTTCGCGCATCTGCCGAAAATATCATCAACATATGTCACAGGCATGTCGAGAAGTCGCTCAAGCCGCTCGGCATGTGCTTCAAGCGTCGTGAAGTCCTTCTTGCCGGGTCTGCTCTGATGCGCAAGCACCACAACTTTGGACTCTTCCAGAGCCTGAATGGTTGGGACATGCTCACGGAACCGTTTGTCATCAAGAATCGTATTCGATGAAGGATCGATCGGCGAGTTCAGATCCACGCGAACCATAACGGTTTTTCCGCGGGTTTCCACATCAGCAAGCGTACCAAATTTCATGAAAAAATCACTCCTCCCTCTCCTGAGATAATCATAGAACCGTAATCACTCGTAGTTACAACGTTTCGCTATGAGCGTATTAAATCCATCGAAGACTCTCTCATAGATTTATTTACCGTACAGTAGTTTGGAGAAAATACTGAAGAGGTAAAAATTATGGGTGGGAAATATGTTTTACGGGATGTATCATTCAGCCCGTTTCAGCAGGATAACCCATTCTGATGATAATAGTAACGCTATCTATTTGACCGGTATTCTTGTTTTTCCCACTAATCGTCATATAACACCAATCACCTGGCATAACGCCCGCGGGAATTGACATAACTTGAGTTTTTCGTGCATTTCCAAATGAATAATTATTGCCTCCCCCTATCTGTTCACCGGTTTGATTGAAAAATGCCACGTGTATATTTCTATCACCATCATAGTTCGCACCATACGAATTTGTCTCGAGATTTATAGTGAATGAACCCCCAGATATCGATCCGGTATATTGATAGTAGTCAGGATACTGTTTGAACATATCATTCTTACCATCAATTATATTCGTATTTCCAATCGTGAGGAGGAGAAGCATTTCATTCAGCGCAGTTAGACCTTTGGGATCCTCCGGTTTCTCTGGTGGTTCGACCGGCACGATTATTTCTATCCACTCGTCCGGCACCATATCCCCGATCGGCAGCACCGCCGCGTTCACTCCCATGTACAATAATGCCGGATGGTTTCTGCTGTCAGGCCCCACAATCGACAAGACATCCAGCTTTCCACCTATGATCCGGATTTTATCTCCTGTTTCCCACACATTCAGCTCAAATTGATTGTCAGGTACTGCACTATCGCTCCCGCTTTTTATCAGCTGGACAACCATACTCTGTCTTGCCGATGTATCATAAAATATCAGATTCTTCAGAGGCAGCGAATCCCCTCCCGCATGGTACAGGCTCACTCCGTCTGCGGATACCTGAAACCGCACGTCCGGCAGTGTTCCCGACGCATTCTCCATCGACGCAAACATTGTCAGGCCAATAATCGCTCCAGCTATTATTACAAGACCAATCAAAACTACGATCGCAATAACCGGAGAAATACCCTCGTCAGTTTTCATAAAGAACTCTCATCCCTGAATCAGAAGAGAAGCAAAACAAAAATCATCACATCCCTCTGTATGAGGATATATCAATCAGTACTATTAATACATTCCCCATAGTATTTTCCAAAGATTCTAATAAAGGGGGGTCAAGTCCTTGCCAACGATTTCACTTATCAGCGTGAATTGAAGAGATAATGTTATTTTATTGAGAACTTTTTTCGGTAGAAAAAAATGATTTATTTTTTCTTATAGTAAAATCTGCGCGGTGTGAATCTGTGAAGTGACAGATATTCTATCAAGAATAATTTTTCAACTGGGCGTTAGATTACGAGTTTTTTTTGAAAAAAAAGACACAATAAAAAGTTATCTCACAACATGGGCACCCATCCGCCATGAACTATATAGAGGCGATTTCTACGAAATGTCTGCCGAAATTTGGGGAAGGAATCCTCTGAGGGCAATGTTGTTTATGTAAATGATATGAGGCTTTACTATAGATGAATGATGCCATGTGCTGGAATGGGTAAGAGATTTCGTCGTTGAAAAAATAGTGAGAGATTAACATTATATCTGCCAACCATTTTCGGCAATTATTAATGATTTTTGTGATACCAACGATGAAAGAGATTGAATATTCGTCAGATAAATGTAATTACCACTGTCTGACGCGCGACAAGATTCTCCATATTCTTGTCTTTCCAAATTTCAATAGTAATATGACAAACATATCCTGTTTTCAGGATATCATGAGGAATACGAATCGTCGTCATCACATCATTTTTCTCTACTAATTGATATGTTGTTGGATATACTACAGCCCCTGTTTCGTTGTTGTACACTGTCACAGTAACCTTAGTCCATTCATATTTTGACCATTGCGGCTTTAATTCTACAGGAGTATTATCGCCTGGCAAGGGATAGGTAATATTTAATTCCTGTAGTCTAATTTTCTCTTGTAAATTTACCTTAGGGTTACTGCCAAAGTCGAAGTAAGAGTTTTGGCTTGGTTGAAAGATATCATCTATGAGGTTTTTGTCGCCGAAATTCGGCGGTGTTGGTGGTATTACCGGCGGTGTTGGTGGTGTTGGCGGCGTCTCTATCCACTCATCCGGCACCATATCCCCGATCGGCAACACTGCCGCGTTCGCCCCCATGTACAGCAGTGCCGGATGATTTCTGCTGTCAGGCCCCACAATCGACAAAGCGACCAGATTTCCACCAATGATCCGGATTTTATCTCCTGTTTCCCAGACACTCAACTCAAATAGATCGTGATCGCGAACGCTATCTATTTCGCTATTAGCCCCGCCCTTTATCAACTGGACAGTCATATTCTGTTTTGACAAAGTATCGTAAAACACCAGATTTCTCAGAGGCAGCGAATCCCCTCCCGCATGGTACAGGCTCACCCCGTCTGCGGATACCTGAAACCGCACGTCCGGCAGCGTTCCCGACATATCCTCCATCGTCCCAAACATTGTCAGACTAATAATCGCTCCGGCTATTATTACAAAACCAATCAAAACTACGATCGCAATAACCGGAGAAATACCCTCATCAGTTTTCATAAAAAACTCTCAATCCTGAATCAGAAGAGAGGCAAAACAAAAATCATCACATTCTTCTACATAAGTATATATCAATCGCAACTATTAATATATTTCCCATCATTTTTTCCAAAAATTAAAACATCGGAAAATAAATTTCCCGCCAACATCCTCACTTGTTAAAGTGTATTGAAAGGAGGATGTAATTTTTTTGAAAACATTTTTCGGAAGAAAATTATTTTTTTTGTTTATAGGAGTTATGCGGCGTGATTTTTTGAAACACGAAATAGATATCTCACAAAATAAAAACTTCGACGCAAGCGTGCTGCACCAAATACGTGCTGCAAATCATTAAGATATCTCGATGTAAATGAAAATCATCTGAGTAAAAATGAACTGCAAATCCATAACAATCATAAATGTCCTGATACTTCTCCTGATACTCACCGCAGGATGTATCACCGTTCCGTCTCAGGCCACCCCAGTAGAGAATGAAACATCAGAGTTCTCGAACTTGTTCACCCCTGGTATCTACGACAAGGGCTCGTACCGTACGCCTCCGGGAGTTGAGGGTCAGATTATTTTTCCGGTGGAATGGAGATTTGATCTTGAGAACAGTACAGGATTTGCCAAAGTAGAGCGGCGAAATGCAACAGAGAGCCGAGTCCCTGTATTCGTAGCAAACCTGAGCGAGACCGGCCTCATCTCGCTGAAAATTACAGCGCCGGCAGGGAAGGACATCCAGGTTCATCTTGATCCTGACACTGATGTCCCAAACGGAATGTCAGTTCAACTCCAGCAGGATACCGTGAACGTATCCGCGGGAGACACAGTGTTTGTGTATCTTGAGATGAACGTGGATGCCAATGCAACCAACACTGACGCGGTGTCTCTTATCCTGCTCTCAACTGAAGACGGATGGAAACTGGGGAGCTGGTGTCAGATGCTCACGAGTACTGATTCCCATATCCCTCAGCTGTAACTCTGGGGAAGGACATCACAAATCAATCGCTCAATTCATCTCTGATCAAAACACGTAACCAAAAATATTTTCAAAAAAATTTTTCAAAAAGAAAATCGAAAAAATAAAAATTATTTTTCCGACTTGCTCTTGACTCTCTTCATACGGAACAGCTCTTCGCGTTCCATCTCATCGAGACGCATCTTGATAAAGTTCCGTGCCTCGATCAGCTCTGGAATCACCTTGAACTCCAGTGCATTCACACGGCGTTTCGTACCCTCAATCTCATCAAGAAGACGCTTCATCGTCGTCTCAAGTTCTGCGGAGAGAATAATCGTCTCCACTAAATCCTCGAATGCTTCAGCCGCCTCATCGATCGCGGACGAAGTTCCCAGAACTCCGTACCCGCGCTCGGTCAGCGTCTTCTTCACACTCCTTGACTCGATCTTCGGCACAACAACACCCATGATGTTCTTGCTCTTGAGATCAATCTGCGGGCTCTCGGATGCCGAGAATGCCGCAGCCGTCACTCCAATACTTCCCTCCACAGTCTCTGCAATTGCAATCATTTCCTGTGCACGGGCGTACTTCACAGCAAGATCATTGCGGAGATCCTTTGCCTCCGCAAGCACCTTGAAGAACTCAAGGATAAGTCCATCGCGCTTCATCTTCAGAAGCTTATATCCGCGTTCCGATAACTTGATCCGTCTTTTCAGATTGATCAGTTCGGACCTGGTCGGCTTCACATTCAGCGCCATGGCAAATCACTTCCGGTAATTCGGGTGGTAGGTCTTAATCAGATCACGGTCGATACGCTTCTCAAGCTCGCTCTCCGGCAGCTGAACAAACATGTTCCAGCCGACATCAAGCGTCTGAGCAATCGTACGGTCCTCATCGGAACCCTGACGGACGAACTTGTTCTCGAATGCATCAGCAAACTCAAGGAACTTCTGGTCACGCTCGGAAAGTGCATCCTTACCAACGATGGCCACAAGGCCGCGGAGGTCGACGCCTTCTGCGTAACCCGAGTACATCATATCAGAGACCTTCTTGTGATCGTCACGGGTAAGACCCTTGCCGATACCAAGGTTCATCAGACGGGACAGGGACGGCAGCACGTTGATTGGCGGGTAGATACCCTTACGGTGCAGCTCCGGAGAGATAACGATCTGACCTTCCGTAATGTATCCGGTAAGATCCGGAATCGGGTGGGTAATATCGTCACCAGGCATCGTCAGAATCGGAATCTGCGTAACAGATCCTTTCAGACCCTTAATGATACCTGCACGCTCGTAGATGGATGCCAGGTCCGTGTACATGTAACCCGGATAGCCGCGACGGCCCGGTACTTCTTCACGGGCAGCACCGATCTGACGGAGTGCCTCACAGTAGTTGGTCATATCGGTCAGGATAACCAGCACATGGTATCCAAGCTCGTATGCCAGATACTCTGCAGTGGTCAGTGCAAGACGCGGGGTAACCGTACGTTCGACTGCCGGATCATCAGCAAGGTTCAGGAACACGACTGCACGTTCAAGTGCACCGGTTCTCTCGAAGTCTGCCATGAAGTAGTTTGCCTCTTCACGGGTGATACCCATTGCAGCAAACACGACTGCGAACTCTTCGGTTGATCCCGGAACTTTTGCCTGACGGGCGATCTGCAGTGCAATCTCGTTGTGCGGGAGACCAGCAGAAGAGAAGATCGGAAGCTTCTGACCACGGACGAGAGTGTTGGTTCCGTCAATGGTAGAGATACCGGTCTGGATGAAATCTCTGGGTGAACCGCGTGCATACGGGTTGATTGCAGCACCGTTGATGTCAAGGCGCTTGTCGGGGACGATGTCAGGTCCGCCGTCGATTGGTTTTCCTCCGCCGGAGAGAATACGTCCGAGCATGGTCTTGGAGACCGGCATCTTGAACGTCTCACCGAGGAAGCGAACGCCGGTGTCGCGGCCGAGACCGGTAGTGGTCTCGAAACACTGGACAACAACGAGATCTTCGGAGGTGTCAAGAACCTGTCCGCGCTTCATTGTTCCATCGGGCAGAACAAGACTGACCTGCTCTTCATAACTTACCGGCTCGGTCTTCTGAACGAAGAGCAGAGGTCCGGCAACTTTGGAGACTGTCTTATATTCCTTCATTTTATGCCCTCAGTACTTTGAATTCAGCGTCCATCTCAGAGTAGATCTTCGCAAGAATTGGCTTGTAGTCCTTGGCGAACTTGATCTGCGGCATCTCGTTCTTTGCTTTGATGGTAAGGATCTGGCTCGGCGGAACTCCTGCTGCCTGTGCGGCATAGGCAAGGTCTGCGAAACCTTTGATCATCTTGAACATGTCAAGCTGTTTCTCGAGACTGCAGTAGGTGTCGACCGGGTCGAAACCGTTCTGCTGCAGGAACAGTTCACGGATCATACGTGCAACTTCGATCGTGATCTGCTCGGCTTCCGGCAGTGCGTCAGAACCGACCAGCTGAACGATCTCCTGAAGTTCAGCTTCCTTCTGCAGGACTTCCATGAACCAGCTGCGAAGCTTGTTCCACTCTGGCGAGACCTTCTCGTCATAGTAATCATTCAGCTGAGCCATGTAGAGTGAGTAGGACTGCAGCCAGTTGATTGCCGGGAAGTGGCGTCTGCGGGAAAGGTTTGCATCCAGTGCCCAGAAGACTTTCACGATACGGAGCGTGTTCTGCGTAACCGGTTCGGAGAAGTCACCACCGGCAGGGGAAACTGCACCGATAACGGAGACAGAGCCGCTGCCGCCTGCGAGAGGCTGGACAAGTCCTGCACGCTCGTAGAACTCAGAGAGTCTGGAGGACAGGTATGCGGGATAACCTTCTTCACCGGGCATCTCTTCAAGACGGGAACAGATTTCACGCATTGCTTCTGCCCACCGGGAGGTGGAGTCTGCCATGAGTGCAACGTCGTAGCCCATGTCACGGAAGTACTCTGCAAGAGTAATACCGGTGTACACAGATGCTTCACGGGCAGCGACCGGCATGTTGGAAGTGTTTGCGATGAGAATTGTTCTCTCCATCAGAGAGTTTCCGGTCTTCGGGTCAGTAAGTTCCGGGAACTCGGTAAGAACTTCAGTCATTTCATTGCCGCGTTCTCCGCAGCCGATGTAGACCACGATCTCTGCATCAGACCACTTTGCCAGCTGCTGCTGGGTAACGGTCTTTCCGGATCCGAAGGGACCTGGAATTGCTGCAGTTCCGCCTTTTGCGATCGGGAAGAGACCATCAAGGATTCTCTGACCGGTCAGCAGTGGAATGTTCGGGGTGTGCTTCTCCACGTACGGACGCGGAAGCCGAACCGGCCAGCGCTGCATCATAGGGAATGCTTCGCCTGAGTCAAGTTCGATGATGATGTCGTCAACCGTGAAGTGACCTGACTTGATGGTCTTGACAACGCCGCCTTTTGCATTCGGCGGGATCATGACCTTGTGTAAGATACTGCGGGTTTCCTGCACTTCACCGATAACCTGTCCGGGTTTTACGGTTGCGCCTGCACTTACGACCGGCTTGAAATCCCACTTTTTCTCGTGGTCAAGTCCTGGTGCGGTAACTCCGCGTGCAATGAAGTTGCCCATCTTTTCGATGAGGACTTCAAGCGGACGCTGGATACCATCGTAAATACTGGTAAGCAGTCCCGGACCCAGCTCGACTGCGAGCGAAAGTCCGGTGTTTATGACGGGTTCTCCCGGGCGGATGCCCGTGGTGGATTCATAGACCTGGATGACGATGTCATCGCCATCGATCTTAATGACCTCACCCATCAGCTCCTCTTTGCCGACTTTGACCACATCGTACATGTGGGCGTCAAGGTCGACTGCAGTGACCACAGGTCCTGCAATGCGTTTGAGTATACCTGGCTTATTATTTACTTCCACAAATCAACACCCACCGAACGCTTAATACGCTCTCTCAGGGAGAGACCTGCCTCCTGCCCGCCAATGGTTACAATGGTGGGTTTGACGGAGTTTTCAATGACTACCTGCAGACGACGCGGGATCTGCTCAAGGTCTGCGCTCTGAAGAACGAGAATGCCAACTTCGGGATCGTTCAAGACACGGG
Source organism: Methanorbis rubei (assembly GCF_032714495.1). Classification (NCBI taxonomy): domain Archaea; kingdom Methanobacteriati; phylum Methanobacteriota; class Methanomicrobia; order Methanomicrobiales; family Methanocorpusculaceae; genus Methanorbis; species Methanorbis rubei. The sequence continues at coordinate 29,560 of NZ_JAWDKB010000001.1, read as the reverse complement.
TGATGGTCTCGGTCAGTTTGTCCGGAGTTTCTGCAGAGTAGGTTTTACGTACTCCTGCAAGTTGGAATCCGATAACGAACTCCTTGTTTCCAATAACTGCGATATCCATTACATCACCAGATACTTTTCCAGAACCTCGGATGCTAAGCCTGCTTCTTTGCCGCGGGCGAGTGCACGGAGGTTGGCAACTTCATACTTCTTTCGTTCAAGGTACACGAGAAGCGGAGAGATCGAGAACGGGTTGCGCTTTGAGACATTGTCCATCTGATTCAGCTGGGCTGTGATCAGCATGCCTTCAATTGCATAGATCGGTTTCTTTTCTCTCAGTGATTCGAGTGCCTCGATGAGAACGGGCGACTTGACTTTCTTTTTGAGTGTGTCGACAACTTCGTCCAGACCGGCAACCGAGCAGAGACGCTCAAGTTCGTCGGCATTGTACGATCCTCCCTCAACCCAGATATCCGAGGTACTTACATCAGGTTTACCCTGAGCCCGGATACGGAAGAGATTGGTGATGTTTTTGATGTCGATCTCAAACACGACGTACTTGAAGAACGGTAATCCGCCTTTCATGCCGCCGCGTGCTGCTTTGATCAGCGTCGCATAGTAGTACTTGTAGAGTTCGTTCTCGAGTTTTCCAAACGAATGGGTCTCGAGTGCATCGGAAAGTCCTGCGGAAAGAATTGCTGCCATCTGCTTCTGCGGCAGAGTTTCAATAATTCTCTCAACTGACGATTCCGTAAGCAGGCGATCGAGCACGGTAGCGTCAAGCTCGCCGGCCGGTACAAGTACTGCCCGGATCTTTCCTTCGGAAAGACCCTGGACTTTTCCACGAAGGATAGTCAAAATGTTTTGAATATCCCATTTGTGCAGGTAATCACGGGTAAATCCTTTCATCTCGCCCGGAGCAAGAGCGATGATACGCTGATACTCTTTTGCGAGGTTCCAGGACAGGGCGTTTTCAATGAGATCCACACCACCAAATGATGCGGAAAGTTCATCGACTTCGCGTTTGTACTCCATCTCCTCGATTGTTCTGGTGAACTCGGGGAGGCCCATGTTCAACATGCGGAGATACTCTTCTCGCTGGATGAGCTTCGCTTTGCGCACCCGCATACGGGTTGAAACATAGATATATGGAGCCGGACCGCTCATTACCTCAGTCATTATTTACCTCATCCAAACAAGATCTCCGATGCGTCCTTGAGACTTGACTCCCATACCTCGCCCATAAAGGTCTGATACGAGAGGTCAAGCGTTAACTGGCCATCGGCACTCTGTACTACGACACCGCCGTCGATGTCGGTGATTCCTCCAAACGTAAATCCGGAAAGGGTTTTCAGTTCTGACAGGGCTGCTTTTACTGCAGCTTCGTCACGCTCGTTTGCGAGTACGACACCTTCTTTGATCTGCTTTACAGCATCTTTGAGAAGGGAGCGTACGGCTTTTGCGTGAACATCTGCCGGAAGGTTTGCGATTTCGCCGGATGCTTCACTGTAGACTTTGTCGAGCAGCTCCTTTTGTGCATTCAGCTGGTCGCGTTTTACGACCAGATTTGCCGCAGCGACCTCACGGATCATAATGCGGTCAGATTGAAGGACAGCGTCTGCTTCTGCAGCGAGACGGATTTCCTCTGCACGTTTGGTTGCGTCTGCAACAATAGTCTTTGCTTCAGCTTCAGCTTCGGATTTAATCCGGGCTGCCTCGCGGGTACCCTTTGCCTTGATTTCGTCAACTACAACCTCAAGTCCCATGATTTGCAAGTCTCCGCTTAGAAGAGCAGTAACAGTGCAATCACAAGGCCGAAGATGACGATGGTTTCCGGAAGCACAGTGAAGAGAAGTGCGAGACCGAACATGTCGCGGTCTTCTGCGGTTGCTCCGACTGCTGCTGCTCCGATACCCATTTCACCCATACCGGTTCCGACGCCGGCGAGACCTACTGCGAGACCTGCACCGATTGCTTTGTATCCGACTGCCATTGCCTGTGCTGCTTCAACTGTCATAGTTTCAATTGCCATAGTTTTTACTCCTCTGAGAATTTGCGTTTAAGTCCAAACGGATTGTACTTGATACCTCCACCAACATAGAATTTGGTGAAGAATTCAACGTAGTGAAGACGAATCGAGTGGAGACCTCCACCAAGGAGACCGAGACCTACGTTGAGGGCGTGACCGCATATGAATATGAGGACACCAACAATTATCATTATTACACCGACTGCATCGAGGTTTGCAAGAGCCGGGTCAATGAACATACCAAAGGAAAGGTAGTTGACGACCATTGCGATTGCAACCGACGACAGACCGACTGCGGCGATACGGCAGAAGGAAAGTACGTGCGAGATGATTGTCGGGATTTCCATTAAGTCGAGCACATTTTCCTGTGCAAGGAAGATGCATCCGAGTACAAGCAGGATAAGTCCAGCAAGAGCGCTGACGGAAAGACCGGGTGCGATCAGTGGGGAGTTCGTAAGGTCAGGCATCATGCCCGAGATTCCAAACATCTGTTCGACCGAAAAGAACGACCAAACGAGAATTAAAAGACCCCAGAGGATGGCGATCCATCCGAACTGTCCGATGATTGCTTTTGTTCTGTGCTTGCCTGCGTGGTCCATTCTATAGTGGTTAATCATTCCGAAGATACGGCCGACGGTAATGTAGATGATACCAAACCATACGGACATAATCAGCAGAGGGATTGCGTCAGGGCCTGTTGCGTGTGCGGCGTCAGCTCCGATTGCCAAGTGGCGCTGGAACATGACGGCATGCCACGGAAGGGCATATCCTAAGCATTCACTATAAAGTATTCCGAAGAATATTGTTGAGATACTTGCTCCGACGAGAATTTTGACAAGGTTTTTACCGCCTTCTCCTCTGAACATTGCCATCTTTCGGACAAACAGTGCAAGGATTAAGAAGATAATACCGTATCCTACGTCACCAACGATGAGACCGAAGAAGATCGGGAACATGATGGCGAGAATTAAGGTCGGGTCAATTTCATTGTATCTCGGACGTGCATAGACGTCCATGAAAAGTTCAGATGGCTTTGCGAACGATGGGTTGTTATACTCCACCGGTATTGCGGTTGCATCGACGTCGCCGTCGTCAACCGTTACGTATACGCTGCCGCCGGTTGCCTGGCTTAAGCCTGCAGTGATCGGTTCGATGTGATCAGCGGGGACCCATCCGTCGATGACGAATGCTTCCTCGGTGGTTGCAAACCGTAACGGGGCTTCAGCGCGTTCCACATCGCCGGACAGTACTTCGTCGCATGCGGCGAGTAAGTCGGCGTACTTTGCTTTGAGCTCGGATATTTTTGCGTTTGCTTCAGCGAACGCGGCCTTTGCCTGTGTCTGGTCGGCAGTGTACTTGTCGACTGCGGCCTGAACACTTCCGGTTTCGTTCGGTATGGTAACCGACTGGAAATCGGCATCGGAAAGTGTGCGTTCTACCTCTGTTGCATGCTGCTTTTCGACGAAGACAACGATGAAGTTTCCATCTTTGCGTGCCGCATAATATTTTTCATGCGGGACCGCGATGGTAACATCACTTCCGATGTAGCCGGCAATTGCAGTGATGCTGTCGTAGCCGCGGTAGAGATCCATCTCAAGCGGTACGAGTGCAAAAGGTCTGAGTTCAGCGATGTGCTGTTCGCTGTCCCGGATACGTGACTCTGCGTTCGATCGTTTTACCGTGAGATCGTTTACTTCTGCTTCAATTGCAGGAAGTTCACGCTCAATTGCTTGTCGGATCGACTCTACAGGACGTTTGGGGACGTCGAAAAGCGTTTCAGGGCTTGTCTGAAATACGTTCTCAAGAGAACGGATCTTCAGCAGATTGGTGGAAAGGTCGCCGGCACCCTCAAGAGGGGTGCCTATGCGTACGCCTTCGTAACCTTCCTTTCCCTGATCTACAAAATCGGTTATGTGGAAGACTCGGTGACGGTATAGTTCAGTCACAACTGACGTCATCTGCTCTTTTGACGCTGCAATGAGCAGATGCGTCATCGGTTTAGGCTGAAACATGCAGTTTCTCCTTAAACCGTTCTACAAACAACGAGGATGCCTGCGGGAGCTTTTTGCTTCCGGTTGCAATCGTGGCGTCGGCGTCTGCTTTGCCCTGTTTCACGATTGCGGCATGCTTTGCTGCTGCAACATTTCGTGCATCTGAAAGACGCTGCTTTTTGTAATCCTCGGCAACATTGGTTGCCTTGGCAATCAGGTTGTCAGCTTCAAGTCGTGCGTTTGCAAGAATTTGCTCACGTTCGGCCTGGGCTGCAGTGATCATGGATTTACATTGGGCTTCGGTTTCTTTGATGCTTTTTAAAACCTCAGTTTTCATCCAACCCTCCTCTCACGGCAACATAATATTAGGTGAGTATTAGTGTTTATACTTACGTTCTTTGGTTCCGGCAACATGGGGGAGAGGATATGAAGGAAGGGGTTCTCTGTCTCATGAAGGGAGTTCGAAGGGAAGGAGCGCAACCGGTTTTACTAGGACATCCCATCAGAGAAAAAAAAGTATTAGTATTTTGCCAGAGAAATTTACCACTCATAATACCTGTCATCGCAAACCTATATGTTTTCAAAAACAGGTACTACTATGGTAGTATGATCCGACCAGTGTCAGATGAGGGAGTTACAGAGATCATCGGGTTCGTGTTAATTATGGGACTCGTGGTCATGGCTCTGTTTATTATGGCTCTCATTGTTCCGCCGATGAATGGAGCGGAGCTGGAGAATGAACTGGCACTTGGCGCGGTTCAGGATGTTTCGAATCTGAAGTATGATATGGACATTTTGTGGGAGGAGAAGAATCTGACGAATGTGACACGGAGTGCTTTGATCCAACTTTCGACACCAAAACAGGGAATGATTTCGATGCTTCCGGCGTTTAAACCGACGCTTGGGTCGGCAACGCTGACTGCGGGGCTGTCGGATCTGAGAATAACGGTTGGTGGGGAAACATACGATAACCTTCTGCGGCTGACGTATTCGACGGCAAATCATTATACTGAAAATTCTGTGGTGATGTATGATGCGGGCGCGGTATTTGCGGGAACACGGGAGTATCAGTCGATGCTGCTTGTGCCGAGTGTGGGAAAGGGAGGTGACGGTACGCTGTTTATTGTTCTGCCGAGGCAGAGTTCGGGTACGACGAGTGTGACGGGAAACAGTTTTGGTGTGGTGAACTATACGGCGAATGTTCAGGGTGCAAAAGAGTACTCGGGAGATCAGGGAAGTCCGGTGACGATAGAGATCTCTTCGCCGAATGAACAGGTGAAGAGAGTCTGGGAGAATCTACTGAAAGCTTCCGGTGTTGTTGAACAAAACGGAAATCTGCAGTACTATGGAAAAGTCAAGGTTCTGTCAGTGAATTATGCAATGAAGGTTCAGGGGGCAGTGCCATGGCAGTAAGAAAGTACGATGAGGGAGTGTCGGAGGTGATCAGTTTTGTGATGATTCTGGTGATGCTGATTTTAGCGTTCACTATCTGGACACTGTATGCGGTACCGGCAGGAGGAGAGCGGATGGAGGAGATTCATACGGCAAATATCCAGATGGAGTTTTCGGAGTTTAAGTCGGGTGTGGAAAATGTGTGGATTGCAAACTCGACTGGTGTTGTGCGGGAGAGTGTGTTCATGCTTGGACCGGATGTGTCGGAGAGCGGGCTTGAGATTTTGTCGTTTCCTTTGACAAGGGCGTCGGGGAAGCTGAGCATTACGGCGAATATGAGTGCGGATTCAAAAGTTATAGCAGAGGTTGTCTGTCGACCGGTCTTGGTGCGTTACTCCGGAGTCAATGCATACACAAGTGATCTGACGCTGGTATATTCGGGGTCTGATAATTCAGTACGGGCATACGGACCTTCGGGAAATCTTTTGTATGTTCTTCCTGGATCGGATCAGTACAAGGTTTTTGTGTCTGAGGGTACGAAGTCTGAGAATTCCGGCAACGTCCGCGCGGTGATTGAGTATCGGCTGATTGATAGTAAGGATTCTAACTATTTGTTCCATATGGGGGTGCGGTAATGCGACAGAGTTCTGACTCCGGGTCGTCGGTAGTGATCGGGTTTGTGATTCTCTTGATGGTGATTGCTCTTGGAATCGGCATTTGGGCACTAATCAGTCTTCCTGCTGAGATGAAGGAGGCTGAGAGTACGCATACGATTGGATTGTCAAACGCATTTCTGGATCTGAAGTTATCGGCGGATAAGGTGCGGGTGAATAATTTTGAGGGGGCACGATTTTCGATGCTGATGCCGGGGAGTTCAGGGATGAGCGGGACGACGATACAATTCACGGAGGATACCGGAGGAGAGTTGTTTCTCTATAGGGAAGAGGCTCCAACCGTGAATCTGATTCCGTCTACGATGAATGCAGAGGTTGGAAGACTTTCGGCACAGATTGGAGGGACGAGAGGGACGACGGTTATCGGTTATGAGGGGGGAGGAGTGTTCAGGAGCGACAGTGGAAATGCGGTGTGGTTAACGCCCGGGTTGCTTCAGATATACCCTGATGCAACGCAAAGCAATGCGACGATCAGAATTGATCTGGTTCTGATCAATATGTCAGGAAGTACTGAGACAAGCAGTAACTGGGGGGTCCCGATAGATTGTGTATATCTGGGAAGTACGTATGATATTACTCAGTCAATGAATGATACGACACTGACTCTTTCATTCCAGTCATCTGACCCCAAGCAGCAGAATCTGTGGAGTGAGATGTTTGCTGAGGCGGTAGCCCGTTATCCTGCTGAGGTTGCTGCATTCGAAATGGCGAATCCGGGAAAGGCTGTCCCTGAGGTAACGTTGACGAGTGAGGAAGCAAAACTGAAAATTTCCGTCGGGGGTAACAACTGGGTAAAGGTCTATATGCGCGATGCAGCATATGATGTGTCATTAGTGAACCGTTATGGGGGCTGATAATGGTGTTTCTTTGGTTGATGTAATTGGTCTTGTGATGCCGCGGTGAGAGAGAGGGGGCCTTATGTTTCGTGAATCATATTGGAGAAAAGTAGTGCTGAACACGGGATCAGTAACGGAGCAGGGTAGAAAATCTGCACACAAACACAAATGATTCTTCCAAGATATCAGCATAATGCCGTATTAACATAAATATCGAAGTCCCCCATATAACACCCTCTTTTCCAGACGATGAATCATCCTACCTCCACCCCTGCAGACCCTCAGTTGCCCATGATTAGGACGGGTAAAATTGAATGTATCTCGTAACCTCCCGGAATAGACAATCAGTCAGAATCGAAGAGAACTCCTGTCAGATGGAGTTAGTAAGGCAGTGACGTGATGTGCACAAGAGGGATCTATTCTTTTCAGGGCGGAAATCCTGCATTTCGAAAAGGGCTGTTTTGGAAAAATACGTCGAAAAATAGGAGGGGGGAGTCATCACGGTAGCGGAGCGAAGGAAGGATCAGTCGATGAGTTCATATTCACGTGAATCATAGCGGATTTTTTTCGCGAGTGTCAACATCAGCGAGCATACCAAATATCATGACAAAATCACTCACCCTATCTGAGATAATCATAGAACCGCAATCAATCATAGTTACGACGTTTCACTATAAGCGGATTAAATTCATCAAGGACTGTCTCATACATTCATTTGCAGTACAGCAACTAAAAAAAAATATGGAAGACACAAAAATAACGAGGGTGGAAATTTGTTTTACAGGCTGTATCATTCAGCCTGTTTAAGCAGAAGAGCTCATTCTGATAATTGCAGTAACGCTATCCGTTTGCTTGGTATTTGTGTTATACCCACTAATCGTTATATAACACCAGTCTCCAGAGTTAAAGCCTTCGGGAATTTTTATATCATTGGACAGAAGACTATTCGGAGAGCCAAGTTTAAGGTTTCGGTATCCATCACCTATTGTACCACCTGTTTGATGACTGACAAATATCACAGATACATATCTATCCCCCCCATATGGTTGCCCGTTGTTCGAATTTGTATAGATATTTATGTGAGAACCTTCAGTAATTGATCCCACGTAATCAAAGTATTCTGGATATAATTTGTTCAATTTGGAGTTCTCAATCATTATCAGTTCATTAACACCTTTTTCGAGGCTGAGACCTATAATTAATCCATTCTCCAGACCATTTGGTTTACCCAGATTCCACGGAGGTACTACCCCACTTCCCCGCACTGTCACCATCCTCTGATAGAGCATCTGCACTGTCCCGTCCTCGAACGTCCCGACCAGCGTAAACAAAGCACCGCCATCCGCACTGGATTTGAAAACCTTCAACAAATACGGGATGCCCACCTTCGGATTGCCGATGAATCCGTTATTATCAAACATGACACCGTTGATGTATCCGTTCAGAGATACCAGTGTATCCGCATCATACCCGCCCATCACAGTGACGAGAAACGCATTCTCTCCTGACGGCACCATATAGATCTCTACAAACTTTGTGTCCTCTTGTTCGCCGCTGTCCATCACAACCGCGCCTGCAATCAGAACGAGCACTATTGTGATGACAACCAACAAAATTGCTGCAATAGTCGGAGAAACCGCATCCTCACCCTGAGTTACCGATCTCATGATCATCTATCTATACGTACTTGATACCTCATAAAGGGTATTGTCATGGTAGTGCTTGGGGAATACAATTTGCGATGGAGAGAAAAACATTTGTTGGAATTTTTTTCAGAATAAGGCTTATGCGGTGGTGGGTTCCATTGTTTGAGATTATTCTGTTCTTGGTATTGTTTGAGGTAATGACAGAACGCATGTCTTCGGTCTGCTTACCGACCCACACGCCATTCCATCGTGTTCAATGCTCCGCTGCGCCAGCGGAAAAACAGTGAAAACACAGAGTTTCATCGAAAAAACACGAAACAAAAAATCTCGACCAAACCAAAATACAGTTTTCATTTGGTCGATAGAGGAAAAAATTCATATCCAGATCACCGAACTACACCCGTCCGAAAAAAGTTGGTGATGACAAAAACAAAAATGGGACGGACAGTCATCGTGTGCCCGAAGGTTTTGCCGGACCGATGACGAGGTAAATGGAATTGACGCTGCCCGTGTTGTTGGTCAGATAAGAGAAGTTTTTTTGAAAGTGTGTCGGTGATGAAATTTTGAGAGAGTTGAGTACTCAGTGATGGAGAACATGTCATCAGAGTATTTCATTCAGAATTGCGTTGAGAAGATGCTGATAATTACAGTGTTGGAAGATGCCTGTGATGAAGAAAAGAATGTAAACAGTTTGCCTAAAAAAGAAAAAAATCTGTGGAAGGATTGTTAATCCTTATGTCGTCGTCGTCGCCGGAATGGAAAACTGGTTCTGATAGATTACGTACTTAGAGCCATCATTGAAGGTTCCGGTGAGCGTAAGAGTACCGCTCTTGGGTGCCCCAGCAGTAGCTTGTACAAACGTAGGTACACCAACACTCATGTTTTTAACAACCCCACTCTCAGCAAAAGTTACGCCTTCCATATAAGCAGTGACGTTGGACAGAGAACCTGCATCTGGACCGCCTGTAACGGTTAAGATGAAACCGGTATGACTGGTGTTTACAGATGATGGCGTAACAGTGACACCAACAGTCTTGGACTGACCGACGCCGCCGACCATACCCATTACGACAGCGGCAACGATTGCGACAAGGACAACCGTGATTGCCACCAGCAGAATCGTACCGATAACCGGCGAAACTGCATCATTCTTCTTAGCTACAGATTTCATAATAAATAATAATATGACGTAATCAGGATATAAGGATATGGAATAGTAAATCATAGTGAAAAAACCAGGTAAACTCACTATAACAATCCAATTTTGAAAAAGCACGACAATAATGAATATTTGCCCGAAATCAGACATTCATGATGCCTTCGGAGATTACTCTTGAAATACCCATAGCGCGCAAACATCTCACATCTGATGATCGAAAAACCAGTGATCAGGCAACCAGAACTCATCCACCGCAACATTTTATCCCTTTCCTTCTCCAATCATATAGCAAGCATGATAGAAACTATACTGATGATCATTGTCGCCATTGCAATCGCGGCAATCCTCTTCTTCTTCCTCAGAAACGGACTGAAGCTCCTCATCAACGCAGTCTGCGGAGTCGTCATCCTCTTCATCGTCTCGTACTTCAACCTCGCACCAATCGGCGATCTCTCCGTAGCACAGGTGATTGTCTGTGCTGTTGGAGGAATTCTTGGAGCCGCACTCCTTATCATCCTCTCATTCTTCGGAATCGTTATCTAAAATTCTTTTTTTTTCTTGTTGGATGTGCGTGGAGTAAACACGAATCGTATGCCCTCAACCCCGCGCTTCGTCTCATCGCGTCGTCTCATCGTGTTCATTGCTTCGTAACTTCACAGAAATGCACGGATAACAAAAAATCATCATTGGCAATTTCTCTTCACGCCGTTCACGGTTCAAATCCTCATCCAACCCGTCAACCTCTCAACAGTCCACATTTTTTTGGAAAAAAATGTGATGAAGTACTTTCCAACATCACAAAGTACATCCACAAGAAAAAAATAAAAAAAATTACGACATGAAGAAAAATTTCAGCGCAACAAACACAATCATCGCAATAGCCATCATAATGCATGAATGCTTCACACCCGCAAGTGCTGAGCCCTCACCCATCATACCAGCCACGAGTCCTGAACAGAAGCCGTGAATTACCACCGAGTGATAGATCAGACGATCATACACATCAAGCGAAATACCGCCGCTACCTCCTCCGGTCATACCGCCGATCATTGACATCCCGTCTCCACCCTGCATCATCATCGGCAGAAACATCACCACAAGAATACCCTGCACGAACACGAACACAAAGAATGCCAGATACACCACCATCACATACAGCAGCATATCACCGCGGCGCTCATTCTTCATAGTCACCATATTCTTCGCATCCTCGGCAATGATCTGCAGAACCTCAGACAAACGGTTCGTAAAGTGCTCTGCCTGAGAAATCAGAATAGTCATTCGATCAATCGAACCCAGACGCACCGTATCACTGAACCTCTGGATAGCATCCGTAATCAGAGCACCCCAGTACACATCCCGGCGAATCAGATTGATCTCAGCCAAAATATTACTCTTACCTTCTGTCGCGATCAGCCCGACAGCCTGTCCTAGCGTCATATTGTGCCGCACTGCAGAAGCCATCTGATCTGCAAAGTCAGGAATAGACTCCTCAACCCGTCTGGCATTTCGTGACTTCACTGCATAAAACATCGCAAACGGAATCAGCACAACCAGAGCACCAGCCATCACAATATCCTCGGTCGCCGTAACCCATTCAATAAATGTCCAGGGTGTCAGAGGAACAGACACAAACAAAGAGTACAAAATTCCAATTACCAACAACGCACACGGAACACTGAACAGCAGTACCATCTCAGGATGGAGCTTCATATGAGCTACAGGAGAACTCGTAAACGAACGATATTTTTCCTTCTTATCATTCTTCGCAAGCTGTGCAAATGCCAGCGACTCGGATTCAGTTGGCATCACCACAGAAACCGAAGGAAAATGCTCAGGTTCCTGGATCGAAGCCATCGCATGAAGTTTCTCAGACTTATCCTCATGAATTTCTGAAATAATATCCAGCATCAGCAGAAAAATTGCGGTTCCAAACGGCAGCATCACGTAAATGATCACAGCGAGGATCAAAGGATTCGCACTTGAGATCATGCCCATCACCATCACCACGATGATAATAAACAGAGGACCCGCAACGAAGATTGTAATATACATCTCCGCAATAATTCCGAGCGTATTCAGATACACCTTCTGGGAAATACGCTGTTCATTGCGAAGTTCCTCGACCTTCATCCGCAGATAGTCAGTCGCAGTTCCAATCGTCTTGTATGAAGAGGAGAGACCGGTCAAGAAAAACCGGAACTTATCCGATGGCGTCGTCTCCGAAAGTCTCAGAAGAGAAACATACAGATCAGACGAGGTCATTTCACAATCGAAAACAACCTGCCGAAGTTCATGTGCCGCCTCACCGTAATAATCCGCATACTTCGCAAGAGAATTAATAACTGCGTACAGATTCGGTTCACTGTGATGCAGTGCATACAAATACGTCGCCACATTGAAGAGCGACAGATCGATGCGCATTTTTCGGCTGTTGCACTCCACAACAGGAAGATATAAAATCGCGACATGGGCAGCATACATCGAAGCAACTGCGATCAACAGCCAGACGGAAACGATGATCGCACCATAGACAGGAAATACCGCGAAGAAAGAGAGCGGCACAACCAGCTGTGACAGATAAGCGAGCAGGATAAACGTCGCTATGCCTGCAAGAACTCCTGAGATGAGAGAGAGGAAAAACAGTCTCTCTGCTTTGATATGCATCCTGGCAGAAAAAAGTTGCCCCTCCAAAACGTCCAGACGCGCCTGGCGGTACCTCGCAAAAAAACCTTTGCCAATCTTTGGCAGCTCTTCAGAGGGGGAAATAGGATGCCGGGCGGCAGCGCCACTCCTTTCTGGAAGTGGTGCCTCACCCCCAAACCATGTTTCCCCGTCCGACATAGAGGGTAGAATATCTCCCAAAGATGGAACTTTCCAAGATTGGGTATCATCACTCTCTGAAGCATTCTTTCGTCTGAATATAGAAAGAAAAGACTGACTCTTTGATTGGGAAAATTCATCCTCCTCTGAAGACACTTTCTCAATAGCATCCGATACTTCACAGTTCTCAGACATAGACATACCTGCATCATCAGGTGAAACTGGCTTTGACGTGAAAAAACTGCGACGGGCGCTCATCGACTCAGATCATCCAAAGAGGCTTTCTTATTTCGGTAAAGTTTGGGTGAAGTGATACCGTCCGTGAGAAGCTCACTCAGATCATCAAGCGAACTGGCGACCAACTCGGGCATAGCGTCATACATCCAGAGAATCTCGGAGACATCGCGATAATCCCGAATTTTCTGTTCAACCATAGCACGAATAAACTGAGATCGTTTTCTCCGTTCCTGCATCAGCCAATTCTGGTCCCGACCTGCGACTTCCATAATGCGGGAATAAATCTGCGACTGGCTCGAGTACACCACATCATCATTAGCAGGATCGTACTTGAACACCGTATTGACCACTACATTTTTCGTCTCGGAAAGTCCTATAATCTCCACAATTTCATTACATCGACGAATCTGTTTTCCATCACGATAGAGACGTACCTGTGAGGACACAATGTTCAATGACTCAATAGTTGCCTTTGGTACATTCAGCGGTTCATTTTCCAGACGATGAATTGCCGAATCCACACTGCCCGCGTGCAGAGTGGAAAAAGTCGTGTGGCCGGTGTTCATTGCCTGGAACAGTGTCTGTGCCTCAACACCGCGAACCTCACCCACCAGGATGTATTCAGGCCGCTGACGCATAGCAGCCTTCAACAGATCAAACATCGTAATCTCAGCACGTTCTTCAGAAGCACTCGTGACATCAGGAACGACACTTGCAATCCAATTTTCATGACTCAGTGTAATTTCACGGGTATCTTCGATAGTAATAACTTTTGACAATCTGGGAATGAACTGGGCAACTGCATTGAGAGATGTGGTCTTTCCGGAAGCCGTCCCTCCGATAAAAAGAACAGACTGGTTGTACTCGACAGCCATCCAGAAGTAGACCATCTCATCAATCGTAAACGTCTTGTTGAGAATCAGATCGATTGGTGAGTACGGAACTTCATTGAATTTTCTGATTGTGAACGAAGAACCGTGAGCGCTGACGGTCGTACCATATGTCAGCTGAATACGCGAGCCGTCAGAAAGTGTGGTGTCCACAATCGGTGTTGCAAGCGAGATGTGTTTATCGGTTTTCTGGGCAAACAACACAACCATGGTATCAAGGTCTTTGGTATTTTTGAAAACAATGGTGGTGCGGATATTTCGGTACTTTCGGTGAAACAGAAAGACAGGTACATTAACTCCGTCGCAGGATATATCCTCAATCGCTGAGTCGTGCTGCAGAGGGTCCAAAATACCCCATCCAAGATAGTTCCTGCTCAGATAATAGCGGATTTTGTAGATGGAAACAAGTGGTAGTTCAATGTCAAAACGCTCCAGGTACTTATCCATTGCATCATACAAAGCACTGGCCTTCTCACTCTCATTATAAATATCCTCCAGAATCAGGATATTGCGAACGCCAGAGTAAAGTCTCTCAAGAACTTCCTTTTCAAACGGTGTTAGTGACGGCTCATAAAGAAGATAAAGATTTTCATTTTCAGGAGTATTGACAATCACCACAAGGGACAGACCGGGGACAGCCCAGTATGACTCAACCGGAGTATGGATTGTGTCCAAAACTGGAGAGACAAGGGGACCGTCCCGTTCAAAACAATAATCCGGAGTTGGCGATTTTTCCGTTTTTTTATCGAACAATATGCATCACATCCGTTTCTATCAGGAAATTTCTACGATTTTAACATACAGTTACCAATAAAAATTATATAAGTATTAGGAGAATTGAATTCGAATCTGTTTCAGAATCTCATCTTTACCGTCCGAAAATGTTCCCTTAACCATTACGAATCTGGTACCGGTAACACCATGGGCAATATTTTCGTACACAAGCGGCACACCTATCGAAGCTGTTTTTGTCCTCTCAGCATCCGAAAAGGAGTTCGAACCATCCACATAGATCGTAACAGATCGTAACAGAGCAGCATCGTCGCCGGGGAGTGCGGTTACAACAATGTCATCTCCGGAAAGTACGAGATTTATCTGAACATCACGGGTAGTCTGGACCTCAGTCATGATATTTTCCATCACAAAAAGACCAGAACCTACCAGTAATCCAATAACTACTATTACCAGTACAACCCCCATCGCCGGGGTGAACGAGGTATTTTTACTAGCCATGATATTCACTTGAGAAAATCCTAAAGGGCTTACAGAGTCCATCACTTTCCACACCTAGGGACCTCTGTAAGTAATATGAAACTACTCAGCTATAAAGTATGTTAGTCACAATTAATTATACTTGCTCTTTGCAGAGACAAAATATAAGATGATCAAAGGAAGAGGTATAAGTTAACTATGCCGGAAGTAAGCGAACAACGACGAATCCATCCTACAAATATTCCGACTCTGGACAAAGTTCTCGGAGGAGGAGTCCCTTCAGGCACGACGGTACTTGTCCTCTCAGAACCTGGAGCTGGCGGTACTGAGCTTCTGCAGACATCTGCGATGCAGTATTGTACCTCCCAGATTTACGGAGAAACGGCACCAAAAGGTACCTGGTATCCGTCAGAATATCACTACATGTCCCTCACAACAGGAAAAGACGAGTTCAAAAATAAAATCACTGAATTATTCAACGCGAATAAGTACCATATGTTCAATGAAATGATCGATAAAATTCATTATACTGATTTTGCGGATATTTATTTCAGCAGAACTCACGTACCCTACAACTGGTACGGATCCAAAGATCCTCTCAATGGAATGCTGGAGATGCCGGTATCAGATGATTTTGGCGGACTGACCGTTATCATGGACAAGATCACCCACCTGCCCGAGGAAAGCATTGTTATTATTGATTCTCTGACTGCACTGCTGCCGTACTGTACTAAAACACCCGATACGTGGCTTGAGTTGGTAACTTTTATGCGGGGACTGACACGCGCATCCGAGATGTGGAAGATCACCATTGTATTCCTGCTGACCGCCGGAGTGTTAAATAATGGGCAGGAAACTGAACTGATCGACACCTGTGACGGTGTGATTCACCTGTTCTGGCAGAAAAAAACTGAAACAAAACGTCAGCGGCAGATGTATCTCCAGAAATTTGACGGAGTGCTCCCCCTAATCGATCAACGTGACATGGTAATCTTCAACGTGAACGTAACCACAAAAACAGGTTTTGAGATCACAAACATGAGAACAGTGGCATAAATATGTTCATAGAACAGGTTGTGCAGGGAGACCGAAAACTCCCTACCGGACTTGCCGGGCTCGATGAAATGATAGACGGAGGTTATGTGGAAAATACCGTAACCGCACTAATTGGAGATAGTGGAACCGGTAGAACCACGATAGCTCTTCAGTTTCTCGCTGGCGGCATAAATGAAGGAGAAAATGTCCTCTTTATCAGCCTGACCCATGATGTCAACAGAATCAAGAAAAAATTGCTGAACATGTATCCTTTGATGGAGGATAAACTGGATAAACAAATCCATTTTTTGAAACTGGATCCAAAAAATTTTGACTCCCTATCCTATTATCTGGGGAATGGTCTACCAGAGCTTCTGAGAAATCTCAACATCTCGCGTCTGGTAATCGATCCGCTGACCATTTACGAAGAGTCGTTGCGTGTAAGCGGTAATGTTCCGATTATGTCCATCTACCATATCTACTGGACACTCAAATCCATTCCCTGCACCTCCTTCATTGTACTTTCTACAAGTTCGACGAAACCCTTACACAGCATGGGTGAATACTCGGAAAAGTTCGCCGACAATGTGATACTGCTCTTTCGAGAGTTCCCAAAGGACACCTATCTCAATCCGTACCAGAAAGTCCTATTAATTCTCAAAACTCGATACAGCAGGCATGAACGTGCGGGAAGAGTGCTGGAGTTCGATGATCGCGGAGTGGCGTACTTGGAAAAACCGAAGAATGTTTGATTGGAGCAGCATGCGAGGATACCAAAAATCCGCGCATACTCCAATAAAACATCGAATATTATTTATTACATAATGTATCCCAAACCACTCAATAAAATCTACTCTAAAGAAAATCTGGCACGATTACCTGCATTCTGGCAGAAATCAGACCCCTCTCAAAACGAGACCACTAAATACTTCCATACGCATGATTATATTTTTGAACGGAAAAATAGTAGTATATCTGAGAGTGGAGTGATTAACATACTCAACATTAAACAAATCATGTCGTACCTGAACATCGCCGTTGTGCTGGTACTGTTCGGTGCGGTCCCGTGCGCTGCAGCAGACAGCGCAGGATCACTTTCTGTGGATCCACAGCATGCCATGGTCTTCGTCTCTTCCGACGCAATAGCACTCATTGTCATACTGCTTGTTCTGCTGATTGTCCTATTACTTCTTGCAATCATCTATATGATCAGCACTCTTATCCCGAAACTTTCGCTAGCAAAAAACGCAAAGATCTACCTCCATATCTCGGAGACGACAAGACAACAGATCAGCCGTCTCATGAAAAAAGAAGGAGCAACAAACCGGGATGAGTTTGTTCAGAAACTGATTGTAGAGGAACTTTCCTGCAACCAAAGTACCCATGCCGAACAGGAGTCCATACAGGAAGTGGTCACTGTCTATGTCGAGTCCCCTGAAGCTCAGGAGAGATTCCGCAGATTTGTGGCAAAAAGTCTGCTTGATGACGACGACCAGACAATTGAAGAAGAGGGCGTACGATGACTTCCGACCTGATCTTAAGTTTTCCACCGGAAACACAAAAACTGATCGAAGAGAAAATGAAAGAGGAGGGAGTAACGGATCGTAAGCTATTCCTTACCGAGCTGCTTGCCCGCGCCCTCACCAGACATGAATCGACCGGCAACTGGATGGATGTCATTGAACGAGTAGTCTCTGACAGCATGGACGAAGATGACGGAACAATTCTCATCTACACCTCTGAGACTGAAGAAGAGTAAGAAATTACCAAATCTTTTTTTCCAAATGGAAGTGACATAACGTGATTCTGCGAAGTGCAAGACTAAATCAGTAGCAACTATCGCGTTAACGTTCCGATTTTTTGGATTTTGCAATATTTTGTGAAGAAAACATTTCGTGTTTTTTTGTTGTTTCATGTTGTAAAAAACCACAACACGGCATCATGTTAAAAAAAGATTCATCATCGCGTGCCCCCACTCAAAAAAAAACTCTCACCATTATGGTGAAAGCATCTGAATATTTGCAACAATCTGATTTCCTGTAACTTTTATGAAATAATGACCGGAGCTGAAAAGCTTCAGCTCTTTTTCAACCTCACTACTGTAGCCGCGGGCGTAACCATCCTGCTTCACAATAATTCCGTTATCACCATAGAGGAGTTTCTTCTCAGCAAGTTTTTCCTTCCCGCCGCCAAGCTGAACCGCATCAGCATACTGCTTCGGATCATCATACACGCGGATCACATCAATCCTGAACCATGCATTCGGATCGATCACATCCGTCGATTTTACCGAATATCTCGACTCGGTCTGGGACTTCGACTCATACTTACCGGTAAGCGGATTCCAGAAATTATAGCTCACCGAGTTGGACGAGGTTGCATCCTTTGTGACATAAGTCTTCTTCACTTTTCCCGGGTTGAAGGAAAAGTAGAGGACAAACGGCACCTCAACAACATCCAAATCAAACGTCCGCACGGTGGAAGTGTTGTACTGCATGGTGTCATCCATGTGGACAAAATAGGCAGGAGCAATATCACTCATCGTTGGCACAGTAGCAGTCATTGTAACCGTAGGAGTAAAGGTCACGATTTCATTCACCTGCCCAGAAATCGGGATTGTATCCCAGGTCGGAGCCGCCTCGGGCGTAAGAGTGGACGTTGGAGTCGCGAAAACCGGCGTCGGAGAAGGGGTCGGAGTGGTGGATGAAAACATATTTCCAGAGTCACCATGGCTATTGCCAATTACGCCGGTCAGGTATCCGACAGAAACAACCACCAGCACAATGACAAGAAGTACCGAAAGAAGACGGGTTACCATCATACAATGGAATGTTGAACACGACAGAATATCAGTCTTTGCCTGAAAAAATCATCTCAAAAATGAAAAATTATTTGCGAGACTGCAAAACTTTAATTTGTGCCTCGAGATCAGCCAGATGTTGTTCCATAGACTGATTTTTCACATTGAGTTCATGAATGTCAATTTTCAAAAGCGACATATCGTCTTTGACCTGTTTGATATCTCTGTGCTGGAAAAAGAAACGAAGAGCAGCAGTAATGACATCCGACGTATTGTTGTACTCACCGCTTTCCACTGCATTATGCAGAAGTACCTCAATATCAACAGGTAATTTATATGAGGTAGGTTTTTTGCACAGACGTTTTGCTGCAGCCATTACTATCATATAGGATGTACTCAAATATGAGAATTCCCATCATCAAGGCTTTGCATCAATATTCATTTATCGAAAAATAATGTTCATCGGCGATCATATTTCATCCCACAAAAAATGTAAAACAAGAAAAAAAACATCACGAAACAAATGCAAACATCACAAAATCTTAAAATAATACATTTTTGGGGACGGATCATGAATAAAGATGCAATGTTCATCACCCAACAGACATCATCTGCAAAAGACTGGCGGTGAGGTAAAAAAAGTGGATGGTTGATCAGCCGATGACCTGCATGCCGGAGACACGCATCTTTGGCACGACCGCGCCGTCAAAAGTTTTTGTCTCGGCACTGATGCCGCCGATATTTTTCAGAATATCAAAGACGTTTCCTGCGATCATTGCTTTTTTCACCGGCTGAAGGAACTCCCCTTCCTCCATCAGAAATGCGTTCGCGACCTCAACAGAGAACTCGCCGGTCAACGGGTTTGCGGTGTGCGCACCGATCACTTCTCTGACAAACATGCACGGCTCTTTGGTGACATCAGAGATTTTTCCCGACACCCGCAGACAATGCGGAGCGATGTAGGTTGCGCCGCCCGCGCCGCGAAGCGCGTTGCCGGTCGAAGAGACTCCTGCCTGACCTGCGGTCTTGCAGTCGTAGAGGTAGGACGACAGCACGCCGCCGGCAATAATCTCGCGGCGGGACGCAAGGGTTCCTTCGGTGTCAAATCTTCTCATGCTGTTTCCAAGCGGGTCCATGGGAACATCAGCGATCGAAAGAGATGAGTCGGCAACGACCTCGCCGAGTTTTCCGGCAAAGATCGACTTGCCAGTCAGAACATTTCTTCCGTTGATGGCTTCAGTGAACAAGTCCAGAATAAGCGAGTCCACCACATGTTCGGAGAAGACGACGCCGCGTTTTTCGGTCGCAACGTCCACACCATTTCGTGAGGCGGTTGCCCAGAAGGTTGTCTGTTCACCCATCTTCTCAGGGTTGATGCGATTCAGGAACGGGGATGAGTCATACTCGTAGCCGGTCGAAGTACCGGCAATGGCGTCAAGGCCAAGGGAGATGCCGGTCATCTTTCGCTCGTACCGGATGCCGTGGCTGTTGGCGAGAACCGACAGACCTTTCGAGAGGGAAACTCCCGCACTCACCACGCGGGCGTCGGCATGCGCAGCAGCTCCTTCGTTCATTCGTTTCAGAAATGCTGCCGCGGTGTCAGGATCGATGGAGAGGTTCGGGTCGAACGGGTCATCACCGGCAGGAAGAGCTGCCGGAGCCGGAAGTCCTTTCCATCCTTCCACCGGCTCGGCAAGTTTTGCCGAGGAGACCGAGGCTGCGAGGCATTCCTTCCAGCGGCCGGGATCCGAGGTTGACGAGACTCCGATTTTTTTGTTGGTAACAGTGCGGATGTAGATCGTTGAGCCCGCGTGTTCGGAGACTGCGGAGACCGCCATCTCCCGCTGTTCAAGCGAGAGGTCTTCAAAGGAGAGGACGAGGACCTCGATCTCATCTGCCAGTTTTTCTCCTGCGCGAAGAATCACATCAGTGTCGATCAGATTTTCATGCATTTCCGGATCCTCCTACCATTGCTTCAGTCAGATACACATGCGGGGCTCCGTCCGAGACAGGGACAGACTGGCCTTTGCCGCACATTCCCGAGGACATTTTCCGATCGTTTCCGCAGAGGGCGATGTTGTGGAGAACCGAGAGGATGTCTCCTGAGAGTGATACGTCGCGAATCATGCCAGCGGTTTCGCCGTTCACGATTTTGTAGCCGTACTTTGCATTGAACTGGAATGCGCCGCGGCCGGGGTCCACCTGACCGCCGCGGGAACCGATCAAGAGAATGCCGTTTTTGCACTCGGCAATGATCTCATCGTAACTGGAGTCGCCTTCTTTGATGTAGGTGTTGCTCATCCGAACAAGCGGCTGCATGCCGGGTTCTGCACGGGCATGGCCTGCGTCTCCGGTCTCAAGGCCGACTGCGGCAAGGGTTTCGCGGGAGTGCATGTACGCGTTCATGATTCCTTCTCTGA
The DNA here is from genome assembly GCF_032714495.1 of Methanorbis rubei. Classification (NCBI taxonomy): domain Archaea; kingdom Methanobacteriati; phylum Methanobacteriota; class Methanomicrobia; order Methanomicrobiales; family Methanocorpusculaceae; genus Methanorbis; species Methanorbis rubei. The sequence continues at coordinate 8,428 of NZ_JAWDKB010000001.1, read as the reverse complement.
TGAGTTCGGTCGGACCGCAGGCGATGCCTTCCGCATCGAAGGGTTCGTAGCCGTAACCATGCATAGAAGGGTCGTCGATGATGGTGACGAGTGGTGAGCCGACACTCGTCCCGAGTTTTCCGGCAAGGACAGAGACGCCATCACGGACTGCGTCGCCTTCGCTCGCATGACCGACTGCTTCGTGAGCGAACACGCCGCCAATCGCAGGGTCAAGGACCGCGGGCATTCTTCCGCCCGAGACTGCGGAGGCGTCGAGGAGTTCAACCGCACGTTTCGCACATTTTTCTCCGCAGTCGAGGTACTCTTTCAGATTCAATGGTCCGACAACTGCTTCCTGTTCATAGTTCATCTGCATGTTTCCGCTGCGGGCGGCGACTGCTGAGATGGTGAAGAGTGTTCTGCACGTGGAGGATTTTGCCGAGTATCCGTTGCAGTCCTCAAACCAGACATCATGATACTGCTCTGCGTATCTGGCGGATGTGCTGACCACTTCGGAAATTTTTGCGCGGCCTTCCATCTGAAGAAGGAGAGCGGCTTTTTCTTCAAGCGGGATTGCTGCCTGTTCAGCTGCCGAGCATGACCAGCTGCGGGGGGAGCCATAGGGAACGTCTGCTATCTCCGCAGAGACATTGGCAAGTTTTGCGGCGCGGGCAGCGCGACTGATGTACTCCTGCTTTGCTTTACTGTTGTCAGGATCAAAGGGGGAGGCGGTGTAATAGCCCCAGCCGTGTTCACCGAGAACGCGGATGAGGGCTTTGCCGAAAAAGTTTGAGCCGGCAGACTCCACGTCGCCGTTCTCCACCGTGATTGTGGTGGAGTTGCCGCGGACGTACCGGATATCATAGTAGCGTATCGTATCCATTGCTGGGTATTATGTGTGCATGGGATGGATAACTGATTTTGGAAATGGAGAGGTGTGGTTGTACTTGGAGTAAACACGATTCGCATGCCTGCGGCCTGCTCACCGTTTCGCGGAAATGCACGGATATCTCCAAAGATCAACAATACAAAATAGATTTTTTCAAAAAAAAATTTCCGTGCATTCCGGCGCCGCAGGCGTTCTCCGTGCATTCAGTGAAGCTCCGTATGCTCAGTGCATTCCGTGGTTACTCCAAGTACAACTACATTGATTAAAAAATCAAAAAAAAATTAGGCCTCTGTTGCTTCCGCAACAGCAGGCATCTTCGGGATCTCCATGTGCTTGCCGATCATCGAGAGCTTTTTCTCAAAAGCCTCGGTATCCTCAGGTACCAGAGCATACCGCAGAACCTCCTCGATTCTCGTCACCGGAAGGATCGTAACCATCTGCTTGTACCGCTCCTCAATCAGCACGTCATCAAGATTCGACTGCGGAATGATGACCGTGTGGATACCGGCCTTTGCCGCAGCCTCAATCTTATAGGTCACGCCGCCAATCGGAAGAACATCACCGCGAACCGAGAGGGATCCCGTCATCGCAACAGCCTGACGAACAGGAATATTCTCAAGAGCACTGATAACCGCAGTTGCCACCGTGATAGATGCCGAGTCGCCCTCAACACCATTGTAGGTTCCAATAAACTGCACGTGGATATCCACCTTGCGGATGTCGGTTCCTGAGAACTTCTTGATCAAAGCGCTCACGTTCTTGATCGACTCCTGCGCAATCTCCTTCAGAAGACCGGTTGCAATCACCGCTCCCGCACCCTGCGACGGCGTAACCTCAGCAGTGATCGGCAGAACCGATCCCGCATCATTGCCGACAACCGCAAGGCCGTTCACGCGGCCGACAAGGTTCCCTTCCACAATCGTCAGATCATAATCGCGGGTTCTTCTGATGTACTCATCAGAGATCTGATCTTCGACCGATCTTGCAATCTGCTTCGCATCAACCACATGCTTCATCGTGGTTGCAGAGTCTCCTGCCTGACGGGCAAGATCTCCTGCAACACGCACAAGACCACCGAGGTCACGAAGCTTCAGGGTAAGATGACCCTTGCGGCCGGACCTGCGGCGTGCCTCGCGGAGGATCTCAGAAACTGCTGACGGATCAAAGTGGGGAATCTTTGCATCGTTCTGGACTTCCTGCGCAATGAAGCGGACGAGGCGGGCACGGTTCTGCATCGTGTCATCCATCGTCTCGCCCATGTAGACCTCGTAACCGTATCCGCGGATACGGCTGCGCAGTGCCGGGTGCATGCCCTGCATCGCATCCAGATTTCCTGCCGCGATCATAATGAACCGGCAGGGAACATTCTCGGTTCTGACCATTGCACCTGACGATCTCTCGCTCTGACCGGTAATCGGGAACTCTCCCTCCTGCAGAGCGGTGAGAAGACTCTGCTGCGAGGGAAGCTCAAGCGTATTGATCTCATCAATGAACAGCACTCCCTTGTGAGCGCGGTGGATAGCTCCTGCCTCCACACGGTCGTGAGACGGCGTCTCAAGACCTCCGGACTGGAACGGGTCGTGACGGACATCGCCAAGCAGTGCACCTGCATGGGTTCCGGTACCGTCAACGAACGGCGCTTTGGAGTCAGGTTTGTTGGAGACGATCAGCTTTGGCACCATCGCCTCGTCCCGCGGCATCATGCTCTTGAAAACAAAGAACAGCATGAGAACCACTAAAAGTCCCATAATCAGCTGACCGCTGAAGATGGCGAACACGATCACACCTAAAATGATCACCATCAGCATCGTGTTCCGGGACGAAACACGCTTGCGTGCCTCGGTACGGTGAGCGGCAACAATTTCCTTGCCGCGGCCTGCCGGAACCACACGGATGATCGGATTATTATTGTCTTCTGCGTTTGGGTAGGTGAGAATGTCCTGCATCTCCTCTTTTGGCAGAAGTTCAGCCATTGCTTTGGCAAGCATCGACTTTCCGGTACCAGGACTGCCGATCATCATCACATGGCGGCGCTGTGTTGCCGCTTTTTTGATGACCTCAACCGCATGTTCCTGACCAATCACCTGATCGATCAATGACGGCGGGATGATGATATCAGCAGTTGTGTCAAACCGCATGCCGCCAAAAAGTTCTAAGTCAAACTCGTCGGATGCAAATATTTTCGGCACGTTTGGATCTTCCCGCGCAGGAGCAGACAACTCCTCAACTCCCTGGCTGATGACCGGCGCATTCCCCATATGTGCGCCATCAGCGGAGTCGGTCGCAGTATCAAAATCATTCATAGTTTATTCTTACCTCACCTTATTAGAGAGTGTTAATATTGTGCTTGATGATGGTTTAAGTAGTTTCAGTAAAAGATAGAAGATGGAAGAGTACTGCCATGAAAGTTATCTATACCGAAAAAAGTCAGCTCCTCGCCGCACGGGTAGCCGAAAATCTTGGCTGTAAGATTGCCGAGGTCAAATACAACACGTTCCCTGACGGAGAACAGTATGTGCGGGTGATGGACCTGGATGACGAGATGGTTATCGTTGCAAGCACGGTTGATGCAGGATCCGTTCTGCAGGCAGTCCTCATGCTGGACGCGTGCGAGGGAAGAAACACGACGCTTGTTCTTCCGTACATGGGCTACGCACGTCAGGACAAAAGGTTCAATGAAGGCGAGCCGATCAGCGCCCGTGCGCTGGCACGCATTCTTTCGGAGGGGGCGTCACGCATTTTCACGGTAAATATTCATGATCCGTCAGTTCTTTCCCACTTCAAGTGCCCAGCACAGAATCTGACGATCGCGCCAAAAGTTGGCGAGTACATCAAGACGATGAACCTCGCAGACCCGCTGGTGCTCGCGCCCGATGACGGGGCATGGGAGTTTGCAAAAGGTGTGGCATCTTTCGGAGGCTGGGACTGCGATCATCTTGACAAGACCAGACTTTCGGGATCAGAGGTGAAGATGGCGCCGAAGCATCTTGAGGCAAACGGCCGTGACTGTATCATTGTGGATGATATTATTGCAACCGGCGGGTCGATGGCAACAGCTGCCGGGATGCTCAAGGAACAGGGAGCAACGTCAGTCCGTGCCGCAGGAGTGCACGGCGTGTTTGCAAGCGGCGGGTATGTGAAGCTGATGCAGGCAGGACTTGCTGATGTTGCGTCATCTGATACGATTGAGCGTGCAAGCAGCAAAATTACTGCTTCAACCGTGATTGCAGACGCAGTTCGCAGATAACGTTCATGCGCTATATTTTGGATACTTCATTTTTTTTCGGGGAGTACCCGTTTGACGGAGAGTTTGCAACAACGTCCGGCGTTGTTGATGAGCTGAGGGACGCTGCATCAAAGATGCGGTATGAGGTGATGCAAAGCAGAGGCCTCACCATCTCTGAGCCGGAGCCGGAGGCAGAGCTCCGAGTCCGCGAGGCTGCGGGTAAGTCAGGCGACGTGCGGGTACTCTCGGAGACCGACATCTCGGTCATTGCTCTGGGGCTTACGCTCGAAGGAACGGTGGTCTCGGATGACTTTGCGGTACAGAATGTCTGTCGCCATCTGAAGATTCCGGTACAGAATCTTATGCAGAAGAAAGCAAAGCGAAGAGTCTGGAAAAATATCTGCAGCGGCTGCGGCGCAGAAATTCCCGACGGTGAAGCTGACTGTCCGGTCTGCGGGTCACTGCCGTTGAAACGCGGGACCGAGAAGAGGGGTTTGGAGAGAAAGAGATAGGCGTTTGTACGCACTACGGCTCCGCCCACGGAAAAACGGAACACACGGAAATGAATTATTTTTGTGTTCCGTGCTGTTCACGTCTGCTCCGTGATGTTTTTTTTCTGTGAAATTTCTGTGTGTTCAGCGTTTTCCGTGGGCGGAGCTGCGACAGGTACAACGTTTGGAGAAAACCCAAGATTAATAATTCCCCAAACTCGATATTCTATCATATGTCTTCCCTCGAAGAGCTTATGGCAAAAGCAAAAGATCTCCGTGCGGACGGTCACTCATCCGGTCAGATTGCTGACGAAATGAGTCTGTCTGTAGACACGGTCACCTGGCTTCTCACCCAGAGCAAAACAAACACCGCAGTTCCCAAAGACGTGCACATCGACTGGACGACCGTCAGCTCCAACGCAACCCTTCTTGGCGGCATCGCATCCATGATGTCCGCATGCTTTGACGCGGAAACTGGCGGCACGGTCGATGAAGAAATAGACTCAGTTGTCGGCATCTCCATCTCCGGAGTTCCGCTTGCAACCCTGATTGCAGCTGAAGACGGACTCGACCTCTCCATCTACCACCCGTCCAAGCACAATGCCGAGGACGGACCCGGAGGCATCTCAGGAAATTTCGGAAAAATCAGCGGCAAACGCTGCATTCTCGTCGACGACGTCATCACGTCCGGAAACACCCTCAAGGAACTCGTCGCTTATCTTCGCAGACACAATGCGACTCCGGTTGCCATTCTCGTCATCTTTGACAAGCGCGGCATGACCGAAGTTGACGGTGTTCCGGTCTACTCGCTGTTCTCTATACGGCTTGTTGACTAAGGGAAAATACCCAATACACATAATATATATAGAAGTTCAATTCCATTTTTATCACACGAGTACAGGAGATAATAGAATTTATGTCAAGCAGATCAGGACAGCCTGTCGTTATTTTACGGGAAAACGTTGAGCACGTGCCCGGACAAGAAGCGCTTCGCTCAAATATCATGGCCGCAAAAGTTCTCGGCAACACCGTTCGGACCACCCTTGGCCCACGCGGCATGGACAAAATGCTGGTTGCACAAGGAAGCGACGACATTGTCATCACCAACGATGGTGCGACAATTCTCCACCAGATTCAGGTCCAGCACCCGGGAGCAAAGCTCGTTGTTGAGGTCGCAGAGACCCAGGACGACGAGTGCGGCGACGGAACCACAACCGCAGTTGTACTGGTCGGATCCTTTATGGAGCAGGCCGAGAAGCTGATCGATACCGGTGTTCACCCGTCGGTTATCGCAAAAGGCTACAACCTCGGCATGGCAAAGGCAATGGAGATCCTCGACAGTCTCGCAATCGACGTGACCCCGAAGGATACTGCAATGCTGAAACAGATTGCAAAGACCGCAATGACCGGCAAGTCCATTGAGATGATGATGGACAAAGCCTGCGACATTATTGTTGAAGCAGTCAGCACAGTTGCAACCACGGTCGGCAAGAAGACCATCGTCAACGAGGACGACATTCTTGTCAAGACCAAACGCAGTGAGTCCATGGACGCAGAACTCATCAAGGGAGTTTTAATCGACAAGACCAGACTTGATGCACTGATGCCGAAGAAGATCAAAGGCGTGAAGGCAGCATTCATTGCAAACCCGCTTGAGATCACCAAGACCCAGACCAAATCCAAGATTAAGATCACGTCCCACGAGCAGCTTGAAGCATTCTCTGTTGCAGAACGCGAGACCCTGAAAGCAATGGCACAGCAGTTTGTTGAGAACGGTGTGAACGTTGTCCTCTGTCAGAAAGGAATTGCAGATCCGGTTCAGTACTATCTCGGCGAGAGCGGCATCTATGCACTTGAGTTTGTTCCGGAAAAGGATCTCAAGTACGCAGCAAGAGCACTCGGCGGCCAGATTGTCAACAAACCCGAGGACCTTTCCCCTGAAGTTATCGGTACCGCAGGCAACCTTGACATGCTTGAAGACCTTGAGATGACGAAACTCTCAGGCTGCAAGAACCCGCAGGCAGTGACGATTCTTCTGCGCGGATCCTCTCAGCACCTTGTTGATGAGCTTGAGCGTGCAGTCGAAGATGCAAAACGTGTCGTGCAGGATGTCATTGAGGATGGTTCCTACACGATCGGCGGCGGTTCAGTTGAGACCGAGCTGTCCCTGAGAATCCGTGAGTACGCAGCAACCGAGGGCGGACGTGTCCAGCTCGCAATCGAGGGCTATGCAAAGGCATTCGAGATCATTCCGAAGACTCTTGCCGAGAACTCAGGATTTGATACCGTCGACAAAGTTATCGACCTCCGTCAGGCACATGCAACCGGTCAGAAGTACGCAGGTCTTGATGTCTTCACCGGAAAAGTTGTTGACATGAAGGCAGCAGGCGTTGTTGAACCGAAACGTGTCAAGCGTCAGGCAATTCAGAGTGCATCCGAGACTGCCATGCTCCTGATCCGTGTCGATGACATGATGGTCAGCAAAGGCGCAGGCCAGATGTAAAGATCAATATCCAAAAACACTATCTTTTTTAGAGTTCAAGTCTATGTATGTAGGCAGGTAATGCAGCACGGCTGAGTCGTTTTTGATCACATCAGCGAAATTGCGTCGCGCATACCAAAAGCCAACAGAATCGGACGTGCCGAGGTAGTCTAGTCCGGAAGGGCGGTGGCCTCGAAAGCCTCTGGTAGCAATACCTCGGGAGTTCAAATCTCCCCCTCGGCGTCTTTGTTTTTCAAGATATTGCTTCAAAGAGTTTTTTTATGATTCATATCCGAATTTCCGACAGTTATGTCGATGATGAATTCGGCGAAATATTTTCCAAAACGATGTTGAAGATAAGCAATTATGCGCAAAATATCACCATCGTGTTTTTATAGTATGACGATAAAGTCTCAATTACTAAACAGCATAGCTGCTTAATCATACTATACAGAACGGAGAATACGAACATGGACTCATATACGATCCGAAAAATCAACGCGCGGAGTTTTACGGTAACCGTGACGAGCCCAAGCAAACAGTCATGGAAAACTCTGCAGTCCCGGGGACTCAAAGTAACCGACAACATGTCCTCACCAGATGCTGCGGGACAGTACTCCTGGACAATTCAGGCGGAAAAACCCGGCGTCTATGAGCTGAGGATGGTCCAGCAGAGCGATGACGGAGCCTACAGAAAAGTAGTGATTCCAATCATCGCAGAAGCCGCCTGAGAGAAGGCAGAGCTTCAACATTTTTTTTCATACGAGTTGCATTTTTCGATCCGGCATGTTAACAGTTTTGAGATACGTCATGCAGGATATATGCGGCTTTGCAGATCACAATTTTCACCAGAATTGTCCTTCGTTTTCAGATTCAAATCAGAAACAATAAATAGAGATCATAAAACACCAGTTTGTGCCACTTGTCTGATATTGAAGACAGTATGTGTGTTAATCATGTTTAGTTAATCCATCGCAAAAGCACCAAAATAATCCTCAAAAACCCCTAAAAATGCGCGCCACATGATCATACCTGTTTAACCAGTAAATTAAATCAATTCCAAAAAATGAATTTAGATTCGCCGAACTTTGGGTACAAACCCACTATTAATATACAAAAAACATGAGAAAATGGAAAAGTTATTATGTTGAATTTCGAGAGTTACTATTAGCCGAGTTTTTGTCCATGGAAAATCAGGGTGCACGTGATTACATGGATGCAGCTCGGGGTTTATTATCCGAGGTTTATCCATGGAAATTAAGTATGTAACCACTACCTGTCCTTACTGCGGTGCAGGCTGTACCTTCAACCTTGTCGTCAAAGACGGCAAGATTTGTGATGTCCAGCCGTGCCAGCGCGGC